>JAOAGU010000009.1 GCA_026415595.1 Thermodesulfovibrio sp. | reverse complement strand
GTCTATAGCTTTTGCATAATCTGATTTACACATTATTACTCCACCTCTTGGTCCTCTAAGAGTTTTATGTGTTGTTGTGGTTACGAAATCAGAATATGATACAGGAGATGGATGAATACCTGTTGCTATTAATCCTGCAATATGGGCTATGTCTGCCATTAAATAAGCTCCAACTTCCTTTGCTATCTCTGAGAATGCTTTAAAAGCAATAGTTCTTGGATAGGCGCTTGCTCCAGTAATGATTATTTTAGGCTTGTATTCATGTGCAAGCTTTCTAACCTCTTCCATATCAATGTATCCCGTTTCTTTATTGACACCATAAAATACTGTTTTATAAAGTTTACCTGTAAAGTTTACAGGAGAGCCATGAGATAGATGCCCTCCGTGAGTAAGGCTCATCCCCATTATTGTATCCCCTGGTTGTAGAAAGGCAAAATAAACAGCCATATTTGCCTGAGTTCCAGAATGGGGTTGAACATTCACATGTTCAACTTTGAAAAGTTCTTTTGCTCTTTCTTGAGCAAGTCTCTCAATTTCGTCCGCATATTGACATCCACCATAATATCTTCTTCCTGGATATCCTTCAGCATATTTATTAGTAAAAAGAGAGCCCTGTGCTTCCATAACTGCTCTGCTTGCATAATTTTCAGAGGCAATCATAAGAATTTTGTTTGTCTCTCTTTTTTTCTCTTGCTGAATTAACTGATAAATTTCTAAATCTACGTCTTTTAAAGACTTCATTTTCACTAATCTGTAACCTTCCTTTCTATAAGATTTAATTTTTCAAGCCTCTTTAAGTGTCTGTCACCTTCAAAATTTGTTGTAAGCCATGTTTTAACTATCTCTTTTGCAAGTCCTGTTCCAATAACCCGTGCTCCCATGCAAAGAATATTAGCATCATTATGAAGTCTGGACATTTTTGCAGTAAATAGATCATTACAAAGGGCTGCTTTTACATTTTTAAATTTATTTGCTACTATAGACATTCCTATACCAGTGCCACAGATTAATATCCCTCTTTCATATATGCCTTCAGAAATAGCCTTTGCAACAGCCTCAGCATAGTCAGGATAATCCACAGAGCAAGATGTACCAGTTCCCATATCAACCACTTCATAGCCTATTTCTTCTATGAATTTAGTAATAATTCCTTTAAGTTCATAACCTGCGTGATCTGCTCCAATTGCTATCTTCATGTTGAGTATTATATATAATTAATAGAAAATTAGTAAATCTTTAAAAACCTGATAGGAGACAAAACTTACTCAAGCTGATTTATAATTCGTAATATTTCTTTTATACCCTTTTCTGCTAATGATAAAAGTTGAAATAAATTTTCCTTTGAAAACGGTAACATTTCAGCTGTACCTTGAATTTCTATAAATTTTCCGGAACCTGTCATAACAACGTTCATATCCACTTCAGCCTGAGAATCTTCTGCGTAACATAAATCAAGTCTGGGTTCTCCCAATACAATCCCTACGCTTATTGCTGCAACGGTATCTCTAATTGGATTAGATATAATCATTCCTGAGCCCATAGCTTTTTTTACTGCTTCTCTTAAGGCTAAATAACCACCAGTGATAGATGCAGTTCTTGTTCCACCATCTGCTTCAATTACATCGCAGTCAATCCATATAGTTCTCTCACCAAGTTTTTCAAGATCAATTACAGCCCTGAGAGATCGTCCAATTAATCTTTGAATTTCATGCGTTCTTCCTCCAATTCTGCCAGTAGTGGACTCTCTTAGCATTCTCATTGGTGTTGAACGTGGTAACATTCCATACTCAGCGGTAATCCAGCCTTTTTTTTGATCTTTTAAGAAGGGAGGAACTTTGTTTTCAATAGATGCTGTGCATATTACTCTGGTATTACCAAATTCTATCAAAACAGAGCCATCTGCATTTCTTATATAATTTTTTTCTACCTTTATAGGTCTTAATTCGTCATTTTTCCTTCCATCAGGCCTCATTTTGTTGTTTCCTCCGCTTCAAGAGAAATTTTATAAATAGTATCAATTTCGAAATTTAAAAATATTTCTCCTATTTTTTTAAATCTATCGGGAGCATCAGTTACATAAAATATCTTTGTATTTTCTGATTTTTGATTATTTAAAAATTTTTTCTCTATTAACAGTCTCTTAACATCTTGAGCTACTGCTTCAGCAGAATCAACAAGATTTATGTCTTTCATATATTTTTTTATTGCTTTTTTCAGTAAAGGATAATGGGTGCAACCAAGAATTAAAGTATCAATTCCGATTTTTTTTATTTCTTTTAAATATCTCTCTATTATTAAATCGGCAATAGCACCTTCAAGTATTCCCTCCTCTACAATCGGAACAAATAGAGGACAAGCTTTTGATATGACAAATATATCAGGATTTAAACTTTTTATTGTTAAATGATAAGATTTGCTTTGAATTGTTGCCTCAGTTCCAATGACTCCAATTTTATTGTTTTTTGTAACTTCTAAAGCTTTTCTCGCTCCTGGTTCTATAACGCCAATAATAGGGATATCAAAATTTTTTCTTAAAGTATCAAGACTTATAGAGGATGAAGTATTACAGGCTAAAACAAGCAATTTAATACCTTTTTTATATAAAAATTCAGCACATTCCAGGGAATATTTTATTACAGTCTCTGGAGAACGAATTCCATAAGGCACTCTTGCTGTGTCACCTAAGTAAATCAGATTTTCATTTGGAAGTAATTTATAGATTTCTTTAAGAACCGTGAGTCCTCCTACTCCTGAATCAAAAATTCCTATTGGTTTATCTTTCATTAATTTTCCTCCACAGATTCTTTTAGGGAATCAATTAAGATATGTCCAGCCAGAGTTTCTTTTTCTGAGCTTGATATTAATATTTTAACATCTGAAATCCAAATAAAGTTATTTTTTAAAGTTAGATATAAAGATTTTAAAAGATAAAATTCTTCTTTTGCATCCATTGATATAGAAAAATTTGATGATAAATCTAAATAAATTTTATTTTTTTTGTCTCTATATATTCCTAATATTTTAGTTTTATCTAAAGGAGAGCTTAATTCGTTAATAAAACTCTCTAAAACTTTTTCTATTTTTTTTAATTCATTGCTCTCTTTTGTTAAATATATTTCCTTTTTTACTATTTCGTTGTTTTGATATATAAGTAACTTGAAATTTTCTAATTCAGCCTCCTTTTTAGAGACTTTTTGATCTTTTTCTTCATTGAAAATGAAAAAAACAATTGTCATTGTCACAACTAATAAAATTAATATTAAGATAATTATTATTTTTTTCTTCATATATTACGTATCAGATTTTAAACTAATTAATTCGTTAATACTTTCAAAGAGATTTTCAATTATTTTACTTAAATATTTATTGTCATTTAAGAGGCTCTTCTTAGGAATTTCTATCATGACGAATGGTAAATTAAAACTCTTTATTTTATATACACGCAGTTTTTCAATAGATATTGATTCGGAATAATTTTTTTCTATTTTATTTTTTAATATATTGAGGAACTGTTCTAATAATCTATTGTTTTTAGTTCCCCGTTGAATTTTTTCATAATTAGAATAAATTCTAAAAATTTCCATATTAGATATGTGAATACTTAAAAAAATACCCGTTTTTTGATTTTTCCCAATTTTCAATCGTTCTTTGATAGAAAGCTCTATGTCTGAATCTCGTGTTAAAAGGCTGTTTATACCTTTTTTGGTTAATTTTGCACTAATTTCCTTTGCTATAAACAATGTTAAGTCTTTTTCTGTCATATTCTGATAAGAAATACCAACATCCTTACCTCCATGTCCAGCATCAATTATAATTGATAAAGCTTTTTTGTCGCTGGGTATGTCAGTGGTTATTAGTTGATTTGTGTAAATATCAATAACAACTCTATGTGGCGAATAAAGTTTATAAATTTTATAATCTTTAAATTGAGGTGTGTTAATTAAATAATATTTATTAAATTTTTTTATATAGAATTCTTTTATAAATTCACCTTCAGTTAAAGTTTTATTTTGAAATTCAATGTTAAATTCTTCAGGAAGAGAAATCTTAACTTTGTTATTTTTTAGTGCTATAACATTCAATGAATCTTTCGTATGTTCCTCATCGCAATGTAAAACAAGTCTATAAAATTCCTTATGTTTACCAACTTTCAATGTTATTTTTTTTAATTCTTCCTGTGCAAGGCAGATTGAGTGGGAGTATATTAAAAAAAATATTAAAAAAATTTTTAGAAAATTCATACTTAAGGCTTGGGAGTTTTTAAAAATCTTATACCTGTCCATATTATAATCAAAGCGAATATTATTCTTAAATTAGCCTCTGAAAGTGCATGGGCAATATTTGAACCGATATATGTGCCAACAATAATTCCTACTACAAGTCCAGGAAGTAAGTTTTTAATTACATTACCAAGCTTCAAATGAGTATAGGCTCCTACCGCACCAGCTGGAACCATACACAAAAGTGAGGTGCCTTGAGCTATATGCTGTCCATAATTCAAAATTAATACAAGGGCAGGGACCATTACTGTCCCACCTCCTATTCCCATCATGCCAGCAAGAAAACCTGCAAAAAGCCCAATAAACAGAAGGGTAATAATTTTCAAAATACCTGCAAGTTCAAAATGATATAAATTAGCCAGATAGGGTTTTAAAATAAGGATTAAAGCTGCAAATATCAGAAAAGCTCCAAAGGCTCTTTTCAGTTTCCATTCGGGAAGACTATGAGCAAATTTAGCACCAACTCTTGCAGTAAAAATTGCTGTGACTGCAAGAATTAAAGAGGCAATAACATCTACTGAACCTTTCATGCCATAGGTAATTGCACCTGTAACTCCTGTAAAAACGAGAGCAAATAGACTTGTTCCATGGGCTTTGTGTTGAGAAATTTTTAAAACAGCAACCATAAGTGGAATCATGACTACACCGCCTCCAAGCCCTACAAGACCACCAAAACAACCTGCTACAAGTCCTATCCAGAGAGAGTGAAGTAAATGGTTTTTCACAATCTGAAAATTTAATATTTATAAAGTTAAAATGTCAAATTACTTTTTCAGTTGAAGCTCAAAAGCCTTTTTAGCAGTCTCAGCAGCAGCTTGTGCTTTATTGGCTGCGTCTTCAGCTTTCATAGCAGCACTTTTTGCCTCTTTAATGGCTTCTTGAGATTTTTTAAGTGCTTCATTTGCTGTATTATTTGTTGCATCAACCTTAGAATTTGTATTTTTGATATCACTATTAATCTTTGAAATTTCATTATTCATCTTTTCAAGTTGCTTCTCAATTTTTTCTAACCTAATATTAATAGGGTCAATCTGTTCTTTCACATACTCTTTTGTTGCACAACCACTTAAAATTAAGAAAGAGGTACCTGCAATAATTAAAAATTTTTTCATTTTCAACCTCCCAAATATTGATTTTTATCTTTTATCATAGATATCAAGAAAAAGTAAAGCAAAAAGTAATATAATAAATTCATTATGAAAAAAATTTTAAAAATATTGATATTTTTTCTAATAATTTTCATTTTAAATATAAACGATGCTGATAGTATTGAAAATATTGATATTTCTGTGAAAAAAAGTTCAAATTCAATTGAAATTACTGCAAGAATAATTCCGTCAAAAGAATTTGTAGAAGATTTTAAAGCTGGTTTAGGTAAGAATATTCAAATTTTAGTTGAACTTTATAGGCGATGGTCAATTATTCCTGATGAATTTATAACAGGCGTGAAAATTCAGCGAATATTTGTATCAGACCCGATAAAAGAGGAATATATCATTGGGAATTTAGAAGGTAAGATCTTAAAGGAAAAAAGATTCAAAAATTCAACGGATGCTTTAGATTGGGGTTTAAAGATAGAAGCTGTAGATTTTCCTAATATAAATAAGTTTGAATCGGGGAAATATTATATAAAAGTTACTGTTGAGTCAAACATTAAAAAACTTCCATTACTACTTGAACATTTTTTATTTTTCGTGCCTAAATATGAAACTAAAATAGTAAAAGAATCTGAAAGATTTGATTTGCCATGAAAAAGGAATTAAAGAAATATTTTTTCCCTGTATTCCTATCTGTTCTTCTTTTTATTGTTCTCGGGTTTGAAATTTATCTTCTGAGAATTCCCTCTGAACAAATTCCAACAAGATTCATAGTAGTCTCGCTTTTTGTAATAAATATAATTTCCATTGTTACCCTCGGATTTTTTGTTATAAGAAGTATTTTCAGACTCTATCTTGAAAAACACAGGGAAGTCCCGGGATATAGATTTAGAATAAAAATAGTTACAATTTTTGTTGGGCTTGTACTTATTCCATCCGCACTCTTATTTATAGCTTTTAGTGGAGTGTTAGAAAGCTCAATAGAGAAAATATTTTCAAAATCAAACAGAGAGGTGGTCTCAAAGGCTGTAAGCACAGTTAGAGCATTTTATGATTTTGAAAAAGAAAGACTTTTATCAATCCTTGAAGATTATTCAAAAGGTAAATTAAAAAATCTCCCGGAAAACGTTACCATTGAAAAGATAGATAAACCTTTCTCAGAAATGTTAGATGTTTATAGAGATGCCTTTCAGGGTAGAAAATCGAGTCAGATTATTTCTTCTCAGGAAAGAGATCTTATAGTATCTGCCATACCTTACAAAAAGGGAATTCTTGTTGCAAAAATGGTCATTCCATCTGAAATAACCAGAAAAGTTGAGGAACTAAAAACTTATCATGAGGAATACCTTAAAATGGGTTCATTGAGAAAGGCAGTTAAGACTAATTATCTTTATTTTCTTGGGTTTTTAAGTCTTATAATAATTTTCTTAGCACTCTGGACATCAATGAAAATTTCTCAGGAAATAACCAATCCAATAAGGGAACTTGTTCAGGCAACAAACAGAGCAGCAACAGGTGATCTTAAAGTGAAAATTTTAACTAAAAGCTCTGATGAGATTGGTATTCTTGTTAATTCTTTCAATGAAATGATAGAAAAACTTGATAAGGCTTATGTTCAGCTTTCAGAGAGGAATATTTTGCTTGAACGCATTCTTTCAAATATTATATCTGGAGTTATTTTTATAACGCCCGATGGTAAAATTCTAACTATTAACAAAGCAGGTGAGGAAATTCTACAGTTAGAAAAGAATCAGATTGAAAACAAAAATTATGAAGAACTACTTAATTTTATTGAATCCGAGGGATTAAAAGATTTTATAAGGAAAATCTCTCAGCAAAGAATATACGAAATTGAAAAGCAATTAAATGCAAAAATAAAGGATAAGAATAAAATATTAAATGCTCGGATTGTATCTCTAAGAGAAAGTAAGGAAGATAGAGCAACAGGAATTCTTGTAGTTTTTGATGATATTACTGATATTGTCAAAGTCCAGCAAGCAATGGCATGGGAAGAGGTTGCGCGCAGATTAGCTCATGAAATAAAAAATCCCCTTACTCCAATCAAGCTTGCCACAGAAAGGCTCATAAAAAAATGGAAGAACAAAGATGAAGACTTTGATATAGTATTTGAAAAATCAACTCAAACAATAATTTCAGAAGTTGAATCTCTTAAGAATTTAATTGATGCCTTTCAGAAATTCGGCAAGTTACCAGAAATAAAAAAGGAAAAGATAAATCCTTTCAGCTTGGTAGAAGATGTAATTGAGCTATATAAAGGATATAGAGACATTAAAATCAATGTTAAAGTATTAAATGAATTAAGAGATGTTTTATTAGACCCTCATGAGTTCAAAAGAGTTCTTATTAATATAATTGATAATGCAATCAAAGCTATGAATGCTAAAGGCGAAATAACAATATCTGTTAAACTAAATAATACTCTAATTATTGAGATATCAGATAACGGTCCAGGTATTGACAATGAGACAAAGGAAAAGCTTTTTCTTCCATATTTTTCTACAAGTAAAGAAGGAACTGGACTTGGGCTTGCCATAGCAAGAAAAATTGTTACAGAACATGGTGGTAAAATTTCTGTAAGGGATAACAAACCTAAAGGAACAGTATTTATAATAGAGGTGCCAGTGTGAAGAAAAGAATTTTAGTTGTTGATGATGAAAGGGGAATAATTGAAACCCTATCTGGAATTTTAGAAGATGAAGGATATCAAACATTTCAAGCTGAAGATGCTGAGAAAGCATTAAAAATACTTGAAAAAGAAGATATAGATCTTATTTTGCTTGATGTTTGGCTTCCAGGAATAAGTGGTATTGATACGATAAAGTTAATAAAAGAAAGATACCAGGATATTCCGGTAATAATGATTTCTGGACATGGAAATGTAGAAATAGCAGTTCAGGCTATAAAACTGGGAGCCTTTGATTTTCTTGAAAAACCATTATCTATTGAGAGAGTTATCCTTTCTGTAGAAAGGGCTCTACAGTTTAAGCTTCTTGAAAGAGAAAACATAAATCTAAGAAGCAGTTTAATAAAAAAATATGAACTAATTGGTAGTTCTAATGTAATGAAAAATATAAAAAGACAGATAGAACTAATTGCAAAAGGAGACTCAAGAGTTCTAATTTTTGGTGAATCAGGAACTGGCAAAGAATTAGTTGCAAGGGCTATACATTCATTAAGTGAACGTTGCAATGCTTCCTTTGTAGAAGTAAACTGTGCGGCTATTCCACAGGAATTAATTGAAAGTGAGCTTTTTGGACACGAAAAGGGAGCATTCACTGGTGCTATTGACAAAAAAATCGGAAAGTTTGAACTGGCAGATGGAGGCACCCTTTTCCTTGATGAGATTGGAGATATGTCATTTCTTACTCAGGCAAAATTGCTTCGGGTAATTGAAACACAGAAATTTCAGAGAGTCGGTGGGACAAAAGACATAAAAGTCAGCGTAAGAATTATTTCAGCAACAAATAAGGACCTTTCAGAAGAAATAAAAAAAGGGAATTTTCGTGAAGACCTATACTACAGATTGAATGTTGTTCCTATTTATTTACCTCCTTTGAGAGAGAGAAAAGAAGATATTCCGGAGCTCATAAATTGTTTTATCTCTGAATATGTTATGGAAAAAGGCTGGAAAAATAAAACCCTTACAGAAAGAGCGATAAAAATTCTGCAGGATTATGATTGGCCAGGTAATGTTAGAGAATTAAAGAATGCGGTAGAAAGATTAATGATTATGACTCTATCAGACGTGATTGACATAGATGATATTGAGAGGGTAGGTATAGTTAGAAAGGAGTTTTCAGGGGAAAGTTATTTCCAATACAATTCATTAAAGGAAGCAAGAGATGCTTTTGAAAGAGATTTTATATTGAAAAAATTAAAGGACAATAACTGGAATATGACAAAAACTGCAGAACTAATAGGTATTGAAAGAAGTAATCTTTATAAAAAAATAAAGAGTCTTGGAATCCCTCTGCCAAAGGATTTTTCAGAAAATTAATAGGAGTTAAAATGTTTACAGTAGTTATAGTAGGAAGGCCAAATGTGGGTAAATCAACGCTTTTTAACAGACTAATTAAAGGAAATGAAAAGCTTAAAGCAATAACAGACATGCTTCCAGGCATTACAAGAGATATAAATTATGGAACAGCACAGTGGGATAAAAAGGAATTTACCGTTGTTGATACAGGCGGATTTTTCTCAAAGGAAAAGACAGAAAATATTATTCAGAAGCAAATGTTAGAACAGATAGCAGTAGCGATTACAGAGGCAGATCTTATAATCCATCTTCTTGATGGCAAAGATGGATTATTACCCGATGATATTGAAACAGCAAGAAAATTAAGGGAAACTGGTAAGGATATTTTATGGGTTATAAATAAAATTGACAATCCCTCAAAACTAAATAGAATATATGATTTTTACAGAATTGGTACCGATGAATTAATTCCTGTATCAGCAATTACAGGTTATGGCATGGAAGAGCTTATAGATAAAATTATTGATAAGATTCCGGAAAAGATGTCAGAAAGAATTGAAAAAGAGCAAATACCTAAAATAGCAATAGTTGGAAGGCCAAATGTTGGTAAATCAACAATAGTAAACTCTTTAGTTGGGAAAAAAAGAATGATTGTAAGCCCCATTCCTGGTACAACAAGAGATGCTATTGATACTGTTTGCAAGTATTATGGCAAAAAATATTTATTAATTGATACAGCAGGAATAAAGAGGCTTTCGTACTACAAAAAGGAAATTTCACAGGGAGAATATGTAGATAAACTATCATACTTCAAAGCTTTAAGAAGTATAGAAAGAGCTGATATAGTAATGCTTGTAATCGATGCTAATGAAGGAATTGTAAATCAGGATCAGAAAATAGCAGGCATAATAGCAGAGCAAAAAAAAGGATTGATAATTTTAATAAATAAATGGGACATAATTCGTCCTGAGGAGAGAGATAAAAGAGCAAAATATCTTTCCGATGAGATAAAGAAAAAGCTCTGGTTTGTTGACTACGCACCTTATCTTACAGTTTCAGCTTTAGATAAAACAAGGCTTACAAAAATATTTCCTATAATTGAAGAAATTTTAGAGGAATACCAGAAAAGAATATCAACGTCAGAACTTAACAAACTTTTTTCATTAAAACTTAAGGACATAGTTTTATCACATAGTGGTAAAGAATTAAAATTTTACTATATAACACAAGTTAGCATCTCTCCACCAACATTTGTCCTATTTGTAAATGATGAATCTGCCATAAAACAACACCATATAAAATTCATTGAAAAACTTATACGAGAAACTTTTAATTTTAAATTCACACCAATAGGAATAAAAATCAAACAAAGAAAATAATTTTTTATGGTAAAATAAAAAACTATGCAAACAATTTTTGTTACTGGAAGCGCTGGATTTATAGGATGGGCTACGTGTAGTCTTCTCTTAAATAAAGGCTTCACAGTTATAGGCTTAGACAATATAAGTGAATACTATGATCCGAAAATAAAAGAGTTAAGACTAAAAACTCTTGAAAATTATAAAAATTTTATCTTTTATAAAGGGGATATTGAGGACCTTACAACTTTAAAAATAATCTTAAATTCTCATAAAGTCGATGGTATTATAAATCTTGCTGCAAAGGCTGGAGTTAGAGCTTCAGTAGAAAATCCATGGGCATATCTTGATACCAATGTTAAAGGAACTATAAATTTGCTTGAATGTGTAAGAGAATACAATATAAGAGTTTTTATCCTTGCCTCAACTTCAAGTGTCTACGGAAATACAGAAAAAATACCTTTTAAAGTCTCAGATCCTACAGATAAACCACTTGCACCATATCCAGCTTCAAAGAAATCTGCAGAACTTTTTTGCTATAGCTATCATTATCTTTATAAATTGAGTACGATAATTCTTAGATATTTTACAGTCTATGGCCCCTTTGGAAGACCCGATATGAGCATTTTCCGTTTTATAAAAAAAATAGATGCTGGTGAATCCATAACTGTTTATGGTGATGGTAAACAGAAAAGAGACTTTACATATGTAGATGATATTGCAGAGGCAACTGTATTGTGTCTCAATCTTGATGGATATAAAGTGCTAAATCTTGGCAATGATCGACCTGTTGAACTTCGCCATATAATTAATATAATTGAGGAATTACTTGGCAAAAAAGCAAATATTGAATGGCAACCCCGACATCCTGCTGATATTTATACAACTTGGGCTGATATTTATGAGGCAAAACAATATATTGGATGGTATCCGAAAGTTTCAATTGAAGAAGGCATAAAACGAACCGTTAACTGGTATATAGAGAATAGAGAATTATTGATGGACATAAAGATATAAAGAGGAGGTAGAAAATGCAAAGAATTCTCATAGCCCATGACGGCTCAAAGGCATCAGACAAAGCACTAAGAAAAGCCCTTGAGATTGCTCTGAGCATGCATGCTTCACTTACAGTACTTGCGGTGGTTCCAGAGCTTTATCTCACTGAACTGTCTGATGCAGACAGGCAGAGAATTACAGAAGTACTTACAAGAGAGACAGAAGATACAATGGAAAGAATTAGAAAGTCACTTTCAGGAAAGCCAATTGAAATTAAGTTCCTCGTAAGACAGGGTGACCCTGCTGAGAAAATCCTTGAAACTGCTCATAAAATGAAGGTTGACCTTATTGTGACAGGCTCTCATGGTAAACATGGAACAAAAAAATTTCTTATTGGAAGTGTTTCAGCCAAAGTTGTTGAGTACTCTAAGTGTCCTGTTCTTGTGGTAAAATAGCTTCGGGAAAATAAACTTTTATTATTGTTCCTGAATTTGGATGACTTTCTATTTTTAGTGAGCCATTCATTCTCTCGGCTATGCTTTTTGATATTGTTAATCCTAATCCAAATTTTCTTGGATATGTTGTGAAAAAAGGATCCAAACATCTTTTCAATATTTTTTCATTCATGCCAATTCCAGAATCTTTGACTATAAGAACAACTTTGGAATCAATTTTCTCAATTTTGATGTCTATAGTTCCACTATCTAAAATTGAATCTTTTGCATTTTTTACTAACTCAAATATGAGTTCCCTTAACTGAAATGGATCTCCTCTTATCAAAGATTTTAAATTACTCGTAGAAATATTTAATTTAATATTTTTTTGACTAACAATATCATATAATGTATTTTTCATTGAAATTATAAGATAATTTAAATCAAATACTTTATTAGTGTTACTGACAGGTTTTAATTTTTCTATATTTTTTAAGAATTGTATTCCTCTTTCTATAGAGTTTATAAGTTTGCCTAAATAATTTTCAGATTTTTCCCCTTGAATGTATTTTCCCAAAATTTGTGCAAAACCGTATATGCCAGTAAATATGTTATTTAAATGATGACAGAAATCACCTAATAAATTATTAAAAGCTTTAATTTGTAAAATTTCAACAACCTTTTCTCTTGATAATTTTTTTTCTGTAATTTCTCGACCTATTTCAAAAACAAGTTTTCTACCATCATTTGTTTTAAGAGGAATTCCAACCAAAATAAAATGCCTTCCTTCTGGAGTAACCTTTTCAGCAATCTCTGTATTGCCAGTTTTGAATGATTTAACACAAGGACAATCATGACACGGTGATGTTAGATGATGCCAAAGGGAATAACATTTTTTGCCTAAAATTTCATCATATTTTTTGCCAAGTCTATTATAGTATGCTTTATTAGCCCATATAATATTACATTCTTCATCTAAAATTGACAAGTTATCATCTAAATTATTTAAAATTTCGCTTAAGTTTTCAGTTTCTAAATTTAAACTAATCAAATTATCTATCTGCATAAACAAATTTGTCCTTTCCAGATTTTTTTGCCTTATACATAGCTTGATCCGCTTTTATTATTCCATCGTAAATATCACCATCAGAATGATATATATATCCTCCTATGCTTACTGTAACAGATAATTTTTCATATTTAGGGAATTTAATCTTTTTTATATGATTTCTTAGTCTTTCTCCAATTATAGGTAAAAATTTTTCATCACATCTGTATAGTATGACAACAAACTCTTCACCTCCATATCTAATCACTTCATCATAACTTTTAATCGAATTTTTAATGGTTTTAGCAATTTCCTTTAAAACTAAATCTCCTACAGGATGTCCATACTGGTCATTGATATTTTTAAAGTTATCTATATCTATCATCAGTATTCCTAATTTAACATTGTTTTTCTCTATTTTTGTCCTGATTATATCAAGATACATTCTATTGTTTACATGAGTAAGAGGATCAGTAAATACAATTCCTGGAAAATGCTTAAGCAAGTCTCTCATACTTAATATACCAACTAATTTGTTTTTTCTATTTACAACAGGTAAATGGCTTATGTTATTTTTATTCATCAATTGCATGGCGATGATTAGATGCTGATTAGGTCTTACTGTTATGATATCTTTTTCATTTTTCCCCAATTCGGATAACAGATCTTTAATCTTATGAGTGGTTAAATATATAGAAAAAATTTTGGGAATATCTCTTAAAGTTAAAATTTGAACTGGAACTTCTTCATTATTAACAATTACAATGCTGCCGACACCTCTTTTAGACATTAATTCAATAAGTTCAGATATTGAATTTTCTAATGATAAGGAATAAACATTATTTGTCATGGCATTTTTAACTAAAACCATAGATTTTACCTTAACAAATTTTACGCTTTATCAAATTTAAAATAATAAAAATATTAACAGTTTGTTTCCTTAACAGTCAATCTGGTATAATTTTTTTAGCCCCCTTAGCTCAGTAGGATAGAGCACAGGTTTCCTAAACCTGGTGTCGCAGGTTCGATTCCTGCAGGGGGTATATTAATTAATTAAAGGAGGCATCAAAGATGATGTCCAAAATTTTAGTTGCTTTGTTTGTTACAATCTTTGTTTTTTCTTATGTTCATGCTTCAGAAATTCGTTACAATTTATCCACAGAGAATTCTCCTTTTATAGGAATTGAACAAGCACCTGTTACCATAATAGAGTTTATAGATTATCAATGACCTCATTGTATTGAGGTCGGTCCGACCATTGATGGATTAGTAAAAGAATTAGAAGGCAAAATCAAACTGGTGATTAAATTTTTCCCGTATCGGTATAGGGATTATGCAAGAATAGCTGCTGAGGCAGCAGTA
The DNA here is from genome assembly GCA_026415595.1 of Thermodesulfovibrio sp. Taxonomy (GTDB): domain Bacteria; phylum Nitrospirota; class Thermodesulfovibrionia; order Thermodesulfovibrionales; family Thermodesulfovibrionaceae; genus Thermodesulfovibrio. Next base: position 10,318 of record JAOAGU010000009.1, on the reverse strand, counting down.
GCAGCTTGGAGACAGGGAAAGTTTAAAGAAATGCATGAATTATTATTAAAAAACTCACCAAAACTTGATAGAGACTCTCTCATAAATTATGCTAAAGAATTAAATCTTGATATTGAAAAATTTATTAAAGCAATTGACAATTTAGAGGGAAAGGATATAATTGAACGAGATTTAAAACTTGCAAAAGAACTTGACCTTTATGTAACACCAGCTTTTTATATAAATGGAATAAAAGTGCTCGGAGTTAGAGATCATGAGTTTTTTAAGAGCATAATTATAAAGGAGATTGAAAGTGCTAAGAAAAAATAAAATATTAATAATTTTGAATATTTTAATTTTTGTATTCCTTTTATTGAGCTTAGAAATTTATGCCTCTGAAAAGAAGAAAAAGGAGATTTTACCCTTACCCGCTCCTTCATTTCCCAAGGATAATCCTATCACTAAAGAAAAGATTGAGCTTGGTAAAAAGCTTTTCTTTGATAGACGACTTTCAGGTGATGGAACAACAAGTTGTGCAAGCTGCCATGACCCAGAGAAAGCATTTACAGATGCTTCTGAGATATCTTTAAGCTATCCTACAACAAGAAATTTAAGAAATTCACCCACTTTAATAAATATAGCCTATGCAAAACATCTTTTCTGGGATGGAAGAGCAAAAAGCCTTGAAGAACAGGCGGAATTCCCTATAATGTCACCATTTGAAATGAATCAGAATCTTGATTTTGTTGAGGAAGAGATTAGAATAGTTCCTGAATATAGAGAAGCATTTAAGAAGATATTTGGACAGGATGTTAATATAAAATTAATTGCAAAGGCAATTGCTACTTTTCAAAGAACCCTAATATCACAGAATGCGCCAATTGACAGATATTTAAGAGGTGATAAAAAGGCTTTATCTGAAGAGGCTAAAAGAGGATTTGAGATATTTAAAGGAAAAGGTAAATGTATTGATTGTCACTATGGTGCTTATTTAAGTGATCAGAAATTTCATTCTTTAATGGTTCCTGAGAATCCAAAATATGCCGATGAGGAAAAATTTATAGTCACAAGAAGATATGTAGCAAAGATAAATAATTATCCAGATTATATGAATATTAAAGAGGACCTTGGAAGATATTTCAAAACTAAGAAAAAAGAGGACTATAAAGCTTTCAAGACACCAACCTTGAGAGAAGTTGCAAAAACATCTCCATATATGCATAATGGAATATTCAAGAGTCTTGATGAGGTTATAGATTTTTTTAATAAAGGTGGTGGAGAGGGTAATAAGATTTTAAAACCTCTTAATTTAACTGAAGAGGAAAAAAAATCATTAAAAGCCTTTTTAGTTGAAGCACTTAGTGGAGATGATTTGAGTGTAAAGCCTCCAGAAATTCCATAAAACGAGGAGGAGTTTATGAATATTGAGGAATTGATAAAGGAAAAGCCACATCTAAAAAACCCTCTTGAACTTTATGAAAAGATAAAAAGACTTAATGAATACTGTAAGCATGAAAAAGATAGAATAAAGCTTGATAACAAGACAGCCCTAATAGATATTGTTCTAAAGGGCTTTTCAAATATCTTTGATATACCTTATGAATCTATATCATTTTTAAAAGATGAGATTTTAAAATCTGGTAAAGACCCTTTAAGAGAACCTTCAAGTTTATGGACACTTCCCATTCAAATTGAAGAGCTTTTCCAGGAAGAACTGAAAAGAATGCTTTTTATACTTAGCAAGCCATTTTTTGTTTTTTTAAGAAAAGAAGGTATGCAAGCATCATTTATGGATACAGGAAAATGCCCTGTTTGCGAAACTGATTCATCACTTGCCATGATAACAGAAAATAATGAAAAAATCATAATTTGTCCATTATGTGAACATGGTGGGAGTTTTTATCGTATATGTTGTCCATACTGTTTCAATAGAGATTCGAGTAAAATGGAAATATTTCTTGACGACGAAGAGATTAGAGCAGATTATTGTCTTGAATGCAATACATACATAAAAAGTTTTAGGGAAAATCATTTTCTCAAATACAAAGACCCTTTTTTAATTGACCTTATTAGTTTACCTCTTGATATTATTACTCAAAAAAGAGGATATATTAGACGTTCTCCAAATATTATCGGATTAAAAATAATTGAATAATGTCTGGCAAAAAAATATTTCACGAACTTATATCTCTCTCTGAGGCTAAGGAAAGGCTTTTTAATACTTTCAAAGAGAGAGTGAAATTTCCAATTGAAGCAGAATTGGTCCCAGTTAAAAGCGCACTAAACAGAATTACTGCAGAACCAGTTTTTTCAAAATTTTCCTCTCCATATTTTCATTCTTCTGCAATGGACGGATATGCTGTAAGAGCAAGAGATACTTTTACTGCTACAGAGAGAGAGCCTGTAAGATTAAAAATTGGTATTGATGCTCATTGGATTGAAACAGGAGACCCGCTACCAGATGGATTTGATGCGGTAATACCTGTAGAAGATGTGAACATAAAAGATAACTGCATTGAGATTTATTCCTCTGTGCCTCCTTACAATGATGTGAGGCCCATTGGAGAGGACATAATAGCAACAGAACTCATTATTCCAGAACGTCATATAGTTCGTTCTGTTGATATCGGAGCTATGATTGCGAGTGGCATCACTGATATCAGGGTTCGTAGGAAACCTGTGATAGGGATTATTCCAACTGGTTCTGAACTTATAGATATAGAATATCTGAAAGATAGAGAGCCTAAACCGCCTGAGCTTATTGAGTATAATTCTGCAGTATTAAGTGGACTGCTTTGTAAGGTTGGAGCAGAACCAAGAGTTTTTTCAATAGTTAAAGATAAAGAAGAGGCCATTAAAAAATCTATTTTAGAAGCTTTAAAAGATTGTGATATGCTTTTACTAAATGCAGGCTCAGGATATGGCAAAGAGGATTTTACATATAAAGTTATAGATGAACTTGGTGAGATTATAATAAATGGAGTTGCAATAAAACCGGGCAAGCCATTTATTGCAGGTTTTATTGATAATAAACCTATTTTAGGAATACCTGGATATCCTGTATCCACATTTTTTTGTTTTGAGCTATTTGTAAAGCCTTTGATAGAACTTTATCTTGGCCTCTCTGTATCAGAAGAAGAACAATTAAATGCTATACTTTCAAGACAGATTTCTTCAAACATGGGAGTAGACGAGTTTGTAAGAGTAAAAGTAGGAAGGGTAGGGGGAAAATATATTGTAACACCAATGGGGCGAGGAGCGGGACTTCTAATGTCAGTAGTAAGAGCAGATGGATTTATAGTTATTCCAAGAGGTGCAGAAGGATTTTCACAAGGGACAGAATTAACAGTATATCTTTGGCGTTCAAAAAGAGAAATAGATAACACAGTGGTATGCATAGGAAGTCATGACAACACCATTGATGTTTTGTATAATTTTTTAAGAAAACGTTATCCTGATGTAACGCTTTCCTCTGCCCATGTTGGTTCTATGGGAGGACTCGTAGCCATCAAAAAAGGAGAGGCTCATATGGCTGGAACACATCTGCTTGATGAGGTGACTGGAGAGTATAACATACCATTTATAAATAAAATTCTACCAGGAAAAAGGCTTGTGTTAATAAATCTTGTCTATCGCATACAGGGTCTTATTATTAAAAAAGGAAATCCAAAAAATATCAAAAGCTTTGAGGACCTTATAAGAGAAGATGTAGTTTTCATAAACAGGCAGGCAGGCTCAGGAACCAGACTTTTGCTTGATAAGCACTTAAGAGAACGCGGTATCTCATCATCATTGATAAAAGGTTACGATAAAGATGAATATACCCACATGGGAGTAGCCTCTGCTGTACTGACAGGAAGAGCTGATGTAGGGCTTGGTATATTTTCATCAGCTAAGGCACTGGGACTGGATTTTATTCCCGTAGCTGAAGAAAGATACGATATACTTATTCCTATTGAATTTATTGAACTTCCGATGATTAAGGCAGTTTTGCATGTTATTAGAGAAGATGAAGAGTTTAAGAAGGCAGTTGTAAATCTTGGCGGTTATGATGTTCGGGATATGGGAAAAGTAATTTATAAAAGCGATTAACTTTCCTGTTTTTTCACTTCTTCAATAACTTTTTCAATTTCTTCTCTATCTATACCGAGTATTCTTTTTGCGCCTATATATCTCTGAATGTAATATGGAGCTTCAAGACTGTCAATTGTTACTTTTTTAGATCTTGTTGAAGCATGGATAAAAAGGTTGTCACCAAGATATATGCCAACATGAGATGGAAATCTTGCATAGGTTCTGAAAAATACAAGATCACCTGGTTGAAGCTCATCTTTAGAAATGGGGATTCCAATTGTAAATTGTTCTCTGGCACTTCTTGGTAAATTTATTCCAACCATAGAGTATACCTTTTTCACAAAAAATGAGCAATCAAGACCATTGAAGCTATTACCTCCAAATCTATAAGGAAGATGGAGCATTTTTTTAGCAAACAATAGTATTCTTTCAGTTATACTTAATTTAGACAATTCATCCGAAGCTTTCAATTCTTCAATTTCAGTTAATTTAGTTTCATTTTCAATCTTCGCAGTAGATATTACAGGTATTCTTTCATCTGGTCTTATAGATAGATTTTCAAAGGAATTTACACTTTGCTTAACAATTAATCTTTGTCCAATTCTTAATTTATCATCATCAAGATTATTTAATCTTTTTAGTTCTTCAATTGAAACATTATATTTATATGCAATTCTAAAAAGATTTTCACCTTTTTTTACTGTGTGATATTTAGGAATTGATTTTTGATTATTAGTCAAATTTTTATTTTTTGATGTTTTTTGCTTCTTATTTGGTATATCTAATTTCATTCCAATTTTTAGATTATTATCTCTTAAATCATTTACCTTTTTTATATCTTCAACAGAAACGTTAAATTTTCTTGCTATTTTCCATAGATTATCACCATTTTTTACAGTATATGTTTGGGCAAAGGCAAAACATGGAAAAATTAACAAAGCTAATACGAAGATGTATATTTTACTAAACATATAATCACCTCCTTATGCAGCATTAAATTGTTGAAACTCGTCTATCTTGGGTAATTCATTTAAACTTGAAATACCAAAAAGTTTTAAAAATTCCTTTGTTGTACCATAAAGAAATGGTCTTCCAGGAACTTCCTTTTTACCAGTAATTTTAACTAACTTCCTGTCCATCAAGGTTTTTATAGCATAATCAGAGTTTACACCTCTAATTTTCTCTATTTCAGCTTTAGTAATAGGTTGTTTATAAGCTATTATAGCCAATACTTCGAATGCCTGGTCTGAAAGTTTATTATTTAATGTCATATTTTTAAAAAGTATTACCCATTCAGAATATTTTGGATTTGTTACCATTTGGTAGCTTTCATCTATTTGTACAATCAAAATTCCGGATTCTTTTTCTTCATATTCCTTCATAAGAGACTCTAAAACTGATTTTATTTCTGATTCTGAAATATTAAACAGAGAAGCTATACTTTTTCTTGAAAGAGGCTTTTCTGATATAAAAAGTAATGATTCAATTACTCTTTTTATTTGTTCATACTTTTTGAACAAATGCATGGCACTCCATTATACATAAAATAAAATTAATTTTTCAACTCTTTGTTGTTAAATTTTCCATAACCTTTATAATATTTGTAATTGTTTCATTTACTGGTACACTTATATTTAATTTTTTAGCCAGGGTAACGATAGCACCATTTAGTGAGTCAATCTCGGTTTTTTTCCCTTGTTTAATATCGTAATACATTGATGGAAAATGGGATGCTGTAGGAGGGACAAGTTTTTCATAGAAATATTCAAGATATCTTTTATAATTTTCCCAATTAAGTTTTATTTTATGAGCATCGGCTACGCTGAAAATTTCTTCAATTATATTATTCATTATATTTCTTGTTTCCTCATTTTCTGCAAGGCTACCATATGTGCATTCAATAATTGCTCCTAAGGGATTTAAAGCTGAGTTATAAATAATTTTATCCCAAAGAATTGTATACACATCCTGAGATACTCTGGTAGAAAGCCCTGATTTATTAAAGACATCAGCAATTTTTTGCAATTTTTCAATTGAAATTAGATTATCAGGTTGTCCTATCACAATATCATCTGCAGAAACTGTTACTTCTGCAAATCCTGTCTTTATAATTTTTGCTCCAAAGATTATTCTTGAGAGAATTATCCTTTCTTTGCCAATTATAGAGCTTGCGATTTCATAATTCCCAAATCCGTTCTGAGCAAGTAAAACTAAAGTATTTTTTCTAAGTAAAGGTTTAATTTGCTTTACGGCATTTTCAGTATCGTAACTTTTAACTGAAACAATAATTAAGTCTAAATCTAAATCTCTATCATTAACAGATTCAGAATTTGTAAAAATATCATCTATAAAAGCTTGCTTATTACCAAAAAGTCCTTTTATTTTTAGAAATCTATCTTTTAATTTATCAATATATTTCTCCTTTGTTATAGCAAAAATAGTATTTCCAGAAGCTTTAAGAGAAGTTGCGAAGACTGTTCCCAAAGCTCCAAGTCCAAAAACTAAAATTTTCATAATTTTATCTCTATCTTGGCATGATGGAATTAATTCCTTGGGTGGTTCCAGAAGAACTTTTAGGTGGTTCAGTTTTTAAATTTTCCTTTTTCCCTTGTCCTGTTTCTAATGGCTTGAAATCCTGTATTTCACTGTTAGATAACACTTCTTTTACAAACTGTGCCCATATTGGAGCAGAAACTCTTCCTCCTGCTTCTCCTTGCCCGAGACTTTTTCTCATATCATCATAACCTACCCATACGCCTGCAACAAGCTGCGGGTTATAACCTATAAACCATGCATCTCTAAATTCATTGCTCGTACCAGTTTTACCTACTACAGGTATACCAATATTAGCCCTTGTTCCTGTTCCATAGGTCACTACATCTCTAAGCATGTCTGTTATAATGGATGCAGTTTCTGGAGCTATAGCGTCTTCTAATTGAGGGTCATTTTGTAGTAAAACTTTTCCTGAACTGTCTGTTACATACTTTATTGCTATAGGTTTTATTTTTTTACCTCCATTTGCAAATACTGCAAATGCAGATGTTAATTCAAGTGGTGACAGACTTGCACTTCCCAATGCCAGAGTCAAATCAGCAGGCATTTCTGATGTTATTCCACTTCTTTTTGAAAGATTAATTATTGAATCTACACCAAGCGTCTCTGCAAGTCTAACAGTTGGAACGTTTCTTGAAAAGGCAAGAGCTTTTCTTAGAGTTATTTCTCCCCAAAATTCTCCATCATAATTTGAAGGTGACCACTCTTTAAGCCCTGTTTTGTAGCTAATTGGTTCATCAAGTATTATATCTTCAGGTTTAAAACCTTTTTCAATTGCTGTAGCGTAAACAAAAGGTTTAAAGGAACTTCCCGGCTGTCTTTTTGCATATACTGCTCGGTTAAACTCTCCCCTCTGAAAACTATAACCACCTACCATTGCTTTTATATATCCTGTTTGAGGGTCAATTGCAATTAAAGCACCTTCTATTTCAGGTTCTTGTTCAAGAGAAAAGATTATTTCCTTGCCAACTGATTTAAATTTTATCATTATTAAATCACCAGGTGATAAAATATCAGTGAGTTTAAAATTTTTTAAAATTTTAATTTTACCTGAAGGCTCAATTATTTTACTTGCCCATTGGGCATCAGCCAAATTTAATTTTCCCCTCAATCCTCTTGCTTTTATGACTGCTTGATTTGCTGTTACAGTGAGAACTACGCCTCTTGAAATATCTCCCTGTGATGGTGTAAAGGCAACTTTATCTTCTTGTTTTTCATTTTTAATTGAAATTTTGCCAACAGGACCTCGCCATCCCATTCTTTTGTCAACATCTCTAAGTCCCTCCTGTAATGCTTTCTGTGCAAATATTTGTGCACGGTGATTAAGGGTGGTATATACTCTAAGATTACCTTTATAAATCTTCTCAATATCAAAATTCTCTTCAAGCTGTTTTCTTACATATTCAAGGAAATAGTTATAATTTTCAGTTGTAATTCTTAATGAACTAAGATGAATAATCTGTGATGAAGCTCTTTTTCTTTCTTGAGGAGTTATTAATTCTTCTTTCTCCATTCTCAAAAGAACAGTCTCTTGACGTTGTTTTGCCTTTACAAGATCATTGTAGGGAGAGTAAGCATTTGGAGCTTTTATTAATCCTGCCAGCAAAGCTGCTTCTGGAAGAGTGATTTGATTTACTGATTTACCGAAATAAATTCTTGATGCCATTTCCACGCCATAGACTCCATGTCCAAGATAAACATTGTTTAAATATAACTCAAGAATTTTTTCCTTAGACAATTCCTTTTCTATTTTTATCGCTAAATAGGCTTCTTTGATTTTTCTTGAAATGGTTTTTTCTGGTGTAAGAAACATAATTTTTGCAAGCTGTTGAGTTATTGTACTTCCACCTTCTTTAAGTTTCATATGTAATATATCTGTAATAAGCGCTCTTCCTATACCTATATAATCAATTCCTTTATGTTTCCAGAATCTTGAATCTTCTACAGCAATTACAGCATCTATAAGATGTTTTGGAATTTGTTTTATAGGGACATAAATACCCTTCTGAATTTTAAATTCACCTATTAATGTTCCATCTTCTGCATAGACCTTTGTACCTTCAGGACTTTTTATTTTCCCAAAATCTTTTATGGAGGGTATATCTCTAAATAGTGCAAATCCGGCACCGGCAAGAAAGGCTATAATAACTGTTATGGTTATTAATATTAACTTAATTTTCATAAATATTATTATAACATGATATAAGTATATGCCTATTTTTTGGAACTTAAATTTTTAATTTTTTGCTAAATAGAAAGATAATAATTTATAATATTTAAAAATAATTATTATACGGAGGCGCATTATGAAAAATTACAAATGCAGTGTTTGTGGGTATGTTTATGATCCTACACAAGGAGACCCTGATAATGGAGTAGCACCTGGAACTCCCTTTGAAAATCTTCCAGATTCTTGGGTTTGTCCAGTATGTGGCGCTACTAAGGATATGTTTGAGCCAGAGTCATAAAACCGGAGGTGTATATGAAATCAATTGAACTTGCTTTAAAAATGGAGACAGATGCAGTAAAATTTTACAAAGAAGCTGCTGAAAAGATCTCTCATCCTGTAGGGAAAAAAATGTTTCTTACAATAGCAGAAGATGAAAAAAATCATATCAAAATGATTGAAGAGGTGCTTAAGGGACTTGAGCTTACAATTAGAGAAGCCTATCCTATAAAAACAGTTAAGACAATTTTTGAAGAAATGAAAGATAAAATGATGGATAGGGTGAAGGCATTAGCTGATGAACTTGAGGCATTCAGAATAGCCATGGAGATGGAAAAAGAAGGTATAGAATTTTACAGAAAAGTTATAAATGAGGTTAATACAGAAAAGGAAAAGAAACTTTTTGAGAGACTTATATTTGAAGAGGAGCAACACCATAAGATATTCTCTGAAACATATAATTTCCTGAGTGATACAGGAAACTGGTTCATGTGGAAAGAGTTTTCTATTGTTGAAGGATAAAAGAGGGAGGATTGCTCCTCCCTCTTTTATTTTATTCCGAGGACATCTCCCATATCATAAAGTCCTGCAGGTTTTCCATAAAGCCAAATAGCTGCTTTAAGAGCCCCCCTTGCAAAGGTATCTCTACTTGATGCTTTATGGGTAATTTCTATTCTTTCTCCTAATCCACCAAACATTACTGTATGTTCTCCCACAATATCACCAGCTCTAATAGTTTGAATTCCGATTTCTTTTTTAGTTCTCTCTCCAATTATTCCCTTCCTTGCATAAACAGCAACTTCATCAAAGTTTCTTCCTAAGGCTTCGGCAATTACCTTAGCCATTTTTACGGCAGTTCCGCTTGGTGTATCCTTTTTCATTCTGTGATGAGCTTCAACAATTTCAATGTCATAGTCATCTCCAAGCACCTTTGCAACATCCTTTAGAATTTTAAATAATAGATTGACACCAATGCTCATATTTGGAGATAAGATAATGGGAATTTTCTTAGAGGCTTTTTGAATAATTGTAATTTGTTCATTGTTAAAACCTGTTGTTCCAATAACTATTCCTTTCTTATTTTTCCTTGCGATATCAAGGTGTTCAAGGGAAGCCTCAGGTGTAGTAAAAGTTACAACTATTTCTGTATCAGAAATCACTTTTTCAAGGTTTTCAACAATTTTTACACCTATTTCTCCCACACCTGCAACAACTCCTGCATCAAGTCCTGCTTTAGGATTTGTCTTTGCTTCCACTGCTCCTACT
>JAOAGU010000092.1 GCA_026415595.1 Thermodesulfovibrio sp. | reverse complement strand
GTATATAACAGTTAATATGGTTGTTCTTCCAAGTGAAGGTATAACGATTAGTGGATAACATAAAATTTAATAAAAAATTAATTATCCCTTGGGTGAATGCCCAAGGGTTTTTTATTGTATACTGTATGTTATTATTTTTTCTTTTTCTCCCACCAATCTTTTAACTCATCCATAATTCTATCTAATTTTCTTGAAAAAGCGGGGTTGTTTGTTTTGTTCATCACTTTCTACCAATTGAGTTTACCAATTAGTTCTTTGTACGTTATTTTCCCACTATTTATTGCCTCTTTAGAACGTCTTATCATCTCATCTTCTGACTAATCGGCAAGGTTAAAATCTTCTTCATAACCTAGAACTTTATGCAAGGAACCTTTTTCTATATCTTTTGGCAGTTGCTCCATTATATGTTCTTGACGTTGAGATACTAGTAATTGTAAGTTATTAAGCATATCTTGAATATCTAACAATATTTGTTTTATCTCTTTCTTCCTGTCTCTTATACAC
>JAOAGU010000091.1:272-506 GCA_026415595.1 Thermodesulfovibrio sp. | reverse complement strand
GAGTTTGATTTAATTAAAAAATATAGAGAAATAGCTTTAATGCCAGAAGCCGAAGAGGCTATAAATGATATTGTTAACGAATGTATTGTAATTGAAGATGATGGTACAAGTCCAATATTTCTAAATTTAGATGAAGTAGACTTGCCTGAATATATTAAATACAAAATTCACGAAGAATTTGAATACTTATTAAATTTACTTAATTTCAAAGTAGATGGTGCAGAAATTTTTAGA
>JAOAGU010000091.1:0-262 GCA_026415595.1 Thermodesulfovibrio sp. | reverse complement strand
CTATAAAATTATAGATAAAGAATTTCCCTATGAGGGAATAAAAGAACTTAGATACATTGACCCTCTAAACATTAAAAAAGTTATTAAAGTAGTTGAAACCTATGAAGACGTAGAAAATATGGAATATCCCCTTCCTGAATACTTTATTAAAGAGGAATATTTTGTTTTTAGTCCAACAGGATTTTTAAGTAACGAAGGGATTTATACAAATAATACAGAAGTAGGAATAAAAATTCATGGGGATTCTGTATCATTTATTCAC
>JAOAGU010000090.1 GCA_026415595.1 Thermodesulfovibrio sp. | reverse complement strand
GGTTAATAGTATTGGCAATTCATTAGGAGAGATAGTGTCTTCTGTTGTTAAAGTGAAAGACCAGATAACTCAGATAGCAACAGCAGTAGAAGAGCAGTCGGCAGCTGCAGAGGAAATAACAAGAAACATTGAAGACACAGCAAGGATTTCTTCACAGATAGAAAAGTTAGCAGAATCTATAGCAAAGGATTCTTACGAAATACTAAAGGTGTCTTCTGATTTAAGGCATACTACATCTTCAGTAAAGACTGACAAAACTCAGCAGATGCTTTTTGAAATTTTTAAGTCAGATCATGAAAGAATGTTAAGCAGAGTTTATGCTCATCTAAGGGGTATTGAAAAACTTGATCCTGACAGGCTTGCAGATTATCAGTCTTGTGGCATTGCTACTTGGTGTAACAGCGGTGATGCACAAAAGGTTAAAGACTTACCTGTTTTTTATGAGTTCATAGACACACATAAGAAATATCATCTTTTAAGCAAAGAGATAGTTATAGCACATAAGAGC
>JAOAGU010000008.1:7210-27931 GCA_026415595.1 Thermodesulfovibrio sp. | reverse complement strand
CTTGTTGCCTTTGTAGCAGTCTTTGATGCTCTTACATCTATGTAGGTAAGTTCTGCACCATTTTCAAGTCCCTTTACAATGTTATTTACTTCCCTTACTCCTAATGCCTCTACGGCGTTTCTTCCAAAAAATACCATGTGTTTTGTATTGGCAAAATCATAGCCTATCTCTGGTCTTCCATAACCAAGAAGGGTTTGATAGGCAAGATCAACGTTTTTACGACAAAAATCATCGTGGCTGAAATAATTAGGTGAACCCATGCCCCTTACAATTAACCTCTGCATCTCACCAAAAAGCCCGGCACCTCTGTCAAGAAGTGCTACAGCTTTTTTACCGTACTGCGACTGTATCTCTTTAACCCTTTCAGCTACATAGGCATACGCTTCATCCCAATTTGCTCTTCTAAATTGTCCAGAACCTCTCTGTCCAGTTCTAATCATCGGATATTGAAGTCTTTCAAAATCATAAAGAAGAGCTATTCCAGCAGAACCCCTGGCACAGAGACTTCCCTCCATGCCAGGTATGTGAGGATTTCCCTCAATCCATGTAACTCTGCCATCAGTTACTTCTACTCTTATCGGACATCTTACTGAGCACATTCCACAGTTATTGAATACTGATGTCTTCATATTAAACTCCTCTTAGAATACACCAAGCAACTGTAATGCCAAAATTAAAAGTCCCACACAGGCAACTCTTTTAACAATAACTGGATTTAGCCTCTTTGCAATCCTCGGACCTATAAATCCTCCAAGAATTGCAGCAGGGAACATTATCAAGAAAAAGATAAGGTCAAAGTTTCCAAAACCATAATGCCTGAAGGAACCCATTAATGTATTAAAGAATATTGCCAAGAGAGAACTACCGACTATTACATACATAGGAAGCCTTAATCCTACAGCCATAAGAGGAACCATAAATGGTCCGCCACCAAATCCAAACATTGATGATGCTACAGCTATTAAAAAGGCTCCTGGAATTCCTATAAAAAGATTTACTTTAAATTCCTGCCCCCAAAACTCTACTTTCATGATTATTTACCTCCTTCTTGTTTTTTCTTTACTGCTTCCTGTGCTCTTCTTTGATATTCCTTTAATATTGCTTGTTCCTTCTTATTTCTTTCAAGATATTTAGGAGTTGTTTGCCATAACATTAAAGCAGCAAGAATTATAAGTATCCATCCAAAGAGGAACTTATACTGATCCAGAGTTATCAGCTCAGTAAGTTTAGGACCGATAAAACCTCCAGCAAGCATAGCCAAACCTAAGGTAACACCGAGCTTTACACTTATAAATTTTATCCTTGAGTAGTTGTAAATTCCAGAACCTTGAGAGAAAAGAACTGTTGGCATAACTGTACCTGCCACCACTGTATGAGGAAGTCCAAGCATGACAAGCAATGGATTAAGAATAAAACCGCCACCTGCTCCCATTAAAACACCAAAAGTTGTAACTGCTACAGTAAGTAAGAATGGTACAAATAAATTGACTGTTCTACCAGCGTTGTCTAAGTAAACACTTGGGAAACTTATTGAGTTTTCAAAAACAACAGTCTCGCTTTTTGTGTCCTTATCAACCTTAGCAACCACATAATACTTTCCAGGTGGTGCATTGCCTGGAAGCTGAATAGGCGCTTTGAAAGTTCCATCTGGATTTATCTCTACATTTGCCTTAAATACAACTGGTAAATCTCTAAACTTAGCTTTAACAAGCTGCATTGCTCTTCTTTTGTTTTCAGATTTATCCATGGGAGAAAGTAATTCACCACGGGAACCGATAATATTTGCCAATATTGAAGTTTGATATCTGTCAATCTTTGCCTGTGCAGGAGCATCAAAAACAGCAGTAGCTCCCGTATTTCTCAGTAAAGCAGAAACACTCCATTTTCTGCCAAGCTTTTTCTCAGCCTCTAAAGTATCACTAAATTCTTTTGGCATAAGTAAATTATAAAAAGCTGGCATATCATCGGTCATATAAAAAATATAAGGTCTTTTCCCTGTTTCTTTATCTACTTCTGCATCAAGTCTTGCTGCTCTAACTTTTTCCTCTGTCCAGACTTCTATATATACTGGTTTTCCCTCTGGTGCTTTACCAGTTACAATAACTGTGCCGCCATTCTTAAGTTGTTTCTTATCAAGCTGTATTGTAACCTCTGACTTAACAGTAGCCTCTTCTTTTGTTTCCTGAGGCTGTGATGGCTGAGCTTCTTTTTGAGATTGAGCCATTGATAGACAAGGATTTATGATTAGCAAGAATAACATGCTTGCTAACATTATTAAAAATGGATTCTTTCTCATTCCTTAACCCTCCTTAAGAATTTAAGGGCATGCTTTATAAAGCATGCCCTTTTTTTTAGTTTATTTCAGTTAGTATGCACCTGCTGCCTTTGCAGCATTAATCATAATGTTAAAGTCCTTATCAGTTGCTGGTACAAAACCGTCTGTTCTGGCAGGAGCAAGAACCTTAACTGATTGAAGGTCCCCTGGTTTTAGCTTAAGAATAGCATTCTTAATCTTTGTTGCCATAGCAGGGTCCATCTTTTTACCAATAAATATTACCCAGTTTGGAATTGGATCACTCTTACCAAGTCTTCTAAATTTATCTCCGCCAACTTTCAGTTTTTCTACATCATCATCTCTCAGGAATCCCGCATCAGCTTTTCCAGCAAGTACTGCTTCAGCTACTGGATCGCGCTTCTTTTCAAAAATAATCTTTACATCTTCTTTTTTAAGCTTTGCTTTCTGAAGCATAAGCATCTGTACAAGATAGGCACCTGCAGAACCTGGATCTGTAGCTGCAATAGTTTTTCCTTTTAATTCAGCTATAGACTTAATTGGGCTATCTTTCTTTACAATTATAGTTCCGTAGAGTTTTGTCCCTATTTCTGGTTCTGAAGCAATTCCTATAGGTTGAGCATCTTTCACAGCCTTTTTAACTACAACATAAAGATAGGGATTAGTGTAAGCAATATCATAGGCACCAGCCTTTGCTTCACTTGTCCATGTATCAAAATCCTTTGGCACTACGAGTTTTACTTTAACACCTAATTCCTTCTCAAGATACTGAGCTAATGGAGTAAATCCATCAATCATCTCCTTCTCTGTTAGTCTTGGCAGGAGACCAAATTTTAATTCTGTTGCCATTGATGTTAGTGGTAAGACAGTGATACAAACTACAGCAACTAATAAAAATACTAACTTCTTCATAAAAACCTCCTCTTTTTTTATTTAATTACTAAAACTGAACAGCCAGCATTGGCTGTAACCTTTTGAGTAACGCTTCCAAAAAGTGTTCTCTCTGTGGCATCCTTGCCTTTTGTGCCAATAACAATAAGATCAATATGGTTGTTTTTAGCGTACTCAACAATTACTTCTGAGGGATTACCCTCAAGTATTAATGTGTTTCCTTTCACCTCCTTTCCTTTAAGTATTTCCTCTGCTTTACTTAAATTTCCTTCTGTCTCGGCTCTAAAAATACCCTCTACTGTCGCACAGTCTACCCCTGTTTCTAAAAAACACACTTTCGGTACCACAGATAAAACAGTTATCTTAGAGTTGAATTTTTGAGCAATCTTAATAGCCTCATTAAGAGCCTTCTTTGACCATTCTGAACCATCAAAACATACTAAAATTTTTTCCATTGACAACCTCCTGAAAAATTCTTCATCAATGAAATGATGCAAAAGTTTTGCCAGAGATTAAATTATTGAAAAATAAGAAAAATACTTACAAATTTCTGTGCTGTAGGGAACAAATTTGGAAGTCTACTGTTCCATTTGGGACAATTCTAATTAGTCTTTGAAATTATTTCCTGTAATGTACTTTTTGGTAAGGTGTTTTAAGGAAAAATAGCTTATTAATAAAATTATAACGACTATTGCTAAAATAGCTACAGCATATTCCATATAAAGAATACCTTTTTTAACATTCTCAAGGAATCTTCCTCCGATATATCCTGCAGAAACCATTATAGTTAATACTACTGCAGAACCGAATGTATCTATGATTAAAAATTTTGAAAAAGACACTTTAGTTATCCCTGCTAAAAGAAAAACCTGAGCCCTGAATCCTACAAGAAGCCTTCCTAAAAGCATTATAAGTGTGCTATGTTTTATGAATTTTCTCTCAAGAAGAAGAAATTTAGGGGGTGAAATAATTTTTTCAAATCTTTTATTTGTAATTATTTTTCTACCAAACCGTCTACCAGCATAATATAGTAATGAATCTGAAATTACGAGTCCTAAATAGGCTATCGGAATAGCAGGGATTGGTTTAATAATATCAAAAGATATTAACATCCCGCAGGAAATTAATATTAAATCCTCAGGGAAAAATGGTACACCAAGCCCACCGAGTATTAAAAGAGTAAATAAACCTATATAAGAAAACTTAGTAATTAATAAATAAGTATCCATCCTCAAATAAAACGGAGAGGCAGGGATTCGAACCCTGGGTGGAGCTTTTGACCCCACAACCGCTTAGCAGGCGGCTGCCTTCGACCGACTCGGCCACCTCTCCAAGCTTAATGGTTAATGATATCATTCTTTATCTAATTCTTGCAAGATAGCTATTCTTTAGCCTCTCTATTATACTATTTAATCTCTCGTTATTCCTTTCCATCTCCTGTAATAATTTTTTTACTTTTTCATGATCACCTGAATTATAGGCAATCAATATATCTCTTCCCATTGTATGGCATAATCTATGAACATCTTCAACCTCTGTAAATCCTGATAAATTTCTAAATTCCTGTCCCTCTTCTCCATAATACCATTTCCCCATCCCACAGGAACGATAATCAGCAAGTCTTTCAGGATCAAGTTTATCCATACCTCTTATATGAGCTTGTATTCTTAACATCATTCGTTCATGGTCTCCTTTGAAGATATCAAAAAGCATCTCTTGTTGTTTTTTTGTCTTAACAGCAGAAGCTGTGTGTCTTAGATCTGATGAAATACGAAGTATATCATATGAATCCTTTACAATCTGTTCTGCTAATTTTTCTATTTCAAATGCTATTTTAGCACTTTCCTCAATATTTCTTGTCACTTCCTCGCTTGCTGCAGACTGTTGTTCCACTGCTGTTGCTATCTGAGTTATCTGGTCTTTAACTCTTATAACTGAAGAGACTATTTCTCCTAATGCTTCGCCAATACTGTTAACAGATTCTGTAACCTCTTTAACTTCTGCAAGTTCTCTATTCATTGACTGAGCAGTTTCAGCAGTCTCTCTTTGAATCAATCCTATCTTATTCGCAATTTCCTCTGTTGCCTTAATTGTTCTCTCAGCAAGTTTTCTAACCTCGTCAGCAACTACTGCAAAACCTCTTCCCTGTTCACCTGCCCTCGCTGCTTCTATCGCCGCATTAAGTGCAAGTAGATTTGTTTGGTCAGCTATGTCTTTAATTACTACAATTATTTCTCCAATCTCTGAGGCACTTTTGTTTAATTTATCAATCATCTGGCCAAGCTCATTGGTTGTCTCATAAACATCATTAACCTTTTTTACTGCCATTTGAGCAGTATTCTGTCCTTTTTGAGCTATATCCATTGCTTCAGTTGCTGTCTCAGATGCCTTTGATGCATTATTTGCAATATCAGTTATTGTCTGTGTCATCTCTTCTGCAGCAGTTGCTATCTGATTTGCTTGTTGAGACTGCCTTTTTGCGCCTTCAATAGCGTTATTAATCACATGATTGCACTTATCAACTGATATTGCAAGCTTTTGAGAGTAATCAAGGGATTTGTCAGTGAGATTAATAAATGTCTGTAACACCTTATCAACGCTCCGCGCAAGTCTTCCTACTATATCAGCTCTGTCTTTAAAACCTATGCTCACTGTCAAATCACCCTCTGAAATTTTATGGAGAGTTTTATCAAGAATGTTTAACGGTTTGTGTGTAATCACATAGGTTATATAGACAACAGCTGATGCAGATATTATTCCTAAAAAACCAAGAACTGCAAATATTAACTGCAGAGTTCTTACTTCTTTCATAATCTCCTGCGGAACTTCCTTGGCACCAAAGTGAATTGAAGCATCATAGGCTATCTTGTAAGCACCATATCCAGTAACGATAACTGTTGCAATAACTCCGAAAGCAATTGCAAATGCAAGTGGCAAAATCATTTTCCAACGAAGTTTTACTTTTTTGTCCAATTCTTGTAAAAAACCCATATCCCCCTCCCTTAAATTTTAAATCTAAATGTTATTATATCTCCATCTTTTACTTCATATTCCTTTCCTTCAGTTCTTAAAATACCTTTTTGCCTTGCAAGATTCATATCTCCATTAACTGAGATAAAATCATCATAAGATACAACTTCTGCTCTTATAAACCCTCTTTGAATATCTGAATGAATTTTCCCTGCAGCTTGGATTGCTTTAGTTCCCTTTTTAATACTCCATGCTCTCAGTTCCGGTGGTACTATTGTAAAAAAGGATATGTAATTCAGGACTTCATAGGTTTTTCTGATTATTTTTTTACCTACTGGCTCATCTATACCCATAGCTTCTAAAAAACTCCCGATCTCCTCCTCGGATAACTGCCCTATATCACTTTCTAAAGTTCCACAGATTTTTATAAATTCAGTATCTTTAAATTTATCTTCATTAAAGGATTTTTCATCCAAATTAATTACTGCAAAAACAGGTTTTAGGGTAAAAAAATTTAAATGCCTTATCTCTAATAATTGCTCATCTTTAATATCTACTTTTCTCAAACTCTTTCCACCTTCAAGATGTTCTCTTAGAAATTCTAATACTTCTTTTTCCTTCTCATTAATTTTCTGCCCTTTCTTTTTTTGTTCGTCTATTCTTTCAATTCGTTTAGTAACAAGGTCTAAATCAATCATTAAAAATTCATATTCTAATTCATTAAAATCTCTCAAAGGGTCAATAGATTCAAATTGATAAGGAACTGAAGGCTCGTCAAAACCTCTTAATACATATACCAAAGCATCCGTATCAGTTGTTTGTCTGATAACCTTATAATTATGAACAGAATTGTTTTTTAAAAGCCCGGCAGTATCAATACATTCAACAATAGCGAAAGTTGTCTTTTTAGGTTTAATAATTTCACCTATTCTTGTTAGCCTTGAGTCTTCAACATAAAGCGCTCCTCTATGGATAATCTCAGGGGGTGTAATATGGGAGGATGTATCAATCTTTTGATGGGTCATGGCATTAAAAATTGTTGTCTTACCTGAGTTAGAAAAACCTGTAAGAGCTATTCTCAAATTCTACCTTCCATAAAGTTTTTTATAACAACCATAGCCTGAGTTAGCCTTTGAAGTTTCATATTTCTTTGACGTATTTTTAAGGCATCGTTAAATGGAAATGGTTCTGCTCTTATTTGTCTTTCTTTCTTTATTAATGCTTCCTGAAGTTCTTTAAGTTCCTTTTCTTTAAATTTCTTAAGAAATAAAGGATTGACAGATAAAAAACCGTCTGCTATATCTGTAGCTATAGCAATTAAAGACTTACTCCGACCCTCCATTTTTTTGATCCTTCTTTTTATTTAATATTATTGAAACCCATATACCTAATTCATATAAAATTATCATAGGTATTGCCATCAGCGTCTGGTTAAAAGCATCTGGTGTTGGCGTGATAATCGCCGCAGCTACAAATGCAAGAATTACAGCAAGTCTTCTATATTTTTTCAAAGTCTGTGGTGTTATCAAACCCATTCTTGTTGTAATAACTATAAGAACTGGTAACTCAAAGACAAAACCAAAAGCAAGTAAAAACTTTAAAAGAAAATCAATATAAAGTCCTACAGAAAGCATGGGCATCAAAAAATCACCTACCTTATAGGTAAGAAGAAAACTCATTGCAAAGGGTAAAACTATCAAATAACAGAAAGTAACACCTATAAGAAAAAGTCCAGTAGCAGTCAATACAAAGGGAAGAACATACTTTTTTTCATGAGAATAAAGCCCGGGTGAAATAAACTGCCAAAGTTGATAAAAAATTACAGGTATTGTAAGAATAAATCCGCTTACAAGGGCTATTTTCATATTCATCCAAAAGGCTTCAGCAGGACCCAAAAAAACAAGTTTTGTATTCTGAAGTTTTTGCTCTGGGACAAAGAGCAGTCCTTCTTTAATTGAAAACTGCGGTGTATAGTTTAAGGGAAAAAGTAAGAGCTTAAAAATATATTCAGAAAAGCTAAATGTAAGTACAAATGCTATTAATAATGCCACAAGGCATATTACTATTCTTTTTCTCAGCTCTGATAGATGTCCAATCAGTGACATTTTTTGTTCTTCCATCCATCACTACTCCTTCTTCTCAATCT
Organism: Thermodesulfovibrio sp.; assembly: GCA_026415595.1. Classification (GTDB taxonomy): domain Bacteria; phylum Nitrospirota; class Thermodesulfovibrionia; order Thermodesulfovibrionales; family Thermodesulfovibrionaceae; genus Thermodesulfovibrio. The sequence continues at coordinate 19,631 of JAOAGU010000008.1, read as the reverse complement.
CTTTTTTTGCAATATTTTCAATATGTTTATCAATTCTTAAATCTTCAAGGGAGGGCATATCTTTAAAAAGTTCATTTTTAAGCTCAAGAGGGTCTTTAATATCCTTTTTAACATCTTCCATAGTTTCTTTTACTTCATGTATTTCTTTTTCCATTTCAGACTTTGCACTTTGAAAGGCTTTTTTTATCTCATTCATTGTTTTTCCAAGAGTATAGCCAAGTTCAGGAAGCCTTTTAGGACCAAAAACTAAAAGGGCAACAATAAATATTACAATTAATTCCTGAAAGCCTAAATCAAACATAGGTTTATTATAACATTAATAAGCATCTTCCACAATTTTTTTAATTTTAGATTTTTCTTTCGGCAAGACAAAGCTAATGCTGAACATAAATCTCATATCAGGATTTCTGTCTTTTATATCAAAACCCATGCCTACAGTAGAATAGGAAAAATCTGTTATCCTTATTCTGTAGCCAAGCCTCCATTCAAGCAAATCTATTTTATTTCTATCAATTGCTTTTCTGCCAATAATTTCAAATAATATTTTTGAATTATGAGAGATTAACAACTCTGTTCCAAAATTCAGATTCCATGTCTCTTTTAAAACTTCTCTGTTTGGCCTGAAATATATTATATTACCGTGTGTTTTAACAGGACCAATTTTTTTTGAAATTATTATTCCTCCTCCTAATCCTCCCTCTGATGAAAACTTTTCATTTCCTATTTCACCGGAAACATAAACTAAATAAGCTACTGCTGGCAAGTAAACAGTTTCATCAATAAATCTGTGTTTAAAGCCAAAATTAATATCCTCAAAACCTCTTTCATCAAAAGCATTAGAATATTTAAAAACATAAGGTAGCCCAGCTATTATCTCAATTTTATCTGTTAATCCGTAGGATAAATTAAGATTAATTCTCTTTACATCTGGCTCTCTTGAAATATCAAACCCTAAATCAATAGCTAACTGATTTTGTTTTGGTGAATCTGCTAAAAAAGTAGAAAAAACTGAAAAAGGCGAAGTTGGTGAAAACCCCTTTCTATCAAAAGCATGACAAGGTAAAGATAAAAAAACAAATAGAACAAGAAATATTCTTAATGTAATCATTTAAAAAAGCATAGCAAAAAATTTAAAATCTGTCAAATTTTTATTGAATTCTACTTGCTATTTTAAATATAATTTTTGTAAATGTTGAGTCTGAAGCATAAAATTTTAATAATTTCTGACAATAATTCTAATATCAAGGCATTAACCTCTATTATTCCCTTTGAAAAATTTGAAGTTCTACATACTGACAGAGCCTCAGAGGCAATGGAAATTCTTAAAAAACGTAACATAGACGCCATACTTGCTGACACCACTATTAGAGATTCCGATGGATATACATTTTGTAAGTCTTTAAAAGAACATCCAAAATATAAGAAAATTCCCTTACTAATGCTCGTTAGTTTTACATCGCCAGATGAAAGAATAAAAAGTTTCATGGCAAAAGCTGATGGTGTAATATTCAAGCCCTTTAATGAAAGAGAAGTTAATGCTATAATTGAAAAATTTGCAGAAACCAAAAAAAATAACGAACTACTTTATGGGACTTTAGAAAACATAGTTACAATAATAGACCATACTGAAAATACAATTCAAAACTTTAATCCTTTAAATTTTAAATTTTCTGAAAGTATTGATGATTTAATTGCCCATCTAATTAGAAAAGTAAGCGAAATAGAGGATAAACCAGCTATGGCAATAGTTGGTTTTTCAGACAAAGGTAAAACATGGGAAAGTTATCAATATGAATATGTATTTGGTGAATTGAACAAATATAAAATAAATCTTGATTTTTCCTCCATTTTTCAATTACCAAAGGAAGGGGAAATAATAAAAGTTTTTTTAAACAGACATGATTTTGAAAAGGAAGATTTTAAAAAAATAGAAGAAAAACTTAGCTCATTCAGAATTGTAGTTAGAAATATAGTTGGTTTTATAAGCAGAAATCTTTGTCTGTTAGCATTAAATTATAAAAGAGAAGTAAATGAATATGACGCTAATTTAATAAATATTCTCGTTAATCAATGTCTATTTTTTAGAACAATTGCCAAACAGATTCAAAGATTAGAAGAAGCCTCTTCCTATGCCATTTATTCACTTGCAAGAGCATCAGAAGCAAATGATGAAGACCCTAAAAAACATATTTTCCGAATTGGAGAGTATTCAGCTTTAATTGCGAAAAAATTAGGTTTTGAAGAAAAATTAGTAAGAAGAATCAAAACTCAATCAGCTCTCCATGATGTTGGAAAAATTTATATACCTTCAGAAATTTTGAAAAAACAGTCTAAACTCACAGATGAAGAATGGGCTATTGTAAAAAAACATCCTATCTATGGTGCTCAAATAATAGGTAACCATCCTCTCTTTTCTATGGCAAGAAATATCGCTCTTACCCATCATGAAAGATGGGATGGAACAGGATATCCAAAGGGACTTTCTAAAGAGGAAATACCTATTGAAGGAAGAATTGTGGCGTTATGTGATATATATGATACATTAAGAATTGATAGACCATATAGAAAGGGTTTTGACCATAAAACTACAGTTGAAATCATAACAAAAGGTGATGGTAGAACCCTTCCTTCTCATTTTGACCCCAAAATTTTAGATATATTCAAAAGAAACGAGGCTCATTTTGAAGAAATATTTGAAAAAATGAAAGATTAGAAGTTTTTATAGAACCTATTGCAAAAATGACAAATTTTTTTTAGTATTAAATTGTATGGATTATTTTCCAGGAAATTAAAGGTAAATCTCATATTTGTTTTTTCTACGAGTCTGATGAAGATTGGAAGACTAATTTAGTCCCTCTTATTAAAATGGCAATTCAATCAGGTGATAAGGTTATCTATATTTATGATGAGCATAACCCAGAAAATATAAAATCCCTTCTTAAAGATGGCTACACAGACGAGATTGTTGATAACAAACTTATTTTCATAAATGCTGAGGAGATTTACACAGGTTCAAAAATCTTTGACCCAGACACAATGATAAAAACTCTTATCTATGAAACTGATAGAGCAATATCTGAAGGTTATCCCTCCTTATTTATAACTGGTGAGATGACATGGGCATTGAAAGGAATAGAAGGCTCAGAAAGACTCATAGAGTATGAAAGAAGACTTAATGAAGAATTTTTTGGAAAGTTCAGATGCACAGGTATATGTCAATACAACTGGAAAAAGTTCTCTGCTGAGTTTATTTTAGATTTAATTAAAACACATTCCTATATTCTTTGGAAAAAGGAACTTTTTAAAAACGTATTTTTCATTGAAGATAAAACTCTTAAGGAAGAAGATTCTAAGAAAAAATGGTTAATGAAGCTTCTGAACTCTATGATTATTGAAAAAGAAATGGAAGAAAGAATAAAGGAGTTAGGAAAAATAATTATTGATCAACCCCATATTGGCTTTTCTATTGCTACAGACTTTCCACCAAAATTTTTAATGGCAAATAAGGGTTTTGAGGAAATTCTTGGGTTCAATGAAAGGGAAATAGATTTTATAAATCAACTATACGAACAAGATAGAGATTTATTTATAGAAGAATATAAGGCTGTTTTAGAGGGAGATAAACAAAGAGCATTACAAAGAATAAGATTTGTAAATAAAAATGGTGATTTAATCTGCTTAAGAATGGTTATTACACCTATAATTTTTATGGATTTAAATTGTGCAAAAATCTGCTTTGTTGATGTTACAGAACACTGGCTCAAAGAAGAAGAGATGAATAAACTAAGAGAACAATTCTTATTTGCCCAGAGAATGGAATCCATTGGAAGGCTTGCTGCAGGCATTGCCCATGATTTTAATAATGTTCTTACTGCTATTAAGGGATTCACACAGCTTGCTCAGATGAAAATCACAGAAAATGACCCTGCGAAACAATATCTTACGAACATTCAGTCCTCTGCAGAAAAGGCAGAACAACTTGTAAAACAACTGCTTGCTTTCTCAAGAAAACAGATTTTACAACCAAAAGTCATTAATCTTAATGATTTAATAAAAAGTATGGAAGAAATGCTAAAGAGATTAATAGGTGAAGATATACTTCTGATTTTTGAACTCTCCAAGGATTTAGGACTCGTAGAAGCAGACCCGGCACAGATGGAACAAGTTATATTGAATCTTGTAGTAAATGCAAAAGATGCTATGCCTCAGGGAGGAAGAATCATAATAGAAACATCAAATGTGAATTTAGACGAAGATTATGTAAAAAGACATCATGGTTCAAAAGTAGGTCCTCACATAATGTTTGCCATATCTGACACAGGCTTAGGTATACCTGCTGAAATTAAAGATAAAATATTTGAGCCATTTTTTACTACAAAAGAGGAAAAAGGCACTGGATTAGGACTCTCAACAGTATATGGAATAGTGAAACAGCATGGAGGGAACATATGGGTTTATAGTGAGCTAAATGAAGGCACTACTTTTAAAATTTATCTTCCAAGAGTTGATAAAAAATTAGAACAAGACCAGTTTGAAAAAGGTACAAAAAAACTTTTAACCGGCACAGAAACTATACTTGTAATAGATGATGACGAAAAGGTAAGACAGGTATTGCTTGATATGTTGAAACGGTTAGGTTATAAAACACTTGAAGCAAAAGATAGGGATACTGCCATGTTTTTAGCTCAGTTTTATCATGAACCTATACATCTTGTAGTAGCTGATGTAGTACTTCCTGGTATTAGTGGAGTAAAGCTTTATAATAAAATAAAAAATTTAAGACCTAATACAAAAGTTCTATATATATCTGGCTACACAGATAATGTAATAGTTCATCATGGCATACTTGACAAAGGTATAGATTTCATCCAAAAACCCTTTTCTATTGAAGATATTTCAATGAAGATAAGAGAAATATTGGATAGGCAAGAATAAACTGCTAATTAAAAAATTTTAACTTGGATATTGGCATTAAATGAAAAGGGAGGGGAAAATCCCTCCCTTTTCATTTTTTAGCAACCCTCTACTGCTTTCTTTTTCTTTGGTGATGGTGCTGCTCCTTCTTTACCCTTTTCAGCTGCTGGTTTAATTGTTATTTTATCCCCTACTTTAAGCTCTACAGTCACCTCTTTACCATCAGCCTGTTTGACTGTTACTTTGTTGCCATCAATCTTGGTGATTGTTCCGCTAACAGTTGTAGCATAGGCTGAAAAGACAAAACCAAAAACAAAAGTTAAAATGAGTAATGCTACCAAAACTTTCTTCATAGTGTCACCCCCTTTCTTTTAAGAATTCCTTTCAATTATATCAATAAGGTGATAGCTTTGTTAACTGTCCTGCATAAACTATTGCTGCTCTTAAAATAAAAGTTCCTGCAAGAACAAGTCCTGCAGCAAAATTCATCCTTAAAATTTGAGACTTAGTAAACTCACCATGAAATTCGCCTTCAAATTCCTTTAATTCACCAAGTTTAATTCTTAGGGCAAGTGGTAAAAGTAAAAAGATTGCTATCAATGCCATAGCAAAAATAAACTGTTCACTTGTAAGTGAGAAAAATGGTTCAATTGCTTTTTTATAAGGTGCTGTAGATGTATAAAGTGCATAGAAAAACAAAAGTATGACTATAAGTTCTGCTACGATGAGCCATATATCTATCTTAGTAAAAAGAAATTTTATCTCATATTTTTTAGCTATAATTACTATCATAGCAGCACCTGAAGAAAGAGCAGATACTAAAAATAGTATTGGTAAAGTTGCATTATTCCATAAAGGAATTGCTGCAAAGGAACTTAAAAGCACACCAGTATAAATACCCAAGAAAATTCCAAGTGCAAAGTTCAATTTTGCAATTGTTCTCATCTTAGATGTTAATTTCTCTGAGAGTTTAATAAGAAATGGTAATCTAAGACGATGTCTATCTTCTTTAGGAACTACTGCTAAGATATAAAGTGCATTAGCAAGTAAAACTGCAGGTACTCCCCAAGTACCCCAAGACATGAGGGATAAAGGTTGAAATGTAAGATAACCCCAAATGAGACTTTGAGGTTTACCAAGGTCTATGATAATAAATAGGGCACCTACAGCAAGAATTACAAAAGCAATAAGAGGAGCTCTCACACACTGAGCAAGCTCTTCAACAGGGTGTTTAGGAATTCTAAGGTTGGCAATAGAGCACATAACAAGCATTCCAGCAGAGACTCCACCAAGAAATAGATATATTACTATTCTCCAATCCCAAACTTCCAGATAAGGATGGGTTATGGCATTTAATCCTGTTATTGTTATCTCTGTCATCATAGACCTCCTGCAAATTGCTTTTTAATATAAAAAACTCTTGGACGTGTTCCAGCAAATTCAAGTCTAACAGAGGAGTCATACTTTTTAAGTAACTCTGCTACCTCACTTTTTGGTTCTTCAATGTCACCAAATATTCTTGACTTTCCAAGACAAGTTTCAACACAGGCTGGTTTTTTACCTTCCTTTAGTCTATGGTCACAAAATGAACATTTATCTGCAAATCCCTTTGGATGGGAATATCTTGCGTCATAGGGACAGGCTAAGATACAGGCTTTACAGCCTATACATTTAACTCTGTCAATCTGAACCGTTCCATCTTTTGCCCTGTGAGATGCTCTTGTAGGACAGGCATCAATGCAGGGTGCATTTTCACAGTGATTACAGAGTTCACTTCTTAGTTCCATTCTAAGATGAGGGAACTCTCCTCTTACTTCCTCTACAACCCTTGTTCTAAAATGCTCTTCAGGAACATTGTTTTCCTTTTTACAGGCAATTACACAAGCCATACAGCCAATGCACTTTTCCACATCTATCACCATAACATACTTGGGCATACTATACCTCCTTTGTAATCTTCACAAAGTTCACCCTCATTCCCACTGTCCCACCAATAGGGTCAATAGCATATCTAGTTATTAGCTGTTGGTCATCAGCGCCTCTTAAATAGGCTTTGTGAAGAAGTTTTGATGTAGAGCCAAATCCATGTACAAGATATATGCAGTCTGGTCTTATTCTCTCCGTTACCTTGGCTTTTACTTTATTACTTTTCACTCCGTCCTGATTTACTAAAACAATGTAGTCTCCATGTTTAAGTCCTATACTTTTTGCTATCTTTGCATTTATCCATGCTACATTTTCTTCCATGAGTTCCCAAAGTGATGGATTGTTTGTTGTTCTTGAAAATGTATGGACAGGAGACCTTCCATATATGAGCCTAAACCAACCTTCGGGTGGTTGCTCATGTTTTGTGTATTTTGGAACAGGGTCAAAGCCGTGTTCTTTTAATTCTTTACTATAAAGCTCTATTTTTCCTGAATGAGTTTTAAATTTATAATCCTCTCCAGATAATATATATGGTTTTGCACTCTCAGGAAAATCAATGTATCCTTTTTTAGAAAGTTCTGAATAATCTATTTCCCATGCTTGAGCCTTTTTCTTAAGAAAATCTTCAAAGTTATTCCAAGGGAAATGTTCTGAAAGGCCAAGTCTTTTTCCAAGTTCCTTTGCTATCCACCAGCCAGGTTTTGTATCATACATTGGTTCTACTACAGGCTGACGAATAGACACTCCAAGTGCTCTTTCTTTAAGGACAAATAGGTCATCATGTCTTTCAAGATAAGTGCATTCAGGAAAAACTATGTCTGCAAGGATTACGCTTTCATAGGGCATCATATCAACTGCTACAAGAAGGTCAAGTTTTTGTATGGCTTTCATTGTATCTATTTGATTAGGCATAGCTTTCATAATATTTATTCCAGTTGTAAACCATGCTTTTACTGGATAAGGCTGTTCTGTAATAGTTGCCCTTACAATCTCATGTGTTACACCTTCTTCTCCAGCAAAGGGATATTTACCTTTATTTAAAGCTGGTTTATGATCAGGATAGTCTTTTTCTGAGAGAAAAACAGGTTCAAGTTTTTTCTTTGGATTTAGATATATTCCACCCGGCCTTCCATAGGCTCCGAGGATTGCAATAAGAATTGCAACAGCACGCTGTCTCTGAACATTATCAGAATACCAAGCCGTATGTCTTCCCGGATGTATTAAAATATGGGGTTTGTTTTTACCAAGAATTTTTGCAGTTTCAACAATAAGGCTTGCAGGAATATCTGTTTCTTTCTCAGCCCAATCAGGTGTGTATTCCTTTACTGCCTGTGCAACTTCAGCAAAGCCATAAGTATATTTTAAAACGTAATCTTTATCATAAAGTCCTTCATTTATTATTACATTTGTCCATGCAAGTAAAATTGCTAAATCTGTCGCAGGCTTTATTGGTAACCAGTATTTTGCTTTGCCTGCAGCAGTGGAAAATCTTGGGTCTAATACAATTAAAGTAGCACCTTTTCCAACAGCCTCTGCAAACTCCTGACATTGCGAATTATGAGCATTCTCACCAAGATGACTTCCAATGAGAACAATTACTTTACTGTTTTGAAGATCAAGTCTCTCTGGATTTCCTACAGCCTCGCCAAAGGTTATTTCAAAGGCTGCATCTCTTGCTCCTCTACAAAGTGCAAAAGATGGGAAAGCAAAATTTGGCGAACCATAAGCCTGAAGTAGATGGATAAAATATGTTGAAATCGTTCCATGAGTAAGAAGAGCTATTGACTCTGCTCCATAATTTTCCTTAATTTTTTTCATTTTCTCAGCAACTATTCCTAATGCCTCATCCCATGATGCCTTTTTGAACTTAGCCTCTCCCCTTGCTCCTGTGTTAATTAATGGAGTTTTCAGTCTGTCTGGATCATAGAGTAATCCTATGCCTCCGTGACCTCTTGCACACAATTTACCCCTTGAATTTGGATGAATGGGATTGCCATCAAGCTTAACAACTCTGCCATCAACTATCTTAGCAATAACACCGCATCGCCAAAAACACATTTCACATGTAGTTGGAACATACTGAGGCAAAGAAACAGGTTTTTTCCCGAGAGCTAAGACTGACTTTACAACAGGGGTAGTAGCTGCTACAGCGCCTCCAGTTACTGCTGCAATTTTTAAGAAATCTCTTCGGGTAAGACTCATACCCTCACCCCCTTACATTTGTTATACTATTAGTTAAATACTAAATAAAAAAAATTTTTTTGTCAATATATTTTTTATATAGGGGTTAGGGGTATAAATTGAAATATGTCAATTGACAACAACTTTAATGAAACAACCAGAAGGGCTTTTTTAAAAAGGGTTGTGAAATTTTTATTTTCGTTTTCATCAATTTTTTTAGTTATATTAGGATTAATAATCTTTAAACCTTCTAATCCAAGGAGAAAAGAATATAAATTTTACTATGTGTCAGAGGACAAAATCCCCCGAGAGGGCGTAAAAAAAATTGAAATTGAAACTGAAAATTTCCATAAACCTCTCAAAGTTTTTCTTGTAAGAACAGAAGGCTCTATTATTGCACTCTCTCCTGTATGTACTCATCTCGGCTGTTTTGTAAATTATGATAGAAACTCTACAGAATTCATATGTCCCTGTCATGGTGGAAAATATGATATAAATGGCAACGTGATAGCAGGACCACCAAAAGAACCCCTACTTAGGCTTCCTGTTAAAATAGAAAATGAAAAAGTTTATCTGGGTATAAAGATATGAACATCATTGATTGGATTCTTGATAGATTTAGACTCAAAACACTACATAGAGGTATTTTTGATAGAGATATACCAGAGGGAATAAACTACTTTTACTGTTTTGGTGGTATTGCCTTTACTGCCTTTCTATTTTGTCTTGTATCAGGCCTATTCCTGTCCGTTCATTATGTTCCATCTGAAAAGGAGGCATATCAAAGTATTATAAAAATCCATGAAGAAGTTTATCTTGGAAAGCTCATAAGGGGAATTCATAAATGGTCAGCAAATATATTGATTGTAAGTATCATAATCCATTCAATAAGAGTCTTTATCACTAAGAGTTATCGCCCACCAAGAGAGTTAAACTGGATAGTTGGTATAATTACTTTCGTTATTGTAATGCTTGAAGGTTTTACGGGATATCTACTTCCATGGGATCAAAAAGCCTATTGGGCAACTGTTGTTGGAACAAATATAGCTGGAAGTATTCCAATTATTGGAGAAGATATCTTACTCATCATAAGAGGCGGTTATGAAGTTACAGGGATTACTTTAACAAGATTTTACAGCTTTCATGTACTATGGTTTCCATTAATAATTGTGCTTCTACTCTGGGCTCATTTTCATATGATTAAAAAGCTTGGCATATCAAAACCGCTATGAAAAAAAAGTTTTATCCTGACTATCTTATAGAGATTTTATTTTTTGCAATACTTACCTTTGAGGTTATCCTCATACTTGCATTTGTTTTTCCTCCATTAATAGGCAGAGAAATTGATTTTTTAGCTGCTTATCAACCAAGACCAGAGTGGTATTATCTTTGGCTTTTCTGGGTCTTAAGATTTTTCTCTACTGATACAGTTTTTATAGGTGGACTATTACTGCCCTTAGGCATTATAGCCTTTTTAATTTTTATTCCTTGGTTAGAGAAAAAAATAGGATGGAGCTTAACTGCATTAATTGGTCTTGTATTCTTTCTTCTATTCATCATAGCTACTATTATTGAAGCCATTCAATAATAAGCTTGTAGGATATTAAAAATTTATTTTTTTGTAGTTATAGTGATTGTCTTAGTTAAAAATGTTTATGCTGTATCAAATTGCAAAATCTGTGTAGAAGAGTAAAGCATTTATTGAATGAAAACTTTTTCATCGGGATTATGTATTATAATTCTTTTCATATTTTTTAATTTTTCCAGCGTTTTAATATTTTTATTCTTTTCCAAAACTTTAATCTTCTTAAGATTTTTTTCGTGAAGTCTCTCATACTTTCTGTATTTATCTTCATCAACTTTTATGCTGAAATCTCCTGAAACAAACCATTTATCGGTAAGATATATCCAAGAGGCAAAATCAGATATTTCAAAACCTGGCAATGGTTTTATTTTACCATGCCAGAAATCTTTAAGTCTGAGACCTTTATCATCGGCAACTATTTTATATCCTCCTTTAAAAGGCTTTGCTCCTTGCGTATCCTCATACTGCCAAGTCGATATGGAAGTCTGCCTTTCTTTATGACCACTCTTACAATCCCTTGCTTTTCCAAAGGGATGGGCAACTTCTTCAATCTGTAGCCAAAGAAGATGTTTATTTGCCGATGGAAGACCATCAAAACTTCCAATTATGGCATACATATCCCTTGTCTCACCATTTTCCCATCTATACTTTATTCCTGTTGGAGAAACATCATTTTTTATATTACCCACACTATGAGGAAAAATCTTTACAGGAAACCATATACCCTTTTGATCTTTCATTAAAATCAAAGGCTTTTGAGTTCCATAGTATAATGAATATTTCTTGAAAGGATTGGGTTTTTCTCCAATATATCCTTTTCCCCACACTGTAATCTGATATCCCCCAGCTTCATTAACATGACAGGCTGTGCATGTAAGATTTCTATGAATTGATCTCGCATGGGCTTTTTCAATCTCAATATGACAGTCACCACAACTTGCCTTCCTTTGCATATCTCCCATACCTTTTTTACCCATATGATGGCATTCTACACAGTGAATTCCCTTAGTAAAGTGAATATCTGGTTTTCTTCCTTGAGGAATTGAATAAAATCCTCCAATATAAGTCTCTCCTCTTCTTGAATGTGCCGAACCTGTATGACATACTGAATTGCCTCTACCTCTTCCCATACAGCTATATGAATCTGGCACTTTTATAAAGGCATGACTTCCCTTTTCTTTACTTGGTGCATAGTGACAGTCAAGACATCCTGTATGACAGACATTACACAGTCTTTGCTTTGTTATTGCCTCTTCATTTGTAAATTTGATATTTATCTCTTTTCTTATTTTTTCAGTATTTGTGAAATCAAATCCTGCACTTTTAAGAACTTCTGTTGGTGGTAAATCTGCAAAAGATGGTCCGCAGTTATGAGGTCCATATGGTTCAAGCCAGCTACGCATTGTTCTTTGACGAAAATTTATTCCCATAATTGTAGTGTTAAACTGCTTTAACTCTTCAGTATGACAACCTCTTTTCCCGCAAGTTTTTTCAATAATTTTTGGATCAAAATTAAAAGTCTCTGGATTTCTATCATGCCAGAGAATATTTCTTACCTTTGGATGAAGAATTGTCTCAGAACTTTCTCTTTTTTTAGGAAGAAGTTCAAATAGGCTATCTTCACCCTTAGGTTCTATTTTGTTAAATTCAAAATCTTCTTTACTGTATAAAGCAGTTCTTTCAACATAATCTGCATCTTCCGTAACAAAAATAGGCTTAAGCATACCCTTATGAGCCTTTTCCTTATCAGGGGTTCTACCGTTTCCAAGATGACAATCCTTACACGATACTGTTTTGTGTCCAGATTGTTTTCTA
>JAOAGU010000008.1:0-7112 GCA_026415595.1 Thermodesulfovibrio sp. | reverse complement strand
CTTAATAACTCCCATCTGAGTTTCTTCAGGGTCTCTTACATCAAGAATTATTACATTCTTTGGAATTTTTCCTGTAATCTTCTTGAACTCCTCTATACCTATTGTTCCTGGTTTTGGCTTAGGAACATAAACAATCTCTTTCTTTAATTGACCAGTTAAAACTTCTCCACCAGCCTGTTTCCATGCATCTATTCCGCCTACAAGATAGGAGGTGTTTACATATCCCCATTTTCTTATGATATCAAAAGCTTTTTGAGAAAGATTGTCCTTAGTGCAGTAAATTATCACAGGCGCGTTTTTCTGTTTTGGAAATCTTTTCTGAGCCTTTGCAAGTTCCTCTAAGGGTATATTAACAGCACCTTTTATGTGTTCTTTTTCTGCCTGTTCTTTCTGTCTTACATCAACTAAAACATGAGGAATATCTTTACTGATAAGTTCCTGTAAATATTTAACTGTGGATGCAACAGGATAACCCTGCTTTTTCCATTCAGGCAGACCATCTACAAACTGCTTTACATTGGTGTAGCCTAATGCTTCTGCTCTCCGAGCAGATGAAGGTGTGAGAGCTCAAGTAGGTCCTTGACAATAATAAACTATTGGATGGTTTTTGTCCTGTGGTAGTTTGTCAATGTGCTTGTCAAACTCCGCAAACCAGATATGAATTGACCCTGGAATGTGTCCTTCATTATATCTTCCAGCAGGCCTACAGTCAATTATAAGCGCCTTTTTTTCATCCCAAATCCTTTTCATTTCAGCTACTTTCACTACCTTTGCAGGATCAACTGCAACTGGAGGCTTTACATTGATAAAGGTAGCATAAAGTTCGCCATTTTTCTCTACATAGGTTATTGCTATCTCTTTTTCCTTGGGTAATTTGCTGATTGGTTGATTCCAGTTTTTAAGTTTAGTATTCGCATCAAACTTGACAGTCCACAGGGCTCCTGTGTCAATCTGAATCATTTCAGCCTTTCCAGAAACTGTCTTTACATTACCCCATAACTCTCCTGCTTTTGCAGTATGACAGCCAGGAAGAGAACATCCCTTAGCAATAAATGGCTTTTGCTGGGAAATACCCTGCGAGGCTATCAGAGCAAAGGCTAAAACAAAGACAAATAGGATTAAAACTAATCCTCTTCGTTCTTTACTCATAATACACCTCCTTTTTTTTATTATTGTAACTTTATTTATAGGTTTTGTCAATAGACATATACCCTTTAGCCCCTGAATAGGGAATCTTTTCAACTTGACATAAAATAATTTTATTTTGTATACTCCCATAGAGTATATCTGATTTTTTAGAAAAAATCTAAAATAGGAGGTTTAAGATGAAGACATTTATGACAATTTTAGTATCAACAATTATCCTTGTAACTTCCGCCTTTGCCTATGACAAGGAAATGGCTAAAAAGTTTGATGCTATGTTTTCTCAGATGACTCCAGAAGTTTTAACATTAAGACCTTGTCAGATATCCACCAAGGATATTCTTGAAATGATTAAGAAGAAAGAGGAATTCGTAATTCTTGATATAAGAACTCCAGCAGAAACAAAACTCATAGCTCCTGTTTGGAAAGGCTCTTTAATAATCCCAATGCATGAACTTTTTAAACCAGAGAATCTTGCTAAACTTCCAAAGGACAAGAAAATTGCAGTTTTATGCCACACAGGTGACAGAGCAGCTGCTGCTACAATAGCCTTAAGAGCAGTTGGTTTCTCAAATGCCTTTCAATTTAGAGGCGGAATTGCTGAGTTTGCTAAAGAAGTTGGTAGAATGGCAACAGAATATGTGAAAGAATAAAAACTTAGGGGGCAGAAATGCCCCCTACCCTTCAAATTTCACTTAAACCTCCCTCAAATAAAAATATCTTTTTTATTTGCCTTAACAGATACCTTAATGTTAAATTATAAAAATCAATTCAGAAAGGAGATATGTAATGAATTTTATGAAATTTTTTATTTTTTTATTCATTTTATCTTTAATTTTTGCCTGCAGCAAAGGTAAAGATGAAGTAATTTTAAAAGCAGGCTCTTCAAAGCTTACAAAAAAAGAACTACAGGAAGACCTTAAAACTTTACCACCTCAAACCAAAGCTTTTCTTGCTTCACCAGAAGGTATAAATCGGCTTAAAGATGAATTAGTAAAAAGAGAAGTTCTCTATGAAGAAGCAAAGAAAAAAGACCTTGCTAAATCAGAAGAATTCAAAAGAAGGCTTGAAGAATTCAAGAAAATAACTCTTATCAATATATTGCTTGAACAAGAACTTAAAAATATTCAACAGGTAACAGAAAAAGATGCTAAGGATTACTATGAAAAGAACAAGGATCAGTTTATCAAACCAACAGAAGTAAGACTTAGCCAGATTGTTGTAAAAACTGATGAAGAGGCAAAAAAAGTTTATGAAAGAGTTGATAAAGGAGAGGATTTTGCAAAAATAGCAAAAGAACTCTCTAAGGATGAAAAAACTAAAGCAAGCGGTGGTGATATGGGATTTTTTAAGAAAGGACAACTTGACCCTCAAATTGAAAACTTAGCATTCAGTCTAAGAAAGGGACAGGTTAGTCCGCCTGTAAACCGCAAAGATGGACTTTATATTTTCAAGGTTACCGATGTTAAAGGAACTCCCGTTGAATTTGAACAAATTAAACAGCAACTTACAGAACAACTAAAAGCAAAAAAACAGCAAGACTGGTTTAATAGTTATATTGATGATTTAAAGAAAAAACATAAAGTAGAAATTAATGAAAAGGCTTTACAGGAAATGTTAAGTCAAGCTTTGATAGGTAATAAAACTGATGAAAAACCTGCTCAGACAAAATAAATTGTTATTTCCCTATGCAGAATTCACTAAAGATTAAATTTAAAATTTCTTCGGTAGTGACAACACCTACAATCTGACCTAAAAAGTTGAGCCCCTCTCTGAGAAACATGGCAGTTATCTCAAGGGGCTCATTCTTTTTGAAACTCTCAAGAGCATTTTTAAGTGCCAAATAGGAACCCTCAAGGGCAATCTTATGCCTTAATTTTGTTACAATTAGCCCTTCTTGTTTGTATTTACCAGAAATTACTGTATTAAAGATTACTTCCTTTAATTCTTCTATTCCTTCTCCATTTAATGCAGAAATTTCCACCTTTTGTTTGTCTCTCAATTGTTCTGGAATTTGAAAGTCTTTGTTTTTTATATCCTTTTTATTTAAAACAACTATTACTTTTTTATCCTTTACTTTATCAATTATTTCCATATCAAGTCTGTCAATCACTCTACTCATGTCAAGCAATAGTAGCACCAATTCTGCTTCATCTACTGCCTTTAGAGTTCTTCTTATTCCCTCTGCTTCTACAAGGTCATGGGATTCTCTAATTCCAGCTGTATCAATTATTCTTAAAGGCATTCCTTTTATATTCACATACTCTTCTATTATATCTCTTGTTGTTCCTGGGATTTCTGTTACTATTGCCCTGTCTTTCATCAGAAGAGCATTTAGTAGAGATGATTTTCCAACATTTGGCTTTCCTACTATTGCTGCCCTAAGCCCTTCTCGGTAAATCTTTCCTTCTTCGTATCCTTCAATAAGCTTCTTTATCTCTTCACTGACTCTTTCTATCTCATCTTCAATTTCTTTTCCTGTAAGTCCATCAATTTCCTCTTCGGGAAAATCAATGTAGGCTTCCACATGGGCACAGACTCTCATTAATGTATCCCTTAGTTCATTTATCTTTTCAGAGAGTTTTCCACTTAAATGTTCAAGTGCGATCTTTTGAGCTTCTTCTGTCTTTGCCCTTATAAGATCTATAACTGATTCTGCTTGACTTAAATCAATTCTCCCTCTTAAAAAAGCTCTCTTAGTAAACTCTCCTGGTTCAGCGATTCTTGCACCTTCTTTAATCAAAAGATATAGAATTCTGTTTAAAATAATATAACCACCATGACAATTAATCTCAACCACATCTTCCCTTGTATAGGTATTAGGTGCACGCATTACTGATATAAGCACTTCATCAATCTTGTAACCTGTTTCTGGGTCTACAATAAATCCATAATGAATGGTATGAGATTTAACATTGGATAGCTTTACTCCTTTAGGTGAAAAAAATATTTTAGATGCTATGGTAATTGCTTGAGGTCCACTTATACGAATTATACCAATTCCGCCTTCCCCTAAGGGAGTACTGATAGCGGCAATGGTGTCAAATTCTGATGAAATCACACACGTCTTTTAATTTTCTGATTTATATAAAACTGTTGGGCAATTCCAAATATATTATTAATTAGCCAGTATAATACCAGTCCAGAAGGAAAAGTCAGAAATATAAAAGTAAATACTACTGGTAGAATTAACATTATTTTTTGCTGTGTGGAGTCCATTGTAGTAGGTGTCATTTTTTGCTGAATTAACATGGTTGCTCCCATAAGAATAGGAAGAACATAATATGGGTCTTTGGCTGAAAGGTCTTGAATCCAAAGCATAAATGGAGCGTGTCTCAGTTCTATTGCTAAGGTTAATATTTTATAAAGTGCAAAAAATACAGGAATCTGAAGTAATATTGGAAGGCAACCACTCATAGGATTAATCTTGTATTTTTTATATAATTCCATAATCTCTTTCTGTAACCTCTGAGGGTCATTTTTATATTGTTCTTTCAACTGCATTAGTTTTGGTTGAAGTTCACTTAGTTTCTGCATAGATTTCTGACCACGGTTAACAATAGGTATAAATGGTATTCTTACGAGTATCGTGAGTATAATTATAGCAACTCCGTAATTAGAGGTAAGAGTATAAAGAAGTTTTAAAAACCAGAACAAAGGACGGGCAATAATTGAGAAAAAGCCAAAGTCTACAATATGCTCAAGTCCAACATTAAATTTTTTCAAATAGTCATACTCTTTTGGACCTGCGAATAATTTATAATGGTTTTGCCCCTCATTAAACTCCACAAATATTAAAGCATTACCATTATAGGGTGATATGACAAACTGATTTGCTTTAGTTACTGGAACAATAGCTGCAAAAAAGTATTTATCTTCTTGAGCAATCCATCTTACTCCTTCTTTATAAGTTACCATCTCTTTTATTTTATTTGGTGTAAGCTCAATCCTATCAGCTTCCTTTAAAATTATTGGACCCCAATGAGATGTATCTTCTTTATCAAAAATTCCAAAATCTTTCCCTAAGGTTACATAATAACTATTGATTCCCCTTATTTCTTCCTTTACCTCTATTGAATAATCCTTCTTATTGAATATAAATGTTCTTTTTATTGATGATTCTCCATCAATATAATTAAATGTTATTCGAGCTTCATCTGAGTCCTTAAATGAAACTTTTGATTCTTCAATATTGAAAATTACTTTTGCATAATCAAATTTACCATCTTTTACAATACAGAGAGCAGATATCTCTGAAGAAGCTAAAACAATAGGATTACCCTTTTTATCCTTATATTTCTTTAATTCAATCCTTTTTATTGTTGCACCTTCGTTAGAAAATACAACCCTAAAAGCCTCATTTTCAATTTCTATCTCCTTATATCTTGTATCCTTAACAATCTTCTTTGGCTCTTCCTTTTTAGTAGCAGGAAGCTGAATGTTTGAAGAAGCAACAGCCTTTTCTTCCTTTTTAATTTCCTGTTCCTGACGAACTGGTGGCTCCTTCGGTCGATAAAATTTTGTATATAGATACTGACTTCCAAAAAGTATGATCATGCTTAAAATTACTGCTAATAAAGTTCTTAATCCTGTTTTTTCCATACTCTCACCTTAATGGGTCATATCCTCCCGGATGAAAGGGATGACACCTTAGAATTCTTCTTATTGTAAGCAAAATGCCCTTTAATCCATACTTTTTAATAGCCTGCTCAGCATATTCTGAACAAGTGGGATAAAATCTACATACAGGTGGCATAAGAGGAGAAATAATTCTCCTATAAAACTTTATTAGTATGAGAGATAGATTAGATATTAAGGAGTTAATCTCCATCTACCCTTTGCTCTTCTTCTCTTGATTATTCGTCTTCCACCAGGTGTACTCATTCTTTTTAAAAAGCCGTGAGTTCTTTTCTTTTTAAGTTTATGAGGATGATAAGTAGTGTAAGCTCCCACTGTTTTTTCCTCCCGATTTAAAATTTATAAGGTATGAGTGCCTTTATTGATTTATACATTGTTTCATCAATCACGGCTGCGTGTCTAAGGTTTCTTGTTCTTTTAGAAGGTTTACCCGTAAGAAGATGGCTTTTATTTGCCCTTCTACGCATAATTTTTCCAGTTCCTGTAACTTTAAATCTTTTCGCAGCTCCTCTATGAGTTTTGATTTTTGACATAAACAATCTCCTCCTTCATAAGTTTAGACATTTATTTTAATAAAATAGTTTAGAATTTATCAATCTTTACCAGGTGAAATGATCATGCTCATGTTATTCCCTTCAAGACGAGGTTCCTGTTCAATTTTATGAGAGAAACCTACAAGAAGGGCTTTGATTTTATCAAAAACTTTCATTCCCAATTCATGATGAACTATTTCTCTTCCTCTGAAAAATAATGTAACCCTTGTTTTATCCCCATCCTCAATAAATCTCTTAATATGCTTTACTTTTAACTGAAGGTCATGGTCTGAAATTTGGGGTCTTATTTTAATTTCTTTTACTGTAGGAGTTTTTTTGGAAGATGTCTTTTTTTCAAGCTGATATTTATATTTTCCGTAATCCATAACTCTACATACAGGCGGGTTTGCATTAGGAGCTACTTCTACAAGGTCATATCCTCTTTCTCTTGCTATGTTTAGCGCTTCCCTTATGGTAACTATGCCAAGCTGTTTTCCATTTTCATCTACTAATCTTACCTCTTTTGCCTTAATGGCTTCATTAACTCTTATGTCTTTTGTTGCTATTTCGGCACCTCCTCAATTTGTTTTTTTTCTTTTATTTCTTTTCTTATAAAGTCTATGAATTTCCCAATCTCAATAAGTTCAAAATTTTCACCATTTCTACGCCTTACCGTAACTCTTTCTGCTTCAACCTCTTTTTCACCAAGTATTAACATATATGGTATTTTCCTTAAAGTTGCCTGCCTAATTTTATATCCAATTTTTTCATTGTCTATGTTTAGTCTTACTCTTATAT
>JAOAGU010000089.1 GCA_026415595.1 Thermodesulfovibrio sp. | reverse complement strand
TTGGTGGAAGGGTATTATCAATCCACGGCAATCTGACAAGGGGAAATTTAGAGGCAATTTATAAAAACTTTGATGCCAGCTATAAAGAGCAAAAAGATGATTACGATATCCTGCTTACAACAGACAGAATCTCAGAGGGATTTAATCTAAACAGAGCTGGAATGGTAATAAATTATGACATACCGTGGAATCCCGTTAGGGTAATTCAAAGGGTAGGCAGGATAAACAGGATTAGCAAAAAGGTCTTTGACAGGCTTTATATTGTTAACTTCTTTCCGTCAGAGAAAGGTGCTAATATAGTTCGTAGTCGTGAGATTGCCAGCAATAAAATGTTTATGATCCATAATACTTTGGGAGAGGACGCAAAAATATTTGCTCCCGATGAAGAGCCCACCCCTTCAGGATTGTATCTTAAGATTCAGCAAAACCCTGAGGAATTAGAAGGCGAGAGCTTTATAACAAAAATAATCAAAGAGTACGAAGAGATAAAAACAAAATACCCCGAGAT
>JAOAGU010000088.1 GCA_026415595.1 Thermodesulfovibrio sp. | reverse complement strand
CAGGTAAAAAGGTTGTAGGACTTAAAACATGGGATATAAATGGTGTAATTAAGGCATATTCACCAGATGAAGCTGTCAAGATAGCATTAGAATTTTTATGAAGCTATTATTGACTTTGAAAGATCTACTTTTTAAAATATTTTAAGATTTTTGAACTTTTGTTGAGGTTAATATTACTAATGGATTATGAAGAAGAAATTATTAAACAGATTACGGCAGGAAATGAAGAGGCATTAAGAATGCTCTATGAAAATACATCAAAAAGTGTTTATCAATATATTTTCAGTTTTGTTAACAATAAAGAAATCGCAGAGGATTTAATGATTGAGACATATATACAGGTTTGGTTGTCTGCAAAGCGGTTTAAAGGCGATTCTAAGGTTTTAACATGGATATTTGGGATTGCGAGAAATTTAACAATGAATGAAATAAAGAAAAAAGCTTATAGTCATTTGGAACTAACAAATTCAGAGCCTGAGTCAGCCGAACAGTTTAACATAACCTCTCAAAG
>JAOAGU010000087.1:299-527 GCA_026415595.1 Thermodesulfovibrio sp. | reverse complement strand
CCCCTTACCGGCAAAAACTATAAAATACCTCATTTTTGAAAATGTCTTATTATTCTTATTAAATCTTCAAATCTATCTATTATAAAATCTGCATCTTTTAATAGTTTCCTTTCTCTGTAACCATATGTAACTGCAACTACTTTTATTCCTGCAGCTTTACCTGCTTCGATATCTAAGTTGCTATCTCCCACTATCAAAGCATTTTCCTTTTTAATTTTAAATTTTTCT
>JAOAGU010000087.1:0-260 GCA_026415595.1 Thermodesulfovibrio sp. | reverse complement strand
GATTAATTAATCCTAAATTGCTTAGTGTTTTTATGCTAAGGTTTGTTAATTTATTTGATATTACTACTTTTTTTATTCCCTTGAGTTTCTCGAGAGTTTCTACTACTCCTTGATAGGGTCTTGAAAAATCTGAAATGTGTTCACTGTAATAATTTATGAAACATTTAAGAATGTCCTCAATTAAATCCTTTGATAAGCCTCGTTCTTCCAAGGCTTTTTCTATAAATTTTCTTACACCCTGTCTCTTATACACATCTGAC
>JAOAGU010000086.1 GCA_026415595.1 Thermodesulfovibrio sp. | reverse complement strand
ATTGCAAACACAAAAACATACGAAATTATAACACCAGAAATAATCGGAAATGTTCGTTCCACACTTGTCCTCGGTAAACATTCTGGAAGAGCAGGTTTGTCCAAGAAATGTGAAGAATTAGGATATACTCTTGAGAAAGAAGAACTAGAGAGATTATATGAAAAATTTATGGCTTTAGCAGAAAGAAAGAAAGAGATATATGACGAAGATATTATACTATTGATTGTTTCCTTAAATCAGGAGCAAATTGAAACTTATCACCTGGAGCAAGTTAGAACCGCTGGACACGATCCTTATACGGCGTTGGTAAAGTTAAAAAAAGGAAACGAAACACTTATGGATACAGCCATAGGTGATGGGCCCGTAGATGCTGCATGTAAAGCGATAGAACGAATCACGGGTGTATTAGGGCAATTGGAGCAATTTGATATTCGTGCCACTACCCCTGGAAAAGATGCAGTAGGTGAGGCAACCGTAGTAGTAAAATTTAATGGTAAAAATATCACAGGAAACGGTTCAAGCACTGATATTGTAG
>JAOAGU010000085.1 GCA_026415595.1 Thermodesulfovibrio sp. | reverse complement strand
CTTTTTTTCCGTTAGCTCCCTTTCTAAAGAAGAAATGGTTTTCTCTTTTTTTAGAAGCTCAACCTCTCTGCTATCAATAAGGATACCTCTTTTTTCTAAACTATCCTCTTTTTGAGTTAGCCTTCTTTCGATAGCGTTCAGTTCTTCTCTTTTTTGTTTAAGTTCCTTTTCAACCTCAATCTTTAACTGTATTAAACTATCCTTAACCTGTAACTCTGCTTCCTTTTTAGCAATCTCAACCTGTTTTTTTGCCTCATCTAAAACCTTTTGTCTCTCCTTTTCTAAATCGGAAAACCTCTTTTTCCATACAAAATGATAGACCAACCCACCTGTTATCAAACCGATTACTAAACTTACAACTATCAATGCCAAATTAATAAAACCCTCCTTTATGTTAAACCCTTTAACAAGGGTAATTGATAAAAAAAAATCCCCAGAATGCCGTGTGAGCCATGGGCTTAGCTTATAACTAAATAGGTGGCGCCCATTTAACTGCTTTAGGCTTCCTCCTGCGAGGGAGGCTGTCTCTTATACACATCTCCGAGCCCA
>JAOAGU010000084.1:255-556 GCA_026415595.1 Thermodesulfovibrio sp. | reverse complement strand
GGCATCCTTACCCCTTGAACCAATAACAATAAGGTTAATGTTATTGTCCTTTGCGTACCCTACAATGACATCTGCAGGACTTCCTTCAAGTATAAGTGTCTGTCCTCTCACCCCCTTTTCATTTAATATTTCTTTTGCTCTTTTTAGATTGCCCTCTACCTCTGCCTTAAAAATTGACTCCACTGTAGCACAGTCAATTCCGATTTCTAAAAAACAAACCTTTGGGACTACGGACAAAACTGTTATTTGAGAATCAAATTTCTGGGCAATCTTAATAGCCTCATTTAGAGCCTTCTTTGAC
>JAOAGU010000084.1:0-245 GCA_026415595.1 Thermodesulfovibrio sp. | reverse complement strand
ATATGCTACCTCCAAAACAAATATTAAAACTAAAAGAGCAAAAGATTTGCCAGATATTAACTTATTGAAATTTATGGGAAAATTTTAGATTTAAATGTTCCTATAGGAACAGTCAATTAATTTCGTTGTTCCAAATGGGACAATTAAGATTGATCTTTAAAATTATTCCTTGGAAGATATTTAAATGACAAATAAATTATTATTAAAATTATAGCTACTATAACTAAAAAACCTACTGCATATTC
>JAOAGU010000083.1 GCA_026415595.1 Thermodesulfovibrio sp. | reverse complement strand
CTGAGAAGACAGCCAAAAGATGAAGAGATTTAATCTAAAAGTAGCACCTTTTACTGATCCTGAGCACCTGAGCAAATAAATATTCAGGAGATTATAAATGATTTTAAAGCTCATACAGAAAATGATATTGAAGATAAAATAAAATATTAACAGGAAAATGGTCCTATACCAATATGGAAAATAGCTCAGCAGACAGGTAACCCAGAGGATAAAATAATACATATAATGGAAAATCTTTTGAGAAAAAATTGAGTGATTAACTACATGGAAAATGGAGTCAAATTATGAAAAGCAATAAAATAAAAATTAAATTTTTAGCTTTAACATACTCAAATCTATGAATTTCAATCTTATAAATAACCATATTGTAATACCTGTATCTACCTCAGAGGGAATTAAAAATGCGATTTTGGATACAGGCAATCCAGCTTTTACGATATTTAAGGATGATTCCATAAGTGAAATATCTTTTTGTGGTGTAGACTTTAAGTTACAATCTAACTCACTCGTTAATATGTTCAAAAGATTTACAAATTGGGATGATATATCTAATCT
>JAOAGU010000082.1 GCA_026415595.1 Thermodesulfovibrio sp. | reverse complement strand
GTCAGAGGCATATACGGGAAAACCATTTGCAAAATACTGGATTCACAACGGTTTTGTCACAATTAACAAAGAAAAGATGTCAAAATCTCTTGGCAATGTGCTTAATATTCGGGACTTGCTTGATAAATACGATGCTGAGGCACTGAGATTGTTTCTTCTTTCAAGTCATTATAGAAGCCCAATAGAGTTTGATCATGAATATATAAAAGAATCAGAGGCTATGCTGGATAGATTCTATAGCACTACAATGAGAATAGAGGATTTAAAAATTTCACAAAAGAGCTTGTCAGGCTTCTCTGAAGATTTAAAATCTATGCTTGATACTTTAAAATCAAAATTTGAGGAAGCAATGGATGATGACTTCAATACAGCTAAAGCAATAGGCATTGTCTTTGAATTTATTAAAGAATTAAATCGTTTCATGGACAAAAAACCATCAAGCGAAGAAGAAATAGTTCTACTTAGAAAATCTGAGGAGACCCTTAGAGAAATTGGTGGAGTTTTAAATCTCTTTCAAAGAAAAGCTATTGATTGGTATAGGGATTTGCTTAAAGTAAA
>JAOAGU010000081.1:287-564 GCA_026415595.1 Thermodesulfovibrio sp. | reverse complement strand
CAGACTATGACCAGGTGTGGAAGCTGGCGAAGGAGCATAAGCCCAGAATTATAGTAGCTGGAGCCTCTGCATACCCGCGCGTAATAGACTGGCAAAAGTTTGCGGAGATAGCGGAGGATGTGGGAGCCTACTTTATGGTGGATATGGCTCATTATTCGGGTCTCATAGCCGGCGGTGTTTATCCAAACCCAGTTTCTTACGCTCACTTCGTGACATCAACAACCCATAAGACTCTAAGGGGTCCAAGAGGAGGTTTTATACTGTGCAAGGCGGAGTT
>JAOAGU010000081.1:0-277 GCA_026415595.1 Thermodesulfovibrio sp. | reverse complement strand
CAGACTATGACCAGGTGTGGAAGCTGGCGAAGGAGCATAAGCCCAGAATTATAGTAGCTGGAGCCTCTGCATACCCGCGCGTAATAGACTGGCAAAAGTTTGCGGAGATAGCGGAGGATGTGGGAGCCTACTTTATGGTGGATATGGCTCATTATTCGGGTCTCATAGCCGGCGGTGTTTATCCAAACCCAGTTTCTTATGCTCACTTCGTGACATCAACAACCCATAAGACTCTAAGGGGTCCAAGAGGAGGTTTTATACTGTGCAAGGCGGAGTT
>JAOAGU010000080.1:326-572 GCA_026415595.1 Thermodesulfovibrio sp. | reverse complement strand
ATTTTTCTCTTAATTCTTGAGGATTTATTGACATTGAATTTGCAAGCTTTACAAGGGCATTTTCTGTTGGGGTACCTACTATATTATATTTCCCGTTATTAAAGTCTAATTTACTGTCGTTGCATAAAATTGAGATTTTAATAAGTTCTTTCAAAGTGTTTCTTTCATCAAGTTTTACTGGAGATTCAATCTCATATAAATTCTTTCCATCAGATTCATAAAGCTTTCCATCGGCAAATACTTCTG
>JAOAGU010000080.1:0-316 GCA_026415595.1 Thermodesulfovibrio sp. | reverse complement strand
TCGTTGCTACTGTTGGTAAACCCTCTGGAACAGCAGCAACAGCAAGAGAGATAGAAGTCTTTAACATTTCAAGTATTCCATATCCTCTAATCAGTCCAATTATAAAAACGGAAGCACATATTATTACACTTATAACTGATAGTTTTAGCCCGAGTCTGTCTAATTGATTCTGTACAGCTGTTTTAGGAGGTTTATATTCTTCAATGAGAGCCTTTATTTTACCAATTTCTGTTGAATTACCTGTGGCAACAACAACTGCTTTACCTTGTCCACCAACTACAAAAGTACCTCTATATACCATGTTACATCTGTCTGC
>JAOAGU010000007.1 GCA_026415595.1 Thermodesulfovibrio sp. | reverse complement strand
CATTCATAGTGGGATTATTTCAAGGCTTAAAATCCTTTCAAAACTTGATATAGCTGAACAAAGATTACCACAGGATGGTTCATTTGTATTTGAATTCCTTAATAGAAAATATGAAATTAGAGTTTCTACCATACCAACTGTGGAAGGTGAAAGTATGGTATTAAGGATACTGCTTGGAAGTTCAGAGGAGATATATAGCCTTCCAAGACTCGGTTTTAACGAAAACCTTGTCAGGAGTTTAAAAGGTTTAATAAAAAAACCAAATGGAATAATTTTAGTAGTGGGTCCAACGGGCTCAGGTAAAAGCACTACATTATATGCCCTCTTAAGAGAAGTAGATAGACTGCGCAGAAGCGTTATTACAATTGAAGATCCTGTAGAGTATAGAATGAGTTTTGCAAAGCAGAGTGAAGTTAACGAAAAAATCGGATATGACTTTGCATTAGCAGGTAGAAACTTTATGAGACATGACCCAGATATAATTCTTCTTGGTGAGATAAGAGATGAACAAACAGCTCGAATAGCTATAAGAGCCTCTATTACAGGGCATCTTGTTTTAAGCACACTTCATACAAATGATGCTGTAAGTGCAGTTCCACGACTTTTTGATTTAGGAGCTGATAAATTTTTACTCAGCTCTTCTCTGCTTGCAGTTTTAAGTCAGAGACTTATAAGAAAAATTTGTTCTTTCTGCAAGGAAAATCGTGTTTTAGATGAAAGAGAAAAAGAAGTTTTTAACTCTTTTGACTTGAAGATAGAAAAGGTTTATTATGGCAGAGGTTGTAAAATGTGTAGAAACACAGGTTATCTTGGCAGAACCGCAATAGGAGAGTTGATGATTGTAAATGAAGAACTGAGGGATATGATTTATGGAGGTGCTTCATTTAACGCCTTGGTGCAAGCAGCTAAGAAAAATGGCATGATACCACTTAAAATTGATGGCTTGATGAAAGTTATAAATGGAGTTTCAACCCTTTCTGAGATTGAAAGAGTTGTAGGATGAATATTTATAGATACAAAGCAGTTGATATAAGTGGAAAGATTTTTAAAGGTTTTGTGAAAGCTCAAAATGAATCTACAGCAATTACCACTTTATCAATAAAAAATTTATATATTGTCTCAATCACTCAGATTCCAGATGTTTTCTCTCCCTTTGTTTCCTTTTTTAAGGGTAAAATAAAAAACATTGAACTGATAGAGTTTGCAAAAAATCTTTCTATAATGCTTAAAGCAGGTATACCGCTTATAACAGCACTTTCTGATTTGGCTGAGAATATTACAAGAGATAGTTTTAAAAATATTATCACAGATTTAAGAGACCTTGTTGAAAAGGGTGTTTCATTCAGTGGAGCAATTGCATATCACAGTGATATTTTCCCTCAGATTTTTCATTATCTTATTAAAATTGGTGAAGAAACTGGCCGGCTTGATGCAAGTCTTGATGATATAGCAGAACATTTTCAAAAGATTGAGGATTTAAGAACAACTATAAAAAGAGCTTTGATATACCCTATTTTTGCTACAGTTGCCTCATTCGGAGCTATGGGTTTCTGGATCGTTTATGTACTGCCAAAAATAGTAAGTGCCATGAAAGATATGGATATAAAGATACCTTTTATTACAAGATTTTTATTTGAGCTTGGAATTTTTATACAGAATTTTTTTTATCTTGTGCCAATTTTTTTTATTATCCTTTTTTTGTCATACCAGTTAATCAAAAAAAATGCTAAATTCAGATGGACGAGAAGCTATTTAAGTTTTAAGCTGCCAATATTTAAACAAATTTTTTATACTCGTGCAGTTGCTCTTTTTTGTGAACAGATGAGAATTCTCGTAGGAGCTGGCATCCCTATTGACAATGCCCTTGACATGACAGCAGATGTTGTTAATAATGAGATGATGAAAAGGGCTATTTATAATGCAAAGGAGAAAATTTTGACAGGGCAGAGTATATCTCAGTCTCTTAAGGAAGAAAATATTTTTCCATCTCTTTTAATAAGACTTATAGATGTTGGAGAGATTTCAGGGAGACTTGAAGAGCAGTTGAATTTTCTTAACAATTATTACACTGCTTATCTTCGTGAGTATTCTGCAAGACTTGGGAAAATAATAGAGCCTGTAATGATTGGTGTCATTGGTTTATTTTTTGCGATAGTCATTGTAAGTCTGCTTAGTCCACTCTATGAGCTTATATCAAAACTTGGGAGATAACAGTGGATTATTTGCAGTTTTATAAGTTAAGAGAAGACCCCTTTGGAATAACTCCAGACCCAGAGTTTTTTTATCCTTCTCGTTGGCATACGGAAGCGCTTCAATCAATGGAATATCTTATCAGGAAAGGTGAAGGGTTCATGCTACTTACTGGTAGCCCTGGTACTGGTAAAACTACGCTTATAAGGACTTTTTTAAAAAATTTTGAAAAAGAGATATCTCCACTTGTTATTTATCAGTCTACTCTGTCTCCTAATGAATTTTTAAAATTTCTTTATTTTTTAATCTGTAAAGAAAAATTAGAGCATTTTGAGAGCAAGGATAAAATAGGAGATAAAATTGACGTTATTAAAGTTTTGACAGATGAATTTATAAAAAGAAGACAATCAGGGATAAAAAATCTGATAATTATAGATGAAGCACAGGATTTGCCAGAGAATACTTTAACTGAAATTAAACATTTATCAAACATAGAGACAGATAAAGAAAAACTATTACATTTTATTCTACTTGCTCAACCCTATTTTGAAGAAATGCTTCTAAAACCTATCTTTGTACAATTAAATCAGAGAATAAGTCTTAAAGTAAGCCTTGAAAGTTTTGATAAAGAGGAAGTAGAAAACTATATTAAATTCAGGCTACAAAGAACCGGTGAAGTTCCTATTAATTTTGACAAGGGTGCAATAAAATTAATTCATAAAGCTTCAAAGGGTATCCCGAGATTAATAAATTTAATTTGTTCCAGAGCCTTAATGATAGGATATATGGAAAGTTCCTATAAAATTAAAAAATCCTATGTAAAAACAGCTATTAAACATTTAAGAATAGAATAAATATTAGATATTTTTTGTCTTGTCAACTATCGGGATGTTCATTTCTTTGGAAATGTTGCTTAATAATAAATTCATATTCTCATAAACTTCATAAATTTTCTCTTTATTTTTAGTAAACTCTGTATAGAAAAGCTGATGTCTTCTGCCATTATGCAATCTTGCATCCACATGAAAGAAAAAGGTATTTGTTCTGCCTGAAATCTGATCCGATATTTCTATTTGTTTAATCTGAGAAAGAGGAAAGTTTAATGAAAATATTATTTTTTTCACTTTAACTGTTCCTCTTAATTTGTCCATAACTGTTTCCATAGGACTTAAATATCTTCTAATTAAATAAAAAATAAAAATATACATAAAAAGAGCAAATGAAAATACCATGTATTTTTCATTATCTTTTGGGAGTGAGACTAAAAAAATTAATAAGAGAGGATAAAATATAAATACAAATAATAGTCGTAGAATATCATAGAAATTAGGCTTTTTATAAATCATAGCCTTTGCTGAGTTAAGTTCTTTTATTATCAAATTGGGGATTTTAATCGCTTCTTTGTCAACCTGAGTTTTATCACTTTCAAAGATTACATCTTTTTTGTTCTCATCAATTCTTCTCTTTTCTTCTAATCCTTTACTAAATGTAATAATATATCCTGTCCCAGTTGAATAGGCTGTATAGCTTTGAAAACCTATAATATTTGCCATGTTAAGAAAAATTTTTAAAGTATTTTCAAGAGGTTCTTGTGTATCTAAGGTAAATACTGTATTTATTTTTCTTCCATCAATTTTGTCTATTTCCATTCTTATTCTGTTTTCATTTTTAATTTTATGAAGCGATATATTCATTTTTTTTATAAATTCAAAGGATAAATTTTCCCTTGACCTGAAGATTAGATTTTTTATCCAGCCTAAGGATAGAATATTGTCCATTCTTTTTATGCTTATTTCGAACAACTTTGGTGGAGCTGATAAGAAAACCATAAGAAAAATTCCTAATATCAAACCTATCATAATTATTGTGAACATGAAGAATTCTGTGCTTTTTTCTGAAAATTTCTTTATAAGAAGTAAAATAGCAGGCGTTTCAATTAGG
Organism: Thermodesulfovibrio sp.; assembly: GCA_026415595.1. Lineage (GTDB taxonomy): Bacteria > Nitrospirota > Thermodesulfovibrionia > Thermodesulfovibrionales > Thermodesulfovibrionaceae > Thermodesulfovibrio. The sequence continues at coordinate 23,887 of JAOAGU010000007.1, read as the reverse complement.
ATCAGAACAAAAATTAGAATGATCACAATTAATTCTTTTGTGAAAATACCTTGTCTGGAACTTAATGATAAAGATTCTGCCCAGATGTTTTCATTAACATTCAGTTTCATTTAAATTGTTTTATGTCCTGCTTGAGTATTAGTACATAATTCTATCAATATTATTTTTTTTCTTTAATTCTTTTATAGAGAATCACGAGTATTCCCAATGCAAATCCTGTTATAGCTGTGAGTATTAAAAGTAAAATCAAAGGCATTTCAACAGTGAAGAAAATTATTTTCGTCTGAATAGGCTGAGTGTTCTGAATTATCACTATTCCAAGAAATACTATAAGGAGCAGAATAATAATTAATTTAAAAGTTTGCATTTATCACCTCTCATCTATTTTGCTTACGTATCCTTTTATCTCTAAATATTTGGAAATTCCGTTTCTTGTAATTATACCTGAAATCTTTGCTCCATCTAAGACAACAAGCCTACCAACATCATTCCTTATAATTCTCTCAAGAGCACTTATGACAGTATCTTCAGGAGAAACCTCCCATTCAGCTTTATGCTTAGTATAGTATTCAGATACTTCTCTTTCTGCTCTATCTCTATCAGGAATGTTTCTAATATCTCTTAAGCTCAAGATACCAAGATATTTATCTTCAGATACCACGGGAAATCCTGTATAACCATATTTTAGAAAGTAATTATTAATCACATCTTGAATGTTCATTGACGGAGAAATAGTAACTAATTCTTTCACCATTAAGTCTTTTACCTTAATATTTTCAAGTAAAGCATGAATAGTTGATTGTTGATAGCTTCCATAGGCTGCAGAGTAAAGAAACCATCCAATAAGAATTAACCATAATCCCGTTGTTATACCCATGAAAAGGGATGATATTCCAATGACCATAAAAATCATGGCAATAATCTGGCCAATTTTTGATGCTTTCCGGGTGGCATATAGATAATCTCTCTTTTTACTCCACAGAAAAGCCCTTAGAACTCTACCTCCGTCCATAGGAAATCCGGGAATTAAATTGAAAAAGCCAAGTATTAAGTTAATATTTGAAACGTATGAAAAAAGCGATTTAAGTCCTATTTCTGATGTTTTTGTGGCAATAACAAAGAACATCCCCGCAAGAACAAAACTTGCCACAGGTCCTGCAATAGCTATTCTAAATTCAGCCCTTGGATTAGGAGGTTCTCCTTTCATCTGAGCAACTCCACCAAAAATAAAAAGCGTGATACTCTCAATTTCAAGTCTATATCTAATTGCTATTAGGGAATGGGCAAGTTCATGAATTGCTACAGATAGAAAAAGCAAAAAAGCAGCTACAACTCCCTTAATCCAGTAAGATGCTACTGGTAACTGGGGAGCAACAGTTGGGAAATAAAAGGTTGAAAGAGACCATGTTATTAAACCGAAAACTATAAGCCATGTGTAATGTATTCTAATAGGAATTCCAAAAACTTCAGCAATTTGCCATGCCCCTTGCCTTAATCCATTCATTTTCTATTCCTCCTTCTGAGCCATTTATCAACTTCAACAACTATGATAACCGAAATGGCAACAAGAATAATATTCTGCCAGTCTGAGACTGATATGGGTTCTGTTCTAAATACCCATTGAAGTACGGGAATATAGATAAAGGCAAGTTGAGCAAGGGTTGATACCATAATTCCTAAAAAGAGAAACATGTTGCTAAAGGGATTTATTATGAGTATAGATTCATATTCATAACGGCTATTATATGCCTGAAAAAACTGAGGTAACACCATAGTTGTTACTGCTACTGTTCTTGGAGTTTCTAAGGACTCCCTTTGTTTCAATGAATGCATAAAGGTATATGCAACTCCAAGTGATATTAATAGGCTAACAATAATGGTTCTTTCAATTATTAACCTTGACATGATGCCCTCTTGAGGGGGTTTTTGAGGTCTGTTAATAATTCTTTTTTTCTGCTGTTCAAAAGGAAGGGCAATCACTTTAAGTCCATTTGTTATTTTCAGAACTTTGTAGTTTATGATAAATCTTTTTTAGACTAAGTTGATACCACCACATATTATTCCTCAGATATAATAATTATTTTAATTTAATTTGACAAAGTAAATCTATGTAGGTTAATTTAAAAAAACAAATTCGGAGGTGTGACATGAAAAGAGAGATCAAAAGAAGTTCAGATAAAGCCTCATTGGTTGAGCTTCTTGAGAAAAAATTAGCAGAACTTCGTAATAACTATATTGAAATTGATGATTTAAAAATAACCCTTCCTGAAAGCTTTGAAGTTGAGCTTGAATATGAGGAGGAGCAGAAGGGTGATAAAACAAAATGCAAAGTTGAGATTGAGATAGAGTGGAGTAAATAAAGACAGTTTACAATACTTCTATCTCATAAATTCTCAGTGTTTTATATCTCCTTGCTCCTACTATTTGAGTAAGATTGATAGTATCATAGTTGTCTTCAAGTATCCATGAAAACTCGCATTTTTTAAAGCCGTGTTTAACAGCGCCCTTAAATGCTTCTTTTAACATTATGGATTCTACACCTTTGTGTCTGAAATTCTTCTTTACTCCAAACAGAAGAAGCCTAATTGATTTAATTTTTTTTCTGTAATAAAGAGCTTTCAGTATAGAAAAGGGCGTAAGTTTTCCTTTCATCCTTCTTAATACTTCATTAAAATCAGGTATAGCACCAAAAAAACCAACTGGTTCGGAGTCTTTCTCAGCAACAATTACTAAATCAGAAATTGCAACAGGTTTGAGTTTCTCTGCCATATAATCAATTTCTTCTTTCGTTATGGGAATAAATCCCCAATTTTCACTCCATGCGTCATTATAGACTTCCATAAAAGAGTAAAGTTCCTCTTTAAGATTTTTTAGACTCACTGTTCTTGCTTTTATTCCATTTTTTTCAGCAAACCGTGATATTCTCTCAATTTTTGAGGGTAATTCCTTTGGCACATCGGTTATAAAACAGTATAAATCTTTTACTTTTATCATTCCATAGTCTTCTGCAAGGGCATTGTAATATGGAGGATTATAGGGAATCATTATCATTGAAGGTATGTCAAAACCCTCATATAGAAAACCGCATTCTTCATTTGTTGATAGATTCATAGGTCCACGCATGACCTTAAGTTTGTGCTCGGAGAGAAACTCCTTTGCTGCATCAAAAAGAGCAAAAGAGACTTCTCTATCATTTATGCATTCAAATAGTCCAAAAAAACCTGTATTGTCATGATGAAAGTCAAGATGGGCATAGTTTACAATGCCTGCGATTCTACCAACAGGTTTTCCATCTTTATAAGCTATGAAGAAATTTATCTTTGCTCTTTTAAAAAAGGGATTCTTATCAGTAAGATGTTCCATCATGTCTTTAATTAAAGGAGGAGCATATAAAGGGTCATTTTTATATAATGTTAAGGGTATTTTAACGAACTCTTTAAGTTCTTTTTTATCTCTAATTTCTTTTATCTTTATTTGCATTATTTTATATCTTCAAGAAATTTTTCTATTTTATCCTCTAATATAAAAATTTTTCATCTAAATTCTGAATAAAAAAACAGAACATAGAAAAATTGCAATGAATATATATTATGGGTTATTTTTTAAATATAGGAGGTAGCCCTTAAGTAGGCTGAGGACTCTTTAGAAGGGGAGTTAACCCCATTGCGGAAAACCAAGCATGAATATTGTTAAAAAGACAAAAAGAAATCAATACTGAAAGGAATATTTGATGGGAGAAAATAATATGCAGTGGCATCAAAAAGATATCAATGAAGTGATAAGAGAGTTAGGAACATCCATTAATGGACTTTCAAATGAAGAAGCAAGTAAAAGGCTTAAAGAGCATGGATTAAATGAGTTAAAGGAAAAAAAGAGAAAAACTCCTTTAGTATTGTTGCTAAGTCAGTTTCAGGATTTCATGATAATTGTACTTATTATAGCTGCTGTTATATCAGGTATTATAGGAGACCCTGCGGATACTATTGCCATCATTGCAATTGTGATTATTAATGCTGTTATAGGATTTATTCAGGAATACAGAGCTGAAAAGGCAATGAAAGCACTTAAAAAGATGGCATCTCCTAATGCTTTGGTATTAAGAGATGGAAAACCTGTAAATATTCCATCATCCCATATTGTTCCAGGAGATGTGGTGATTTTAGAAGCTGGTAGAGTTGTTCCTGCTGATATGAGATTAATTGAAATTGCTCAACTGAAAATAGATGAGTCAGCCCTTACAGGTGAATCCATTACTGTTGAAAAAATAAAAGAGCCTTTAAATGAAGAGCAATTGCCAATTGGTGACAGAAAAAATATGGCATACAAAGGCACTATTGTATCCCATGGAAGAGGCATTGGAATTGTTACATCAACAGGTATGGATACAGAGCTTGGTAAAATTGCAACAATGATTCAGGAAGAGGAGACGAAAACACCTCTGCAGAAAAGGCTTGTAAACTTCGGGCAAAAACTTGCCTTTTCAGTGATTGCTGTCTGCGGACTTTTGTTTTTAATAGGCACAATGAGGGGTGAACAACCTCTTTTGATGTTCATGACCGCATTAACTTTGATGGTTGCTGCCATACCTGAAGCATTACCTGCAGTTGTAACTGTTTCTCTTGCCTTAGGTGCTAAGAAAATGGCTAAACAAAATGCCCTTATAAGAAAACTTTCAGCAGTAGAAACACTTGGCTCTGTAACATACATATGCTCAGACAAAACAGGGACTCTAACACTGAATAAAATGACAACAGAAAAGATTTACCTGGACTACAAATTCCATACAGTTAATGAGTCTGAAAAAAGAGAACTTTCTGTCCCTTATCGTATTCTCATGACAGGTTTTGCCCTTAACAATGATGTTCAGGTTGATTTAAATGGAAACATTGTCGGAGAACCAACGGAAATAGCTCTTTATCAGGTAGCAAAAGATAAAGGATTTGATAAAAGGGAGTTAGAAAAATATTTTCCTCGGATATCAGAAATACCTTTTGACTCTGAAAGAAAGTGCATGACAACAATTCACAGAATAAATGAGCATAAAATAGAGGGAATACCTGCTGGCAACTACTTATCCTTTACAAAGGGTGCTGTTGAAGCATTATTAGAAAAATCTCACAGCATATTGACATCTGATGGACTGAAACCTTTAAACAAGCAAGAAATATCTGAAATAGTTGAAAAAATGGCAGAGGACGGGCTAAGGTTAATGGGAATTGCTTTAAAAATATTAGATTCTGTTCCTGAAGAAATTTCCATAGAAAAAATAGAAAACGAGCTTATTTTTATAGGAATTGCAGGATTAATAGACCCCCCAAGGGATGAGGCAAAGGAGGCAGTTTCTCTTTGTAAAAAGGCAGGAATCAAACCTGTGATGATAACCGGTGACCATCCTCTTACTGCAAAGGCAATAGCGAAAAAAATAGGAATTATAGAAGATGATAAAAAAGCTTTGATAACAGGGAAGGAACTTGATAGGCTCTCATATGAAGAATTTGAAGAACGTGTTGAAAAAATTAGAGTTTATGCAAGAGTTGCACCAGAACAGAAACTTAAAATAGTAAAAGCTCTTCAGGACAAAGGACAGTTTGTTGCCATGACCGGTGATGGAGTAAATGATGCTCCTGCATTAAAAAAGGCAGACATAGGTATTGCTATGGGAATAACCGGAACTGATGTATCTAAACAGGCTGCTCATATGGTTTTGCTTGATGATAATTTTGCAACTATAGTTAATGCAGTAAAGGAAGGCAGAAGAATATTTGATGGAATAACAAAAATGATAAAATACATTCTTTCAACAAACTCAGGTGAAATAATGCTAATTTTCTTTGCTCCACTATTCAGTCTTCCAATTCCTTTGCAGCCAATTCATATACTCTGGCTCAATCTTATTACAGACGGACTTCCGAGTTTAGCCTTTGCAGCAGGTCCTTCTGAACCAGATATAATGGACAGACCTCCTAAAGACCCTAAGGAGGGTATCCTTAATGCAAGAATGGTATCAGGGATACTTATTATTGGATTTCTCCTTGCCAGTTTTGGAATAATTCTTCAAACTTTATCACTTCAAAGTAGTCTAAATCCTAAATGGCAGACTATAGTTTTCACATTCATGTGTTTAGCAGAGCTCGGGGCTGCACTTGCATTAACCTCTGAAAAAGTATCCTTTTTTAAAATTCCATTTAAGAAAAACAAAGCAATGATATCTGCTGTTATATTAACTTTCATTTTACAGATGTGTGTGATATATATGCCTTTTTTAAATACTATTTTTAAAACAGAACCATTAACTCTTAATGAGTTAATACTGACAATTGCTGCTTCCTCTGTGATATTTATTGCAATAGAGACATGGAAAATTATTAAAGGAAGAAAAGTTATCTAATCTTCGGAAAACTAAAATTCATATACAGATTAAATCACACCTAATGTTTTTCCGACTTTTTTAAAGGCTTCAAGGACTTTGTTAAGGTGTTCATCTGTATGGGTTGCCATGTAGCTTGTTCTTATTAATGCTTTGCCAGGTGGAACTGCAGGAGATACTGCTACGTTAGCAAAAATTCCTTCTTCCTGAAGCATCATTACAAATTTAAAGGCAAGCTCATCGTCACCAACAATTACAGGGATTATGGGCGTTTCCGCAACTCCAATATTAAATCCGAGTTCACGGAAACCTTCAAGCATCTTGTTTGTATTTGCCCAAAGCTTTTCCCTTCTTTCAGGTTCATTGACTATAATATCTATGGCTGCTGAAACAGCAGCAACTGACGCAGGTGGTGGACTTGCACTAAATATAAAGGCTCTGCCAAAATGCTTGATATAGTTTATAACATCCTTATCTCCAGCAATGAACCCCCCAATTGATGCAAGGGACTTGCTATATGTGCCCATAATAAGGTCTACTTCTTTTTCAAGACCAAAATGTTCTGCTGTGCCTCTTCCTGTATTCCCCAAAACCCCAATGCCATGGGCATCATCAACCATTAATCTTGCACTATATCTTTTACAAATCTCATAAACTTCTGGAAGTTTTACAATATCACCTTCCATACTAAAAACACCATCAACAACTACAAGCTTTGTCTTGTCTTCACATTCTTTAAGAACTCGTTCAAGGTCTTCTATATCATTATGTTTATATCTTTTTACCTCACCAAATGAGAGCCTGCAACCATCAACGATACTGGCATGATCCATCTTGTCAATTATTACCACATCATCTTTGCCTACCAAAGAGGCAATAACACCAAGATTTACCTGAAATCCTGTTGAGAAAATTAGTGCAGATTCTTTACGCATAAACCATGCAAGTTTTTCTTCAAGTTCTACATGAATATCAAGAGTGCCATTTAAAAATCTTGAACCTGCGCATCCTGTACCATATTTTTTTATTGCATTTATGGCAGCTTCCTTTACTTTTGGATGGTTGGTAAGCCCAAGATAGTTATTGGAACCAATCATTATCATTTTTCTGCCGTTCATAATGACCTCAGGTCCCTGAGCGGATTGAATAACTCTGAAATATGGATACATGCCTACTTTTTGTAGCTCATAGGCTATAGTAAATTTAAAGCATTTTTCAAATATGTCCTTTTTTATAACCACTTGTTCTCCTTGTACCACTTTGCTGTCCATTCCATCCCTTCCTTTAAGTTAATTTTTGCTTTATAACCGAGCAATTTCTCGGCTTTTTTAGGAGAGCAAATCCAGCATGGCTGGACAAGCTCTTTGAGTTTATCGTTATTTATTATACTTTTTTTATCAAATTTTTCAAATATCTTTATGAAGAAATTACCAAGTATCTTAGGAATTTTAATCTTTAGAGGTTTTTTGCTCAATACTTCAGAAATTGCAGAGACTATCTCTTGTGTACTGTGAGGTTGAGGACCAGAAATAAAAAATGTTTCTCCTTTGGCATTTTCAGCCTTTGAAGCTAAGATTATACCATTTACTAAATCATCAACATAGACAATTGAATAAATACCCTCTGTAAGATACAAAACAATACCTGATTTAATCATTTTGAAAAAAGTGAGGAAGTCACTGTCTCTTGGTCCATAAACAGCTGGAGGTCTTATTATGGTTATGGGAAGTTTGTCCTTAAAAAAATCAACAGCTTTCTCTCCAAGAAGTTTGCTCTTTCCATATTCTGAAACAGGTGCTGGTTCAGTTTCTTCATCAACTGGTTTTCCCTCTCTGCAAGGTCCTACTGCAGCAAGGCTGCTTAAATGGATAAATCTTTTAAGAGAGGAATTTTTTTTAGCGACTATTTCTACGAGATTTTGTGTTCCTATATAGTTTGACTGAAAAAATTCTTCAGGATTCTTTGCTTTGGTTATACCTGAAAGATTGAATATATAATCAAACTGCCAGTCAATTTTTTTTAGCGAATCTTTATTTGAAAGATCAGCCTGAATAATTTTTACATCAAGTCCTTTTAAAAAACGAATTTTAGAGGGGTTTCTAACTATGCAGTAAACCTCATGAGTTTCTTTTGAGAGAGCTTCAACAAGATGACTACCTATGAATCCTGTTCCTCCTGTAACGAGAGCCTTCACTCAGCCTTCCTCACCTTAAGAGTGAGTCCTTTTACTTCTTCCACTATGACTTCTTCATTCTTTTTGATCTCCGTATCAGATATAGCTTGCCAAAGTTCTCCATGAATCACTACCATTCCGCTGTGGCTGTCAATATCAGTTTTAGCAACTCCCTTAAGTCCTATAAGTTCTTCAACTCCTGTTACAGGTTTTCTCTTATGTGCTTTGTAGGCAAGCCTGAGAAGTAAAGCAAAAAATATAACTGTAACAATAGAAACAGGAATTACCACAGAGAGGGACAGCTTAAAAAGAGGATTTGCTGTATCAAATAGCATAATAGAACCTAAAACAAAGCAAATTATTCCCCCTAAGGTAAGAAGTCCATATGAGGTAAATTTTAGTTCAAGTATAAAAAGAACTATTCCGAGAAATATTAAACCTGCAGCTGCGTAGTTTATTGGAAGAGTTTGAAGACTGTAAAAGGCAAGTATAAGAGAAATTGCTCCTATCACTCCCGGAAATATTGCTCCAGGATTACTGAGTTCAAATATAATTCCATAAATTCCAATCATTAAAAGAATATAAGCAATGTTTGGATTGCTTAGGAAATTTAGAAGTCTTTCTCTGAAATTCATCTTAATTTCATTTACTTTTGTATCTCTTGATGATAAAATTTTTTCACCAACAACTGTTTTGACTTTTTTCCCATGGATTTCCTTAATTAAAGTCTGCAAATCATCAGCAATAATGTCTATTACTCCTTTTTTTAATGCTTCAGTCTCTGTGGAGGAAATACTTTTTCTTACCGCAAGTTCAGCCCATTCCGTGTTTCTTCCTCTTTGTTGGGCGATTGACTTTATATATGCAACAGCATCATTGGTAACTTTTTCAGCCATTTTTTTATCCATCTTTTCACCACCAATTGCAACTGGACTTGCTGCACCAATGTTTGTGCCAGGTGACATTGCAGCAATATGGGCAGAGAGTGTTATAAATGCTCCTGCACTGGCAGCACGAGCACCCTTAGGGGCTACATAAACTATAATTGGCACCTGCGAGTTTAAAATCTCCTTAACAATGTCTCTCATTGAGGTATCCAGTCCTCCGGGTGTGTCAAGCTGAATAATAACTGCTTCAGCTTTAATTTCATGTGCTTTTTTTATGCCTTTTATTACATATTCTGCATGAGGGGGATGTATTACTCCATCAACAGTAAGAACTAGTATTTCTTTTGCCAAAACTTTGGTGGATAATAATAAAAACAAAAAAATTGTTAAAATTAAAAATATTTTTTTCATCATGAAAAAATTATAACAAACTTTTGATCTTTTCTTTTAGTATGTTAATTATTTTCTGAGCAAAATCCTGATTTAACTCTCCTATTGCTGAGGGAAGCTCAAATATTCTTTGAGGTAATTGAAGATTTTCAAAATCAAAGCCGCATTTTATCTTAAAAAGATATTTATTTGCATATATTTCTCTTCCTATTTCATTTAACATATCCTCATCAAGTTCGTATCCTGCAAGTTTTAGACATTTGAGAATCATTTCCGGAGTATAAATCTCCCTTCCAAAGAAACATATAACAAGACTTGAGATAATCTGTCTCCATAGCTCCTCATTTATTAATTTTTCAGCAAACTCTTCTTCATTAAAAGATTTTATCATTGCTTCCTTGTCAATGGCATATCCTGCAGAGTCAAGATGACTGTGTCTTGCTCCAAAGAGATAACCAATATGTGCACCATAGCCTGTGTGATATCCCGGCATTTCGTTTTTTCCATAGGTGAGAGCAAATTCTTTTCCTCCATATTTAGATGCTGCATAATCAAGGCCTTTTCCCATATCCTTAAAGAATTCACCTTCACTGAATACGATTTTTTTTATAAACTCAACATAGACCTCAACATTTCCCCACTGAGGAATAATCCCTTCTGTCATTTTTTCATCTATAATTCCTCTTTCAAAGGCTTCAGTGCTCCATGCAAGTGCAACACCTGTGGAAATGGCATCAAGTCCTAAATCTTCAACAATTTCAATTAATTTTAAAACTCCTTCTGATGAAGTTATACCCAGCATTGTTCCCAATGCATAAATTAGCTCGTAGTCATAGGAAAGATACACTGTCCTATAAAAATATGGTTCATCTTCATAAGGTTTTCTTAGTGCTGATAAGTGAATGCAGGCAACAGGACAGTGAGAGCAAGCAACTCTTCTTCCAAGATGTTTCTCGGCAAAATTTTCTCCTGATATATTTTCAATTCTCTGAAGTTCATTAGTTAGAAGATTTTTTATAGGAATGCCCTTTGAAAAACTAAGAGGTAAAACATTTGCAGGAGTTCCAAGTTCATGGTATTTTTTCATCTTATCAGACTGGGCAAGTTGTTTGAGTAATTCCAAGTAAAATTCTTTATACTCCTTGAAATCTGTCACTTTCAGGTCTCTTTTGCCTGATACAAGTATTGCCTTTAGATTTTTACTTCCAAATACTGCTCCAAGCCCGAGTCTGCCAAAATGCCTGTATGTTTCAAGGGTAACACAGGCATAGCTTATCATTTTCTCTCCAGCAGGTCCGATTCTCATGATGGTTCTTAGCCCTGCGCCCGGTTCCTGTTTTCTTATGAGACTTCCTATAGACAGTCCTTCTTCAAGTCCCCATAAGGTTGTAGCATCTTTGAAATAAACTTTATCTCCATGAATTGCAAGATAACAGGGTCTTTCACTTTTTCCCTTTATAACTATTGCTCCATAGCCTGCCATTCTTATTGCTATAGCACTTCTTCCACCTGCATGGGATTCACCAAGATTACCTGTATGGGGAGATTTAAATAGTGCAACGGTTTTTGAGGCAATTGGGAAAAGTCCATTTAGAGGTCCTATGGCAAAGATAATAGGATTTTCAGGAGAAAGAGGCTCTATATCATATTTACAGTTTTCATGAAGAAGTTTAATTGCAACTCCTGCCCCGCCAATATATTTAGAGAATAAATCTTGCCTTTCTTCAACCCAGGACTTCTTTTTAGAAAGGTCAATGTATAAAACTTGTTTTAATGTATCTTCTTTTATCATACTCTTTTATGCTCCAAAACCTTGTAATGACAGCTCTTTGCACACTCTCCACATTGAATGCATATTACGGGTTTGTTTTTTGCATTATTCCAGCCAATAGCATCAAGAATACAGGCTTTTACACAGTAACCACACCCTGTGCATCTATCTTCCTTGAGTAAGACTCCTCCACCTTTTCTTATAATCAAGGCATCTTCAGGACAGGCACGGGCACAAGGAGGGTCTTCACAGCCACGGCAGACAAAAACTGAAAAACCTCTTGATATTCCACCTTGAGACCTAACTTTTATACAAGAGCTTTCAACTCCTACTACCAGATGAGCTCTTCCACAGGCAAACATGCATATAAGGCATCCTACACACTTGTTGGCATCCTTTACAAAAACAGGCATAAGGAAATTATAACATGTTATAATTTCAAATCTAAACATGGAAAGAGAAATCCTGCTTTTTTTTCATAAAACAATTGCAAACAGCTTTTTAGACACACTCATGGTTTTCTTTACACAAAGAGGCTGGATACTATGGCTTCCTTTACTTTTCTGGATGATATTTAAATGGCTAAAGGAAAGAAACTATAATTTAGTTTGCTACTTGGTAGTTACTATTTTTGTAGGGATTTTTTTATCTGACTGGTTTTCCTGGGAAATAAAAAATTTCATAAAGAGAGCCCGTCCATGCTTGACTGAGTATTTTAGGGATATTGTCGGTTGTATTTCTTCATACAGCTTTCCTTCCAATCATAGTACTAACGCCTTTGCTGCTGCAGTAATTTTAATACTTTTTTTAAAAAGACTTTTAATATCAAAAAATTTAAAAAAATTTTTACTCATTTATACTTTATCAATCGCTCTTTTAATTTCTCTTTCCAGAGTATATCTTGGTGTTCATTGGCCTACAGATGTTTTAGCAGGAGCATTAATTGGAGCGTTTATAGGGTTTGCTCTATATCAAATCACCACGAGAGTTGATTCTTTAAGAAGATTGTTTTATTTTTCTCTGATTATAATAAGCCTATTTAGAGTTTATTTTATTATTCATGGTCCTTTAGACCTTTCGCCTGATGAAGCCCATTACTGGGAGTGGAGTAGAAGGCTTGACTTGAGTTACTATTCCAAAGGTCCATTGATTGCCTATTTAATTGCTATTTCCACATGGATTTTTGGAGACACATCTTTTGGAGTGAGAGTATTTGCGGTTGTATTCTCTTTTCTAAGTAGTTTCTTTATTTATAAGATTGGCAAGAAGCTCTTCAATGAAAAAATTGGATTTATAGCTGGGATACTTTTTCAGTTTATTCCACTTTTTTCAACCTATGGAGTTATTTTTACAATTGATAGTCCCTTTATTTTATTTTGGATTGTTTCAATGTATCTTTTTTTGAATGTCTTTGAAGGCAGAAAAATAAACTGGTTACTTCTTGGGTTTTTTATTGGCTTAGGTCTTCTTACCAAGTATACAATGGCTTTTTTCTATGTTTGTATGTTTATTTATTTGATTAGAAAAGGAAGAGCTTATTCAGCTTTGTCTCAGGATGATAGAGAAATATTTAAGAATCCCTGGTTTTATACATGTTTAATTATTTCTCTAATGGTTTTTTCACCTGTAATAATATGGAATTTTCAGCATGATTGGGTTACTTTGAAACATACAGCAGGACAGGCACATATATATGATGGTTTAAAGATTTCTTTGAAATATTTTATAGAATTTATTGGAGGTCAACTTTTAGTAGTAACACCATTAATTTTTGTTATAGGTTTTTATTTTCTGCTTCAACCTAAAGCCTTAAACCTTCAGCCTGATAAAAGGTGGTTTCTTATTGCTTTTTCATTACCATTGTTTGTTTTCTTCTTACTTAAAAGTCTGCAGGGAAAAGTTCAAGCAAACTGGGCAATGCCAGCTTATGTTTCTTTTTTATTAGTAATTGCCTATGCTTTTGAAAGTAAGATTTATAAAAAACTCATAACATTTTCAATAATTTTAGCTTTAGTTTTTTCAGTTTTAAGCTATACAATACCCTATTTAAAACTGTCAGCCAAGCTTGATCCTTCTTCAAGGATTAAAGGCTGGAGAGAGCTTGGTGTTAAAGTATCTAAAATTAAAATAGAACTTGAAAAATATGGCAATGTGGTAATTTTCTCTGATAGATATCAGATATCCAGTGAACTTGCATTTTATGTAAATGGGCAACCAACTGTTTACTGCATTAATGTCGGAAGAAGAATGAATCAATATGATCTTTGGAGCTCAATAAATAATGAACTCAAAGCTGAAAGGAAAACTCATGGAATTTATGTTGTATATGGAACAAAAAATGAGCCTGAATTTGAAGTATCTTCAGCCTTTGAAAGATGTGTTCCTGAAAAATTTACAGCTTTTAGGAAAGATGTTAAAATTAGAGACTATACGATTTTTAAGTGTTATAATTTCAAAGGCATGTTTTTAAGAAAACCAGAAATTTACTGAGGGAGTTAATATGAATTTATCCATTGTAATACCCCTTTATAATGAAGAGGAAAATATTGAAGAACTTCATGAGAAACTTACAGAAATATTAAGTAAACTTCAAAATTCCTATGAAGTAATTTATGTTGACGATGGAAGCATTGATAACACCCTAAAACTTCTTGAGAAAATTCAGAAAAAAGATCCGCGAGTAGTAGTGCTAAGTTTTAGAAGAAACTTTGGTCAAACTGCTGCATTTGCTGCTGGATTTGATTTTGCCAGAGGAGATGTGGTTATCACGATGGATGGAGATTTACAAAATGATCCTGCTGACATACCGAGACTTCTTGAAGCTATTAAAGATGCTGATTTAGTAAGTGGTTGGAGAAAGAAAAGAAAAGATCCATTTTTCTCAAGAAGACTTCCTTCAATAATAGCAAATTGGCTGATTGGGAAGGTCACAGGAGTAAGAATTCATGACTACGGATGTTCCTTTAAAGCCTACAGAAGAGAGATCGTTAAAAATTTGAGGCTTTATGGAGAAATGCATAGATTTATTCCTGCACTTGCGAGCTGGTACGGAGTAAAGATAAAAGAGATAGAGATAATCCATCATCCAAGACATAGAGGTAAATCAAAATATGGAATAGGAAGAACAATAAAAGTTCTCCTTGACCTTGTTACAGTAAAATTTCTTCATAGCTTTTCAACAAAGCCTATACAGTTTTTCGGTCCAATTGGTGTTTTGTTTATGATTCTTGGTACTTTAATTATCGGATATCTTGTTTTTCTTAAATTTTTTAAAGGTGTCTCCATCGGAGGAAGACCATTACTTCTTGGAGGATTTTTTTCTGTTTTGATAGGACTTAATTTTATTGGAATGGGACTTCTTGGTGAGATGATTGTAAGAGTGTATCATGAAACACAAAAAAAACCAATTTATATTTTGAAAAAAATCTTAGGACCAGGAGATTGAAAAAAAATATAAAACTTATTCTTCGCTTTTTTATTACTCTAAGCCTTATCTCATATCTCTCAATTAAGATAGATTTTTATAAGTTGTGGAATATTCTTTCAGAGGTAAACATTTTTCTTTTTTTGTTATCCTCTCTCCTGTATGTTGTCTCATCATACATATCAACTTTAAGATGGAATTTATTCATTCCTTCAAATGCTGATATTACTTTGAACAGATTGTTTTCTCTATATATGATAGGATGCTTTTTTAATATTTTTCTTCCAGGTATTATTGGAGGAGATGTGATAAAGATTATTTTAATGAGGAAAAAAACAGGCTTTAAAGAAGCAATAGGCTCTGTTTTTATTGAAAGGTATATGGGTTTTTTTGCTTTGCTTATGCTTGGTGTTTTGTTCTTTGTAATTTTTTATAAGAAGATGCCAGAAAACTGGACTATATATCTTGTCCCTTCAGTATTTATTGTTTTTTTATTGGGAACAATACTTTTATATTTTTTAGGCAGGTTTTCTATTTTAAGAGATTTAAGGGAATATTTTTTTAAAATAAGCAGAAAACTTTTTTTACAAGCTTTTTTTTATTCTCTCTTCGTTCAGATTTTAGTCATGATATCTGTTTATATTATTTTTTGGAGCTTGAATGTTAGCATTAATTTTTATGAAATAGTCATTTATCTTCCTATAATAATTATATTGGCAACTTTACCTATCTCCATATCAGGAGTTGGAGTAAGAGAATGGGGTTTTATAGCATTTTTTGGTAGCTCTATAGGTTTTGAGAAAGCCTTAGCAGTATCATTATTATGGTTTTTCTCAGTGGCTCTTGCATCTCTCTCAGGTGGATTAGAATATTTAAGATTTAAGGATTTTATCGATATGCATTATAAAAAGTAACCTTTTTAAATCTCGGAGATTATTAGGGAATGGCTCTGTTTTTAATTTATTGATGATAAAAGGATCATCAAGTTCCTTTTCAATTTGAAGTCTGTATTTTTTTACTATTTCATCAACAATATAGAATATATCTTCTCTTCTCTCTCTTAATGGTAATATTTTGAAAAAAACAGGATTCAACAGGGTTATTAATGATGTATTAAACTCTTCTTTAGCCATTTTTATTCTAATATCTTCTCTTCCTATGAGAATAAATTTAATATTATTAAACTCTATAGGATTGATTTCTCCAACTCTATAGAATTTTTTATCTCTAATTACCTTTTCAAGCTTTATCTGAAAATCAAATGGCATACTGTCAAACTCTTTTATTACCAAGGTGCCACCTTCTGCGATTTTTAAAACGCCTTTTTTCCCTTTTTTCCCTTTAAATCCCTCTTTTATACCAAAAAACTCTTCTTCTAATGATTCGCTATCTATGTCTGCAAAAATCATAACAAAAGGCTTGTCTTTACGTGGATTGTCATCGGCGTGATGAAGGGCAGCAGCAAGAAGTCTTTTCCCAACTGCAGTTTCACCATAAACGTATATATTTCTATCATTTGCATTTTCTTTAAAAAGATCTTCAAGCATTTTTGAAAAGATAGGATTCTTAGATTTAAACTGAAATTTTTTAAATTGATAAAAATCTTCAGTAGAAAACTTTATTTCGTCTATTATATCAAATGTCTTACAAATGCCTATAAATCTGTCCATAGCATTTTGTAAGATATCTATAGAATCAGCCTCTTTAATACTAAAGTATCTTTTTGAGAGTTCTAAAAAAAGTTCTCTGTTATCTACTACCGAAGGAAACATTAAAGCCTGTGCTCCATATGCTGAAAGATCTGAGAGAAGGGCTAATTCATAGGGTATTTGCAATTCTGAACCTTTTGGTGGTTTAACATCTTTTATAGTTTTTTGTCCTTTATTAAAAATTTTATTGAGAAAGTTAATAGTATTTCTGTAAATTGGAGGAGTTAAAATATTACGTTGAGCAGACTCCAAGTTATTAGTTCCGAAAATTGTATTTTCAATAAAAACTCTATCTTCAAGGGGAAGTTTTATTAAAAAATTAATTATTCTTCTGTATTTAGTAAATTCATTCATCATGAAGAGCAAGCTTAAACAGGGAATCAATCCAGCAAAAAATGCTTTATCCCTATGTATATTGGTACTTTTTTCAACTATTAAAGAAGAAATTTCCGCACTTAACATTCCATATATCCATATCTGCAAATCCTCTTCTTCAAGGAAAAGGTCTCTTTCAAGAATTATATTTTTAATTCTTTGGATACCTAAGTAGTTTACCATCTGAGAAAAATTAGTTATCTCCTTAGACATTAAATTTTTATTAACTTCGCGAATCAAGAGGAAAGCGATGGTAGGATCATATTTTAGTATAAAAGGAGATTTATCAAGCTCTTCATCAATAACTGCTTTAAATTTAGATATAGTATGTTTAAATACAGGCAATGACATGTATTTCTCTATTATAATAAAATAAAAAGCAAAATGAAAGGATAAATTTAATTATAAAAAAATGTATAAAGAAAAAGATTTTGACATAATCGTTGTAGGAGCAGGGCATGCAGGCTGTGAAGCAGCAGCTGCTTGTGCAAAATTGGGGCTAAACACAGCACTTTTTACAATATATCTGGATACAATTGCCCAACTTAGCTGTAATCCTGCAATTGGAGGACTTGCAAAGGGGCATCTTGTTAGGGAAATAGACGCTCTTGGTGGCATAATGGCAAAGGTTACAGATATGGCAGGAATACAGTTTAGAATGCTTAATCGCTCAAAGGGACCTGCTGTATGGTCTTTACGTGCTCAGGCAGACAGAATCCTTTACAATGTCTCCATGCGAAAACTGCTTGAAGATATAAAAAATCTTTCCATAAAACAGGCAATGGTAGAAGAGATTGTTGTAGAAAATGGAAGAGTTAAAGGCATTATCACTTCTCTTGGTGTATTTTATGGTGCAAAGGCGGTGATAATAACACCAGGAACATTCCTTAATGGATTAATTCACATAGGAGGTGAGTCTTTTGAAGCAGGTAGAGCAGGAGAGTTTCCCTCAAAAAAACTTTCTGAATCAATAAAGAAATTAGGTCTTAAAATGGGAAGATTAAAAACAGGAACACCGCCAAGAATAGATGCAAAGACAATAGATTTTTCTAAAACAGAAGAACAGGGTGGAGATGAACCACCAATTCCTTTTTCCTATTCAACAAAGGAAATCACAAATCCGCAGGTTCCTTGCTATGTAACCTATACAAACGAAAAAACTCATCAAATAATTCTTAATAATCTTGACCGTTCACCTCTATATGGCGGAAGAATAAAAGGCATAGGACCCCGTTACTGTCCTTCCATTGAGGATAAAGTGGTCAAATTCAGAGAAAAACCAAGACACCAAATATTCCTTGAACCTGAAGGATTAAATAGAAAAGAATATTATGCCAATGGAATTTCCACTTCTTTGCCCTATGATGTTCAGGTAGCTTTTTTGAGAACAATTCCCGGACTTGAAGAGGCTGAAATAATGAGACCAGGCTATGCAATTGAATATGATTTTGTCTATCCCACCCAGATAAAACATACCTTTGAGGTAAAATCTATAGAAGGACTTTATCTTGCAGGCCAGATAAACGGAACAAGTGGATATGAAGAAGCCGCAGCACAGGGACTAATGGCAGGTATAAATGCAGCCCTGAAAATAAAGGGTGAGCAACCTTTTATACTTGGCAGAGATGAGGCATATATAGGAGTTTTGATTGATGACCTTGTCACAAAGGGAACGCAAGAGCCTTACAGAATGTTTACGTCCCGTGCAGAGTTTAGGTTGCTTCTTAGACATGATAATGCTGATTTGAGGCTCAGGGATTATGGATATAAAATCGGACTTGTTGATGAGGAAACCTATGAAGAGTTTAGGGGGAAAAGGGAGTTACTCAATTCAGAAATAAAGAGAATAAAGTCAACCCTAATAAAACCCTCAGAAGAAATAAATAGAGCTCTTATAGAGGCAGGCACAACACCAATAGAAGAAGCTATTTTTATAGATAAACTTCTTAAGAGGCCAGAACTTAACTATGAATTTATAAAGAAATTTTCACCTTCGCAAAGAAATCTATCAAGAGAGATTGAAGAGCTTGTAGAGATTCATATTAAATACGAAGGGTATATTGCTAAGCAGACTGAACTTGTTCAAAGAATGAAGCAGTTTGAAGAAAAGATGATTCCTGAAGATTTTGATTTTAATATACCTGGTCTTTCAAGAGAAGTTATTCAGAAACTCACTGAAGTCTCTCCAAGAACAATAGGACAGGCAATGCGAATTCCTGGAGTCACACCAGCAGCCATATCAATTCTTATGGTAGCTATACAGAAAGGTGCAGGGAGCAGAAAATAAAGTTGAATAATATAGAAAATTTATTTAAACAATTAATAAAGGGTGAAATAACTGAAAATTTAAAACTACCCGCAGATGAAAATATAGTAAAAGAATTGATAGCTAAATTTATTCTCTATCTAAGGGAATTACAGAAATGGAACAAAGCCTATAATCTTACCTCCATTGATGATGAAAGAGAAATTGTAATTAAACATTTTATTGATTCTCTTTTGTATCTCTATTATATTCCTGAGAAACCTTTAAAAATAGCAGACGTTGGCTCTGGTGCAGGTTTCCCCGGAGTGCCAATAGCTCTTGTTAGACCTTGTCTTAAAGTTTTTCTGATTGAGCCTTCATGGAAAAAATGTGCTTTTTTAAAAAATATTAAAAGAAAGCTTCAGCTTACCGATGTGGAGATAATTCAGGCAAAGGTTGAAGATATTAGTGACAAATTTGATATTGTCCTAAGCAGGGCTTTATGGAGCATAAAAGATTTCATTAAAAACTGCCTTCATCTTTTAAAAAAAGATGGCTATTTTTTAATTAGCAAGTCTATAAAACTTGAAGGAGAGCTTAAAGAATTACCTTCCCACTTCAAAACAGAATTGAAGGAATTTATACTTCCAAACAGGGCTTCTTCGCCTAAGGCATTAAAAAGGTATATAATCAAAATTGAATATGCGAATCTTAGGGATTGATACATCAACAAAATATGCTGGCGTTGCAGTGATTGAGGATGGGATAATTTTAGCACAATCCACTCTGCAATTTATGGCATCTCACTCTGAGAAGCTTCTTCCAGAGATTGCGCATATTCTTGAAATCATGAAAATTCCTCTTGAAACTATTGATTATTATGCAGTTACTGTGGGACCGGGTTCATTTACAGGCTTAAGGGTAGGGGTAAGCACTGTAAAAGGACTTGCATTTGTTACCGGTAAAAGTGTCATACCTGTATCAACTCTTGAGGTTATTGCAAGAGGTTTTCCACATGTGATATATTCTATCTGTCCAATTCTTGACGCAAGGAAAAAGGAGATTTATTCAGCACTTTTTAAGTGGCAGGATAAAAGATTAGTAAGAATTAAGCAAGATTCTGTATTGACACCTGAAGCCCTTACAGAGTGGATTCAGGAGAAGACGATTTTTACAGGTGATGGTTTAAATCTTTACAGAGAAAAATTAGCTAAAATGCTCAGAGACAAGGCTATATTTGCTAATCCAATACAAAATATACCTTCTCCTACCATAGTTGCCTCAATAGGATTTGAAAAAGTTAAAGAGGGTAATTTTATCTCTGCAAGAGATCTCAAACCTCTTTATTTAAGGAAATCAGAGGCAGAGATTAGATTTGGATGAAATTATAATAAGAGATTTTAATGAATCTGACATAACACAAGTTGTAAATATTACAGAGGAAAGCTTTACTATTCCTTGGTCTGTTAAATCTTTTCTTGAAGAATCAATAAGATATAAATCACTTTTTAAGGTGGCTCAATTTGAGAAAGAAATCATAGGTTATATTGTTGTTAGAGTTATTTTAGATGAAGCGGAGATTTTATCGTTAGCTGTGAAATCATCTTTTCGTAAAAGAGGAATTGCTTCTGCTTTGCTGAGGGACATAATATTTAACCTCAAAAAAACTTTTGTAAAAACTTGTTATTTAGAAGTCAGGAAGTCAAATATAGGAGCTATAAATCTTTATAAAAGATTTGGTTTTAAAGAATGTGGAATAAGAAAAAATTACTATATAGTACCTCAAGAGGATGCGATATTAATGAAGCTTGATTTATAATCGTGAATAATTAATTTTTATTATATATTTCTTCAATGTGACTGAGAAGTCCATGCAGCATTTTTAATTCCCAAAATGTAAGCCCGGTTCTTCCAAAAAGATGTTTGAAGTTGTTTAGTATACTTCTTTCTATGTCCTTATTTTCTGGTATATACCCTGTTTTTTTAAGAATTACGAGCAGCCTATCATATAATTTATCTAATTCCTCTTTGTTAACATAGAACTGCCTTTCCATATGAAAGTCCCTTATTTCCTCAACTCTCATGAGTTCATAGGCTATTATTAAAACAGCTTGACCTAAATTTAGAGAAGGTTGTAACTCTGAGGTGGGAATTGTAATTAGAAATCCACATTTTTCAATTTCCTCATTAAATAAGCCTTTGTCTTCTCTACCAAAAAGAATTGCTACTTTATTTGCTTGAGCTACTTCATATATTCTTTTTACGCCATCCTTAACATCTACTATGGCTCCTCTTTTAGAACCTCTTCTACGAGTTGTACCAACTATAAGAGACTTGTCCTTCAATGCTTCATCTAAGCTATAAAATTTTTCTGCTTTATCTAAAATATCTTCACTTCTCCAAGCCATCCATTTCGCTTCATCCTTTAATATGGGAGGATTGATTAGCGCGAGATTTGTAAAGCCCATATTTTTCATTGCCCTTGCTGATGAGCCTATATTACCACTTTCCTTTGGCTCAACAAGAGTAAAAAATACATTTTCTTTCCAATTCATTTTTAAAAAGGTTCTTCTCCTTCAGGCAGTGGCGATTCTTCAAGTTCATGCAGGGTTTTATGAAGTTCTTCTTCAGCACCTTTCAGTTTACTTTTACAAAATCTTATAAGCTCTGTTGCTCTTTTAACTTTCTCTACCAATATGTCTACATCCACTTCTTGAGACTCTATGTATTTTAATATTTCTTCTATTTCTTTTATGGCATTAGAATAGCTTAGATTCTCCATTTATCTCCTCCTTTTTTTGAACTTTGCTTATTACTCTACCTCTATAGAGCTGAATTTCCAATTTAGAACCTATGTTTACCTCCTTTGCATCCTTTAATATTTTACCATCCATATAGGTTATGCTATATCCTCTTTTTAGAATATTTTCAGGACTTAAAAGATGTAATTTTTCCTGAATTCTGTGCAGATTAAGATTTTTTATTGCTAAACTATTTTTTACTCTGTCATTTATGGAATTTGAGATCGTCTTCAGTAAGAAATTGAATTTAGTTAAAAGTTGAGATGATTTTATGTTTATTTTATTGGCAGAGTTATTAATCTTTGTCATTTCATTTTTTATTTTTAAATTAGTCTTTAAGTGGAATTGATTTTTTAATCTGAAAATTTTTTCCTTTTCAATATTTAACTTTTTAAAAACTGATTTAGTTGTATCACTTAGCATAAGATTTATTTTAGAATTAGAATTTTGCAGAAAGCTGTTCGTAGATAAGATCAATCTTTTTTGAAAATTTTCATTTTTTGTAAATTCCATATCAA
Source organism: Thermodesulfovibrio sp. (assembly GCA_026415595.1). Taxonomy (GTDB): domain Bacteria; phylum Nitrospirota; class Thermodesulfovibrionia; order Thermodesulfovibrionales; family Thermodesulfovibrionaceae; genus Thermodesulfovibrio. The sequence goes on along the minus strand of JAOAGU010000007.1, from coordinate 1,227 downwards.
GTAAAAACTTAGTTTTCTGAAAGATTGATTTTTTTAATTCCTCTATCAAAGAATCAAAATGTAAAGTTTGTTCAAGAATAAACTTAGCAACCTCAGAAGGTGTTTTAAAACTACTGTGGGCAACCTCATCGGCTACGGTTTTATCCCTTGTATGTCCTATCCCTGTTAAAACAGGCAGAGGCATCAAAGCAATAGCTTTAGCCAGTTCATATTCATCAAAACATTGTAAATCAACGACAGAACCACCACCTCTTATTATCACAACTGTATCAAAGTTTTTGTGCTCTAAGGAACATTTTTTTAATGCTGTTATAATAGAAAAAACTGCCTCTTGACCCTGAACAAAGGCATCATAAAGTTTTATTGAAAAACTGAAGCCGTATTTATTTTCTCTTAATATTTTAATGAAATCTTCATATCCTGCTGCTGATTCACTTGAAATTACAGCTATTTTTTGGATTACTAAGGGTAAAGGGAAAGCCTTATTTTTATCAATGAGCCCTTCTTTTGTAAGGCGTTCTAAAACCTCTTTTTTCTTCAAAGCCATTTCGCCAAGAGTATAGGAAGGATCAATTTGTAATATACTTATTTTGAATCCGTATCTTTCATGAAAAGTTGCTTTTCCTAAAAACAGTATTTTCATTCCCTTTTGAACGGACATGCCTGTTTTAAGAAAAAAATTTTGAACTGTCTCTATACTGCTTTTCCAGAGTACTGCTCCACATTGGGCAATTACTTCCTCATCTCTTTTTTCAACAAGCTCAAACCAATAATTACCGTTTTTATCAGTATCTACTCTTGCAATTTCTCCAACAATCCATCTGTAGTCAGCCCATTCCTGAAAGATATCTCTAACTTCTGATAAATATTGTGACAATGTCTGATATGTGATTTTATTATTAAACACCAATGGATGCCTCTTTTATTAAATTTTTCATCTCTTTTACAGCTTTTTCAATTCCCACTAATACCGCTCTTGAAATGATACTATGTCCAATATATAAGCCTCTTAAGCCTTTTATTGATGCAATAGGCTTAACATTATAATAGTTAAGCCCATGTCCTGCATTTGTTTTAAGTCCTAAACTAATTGAATATGCAATAGCATCCTTTATTCGTTCAAGCTCAATGAGTTGTTTCTCACCTTTTGTTTCAGAATAATATCCAGTATGAATTTCTACCATATCAGCTCCTATCTCCTTCGAGCATTCAATATCTGCTCTTGAG
>JAOAGU010000079.1 GCA_026415595.1 Thermodesulfovibrio sp. | reverse complement strand
CTATTGTAAATGGTGCAGTGCATATTGAGCGGGGCTATGAAGATATTGATCAGAAACTGAGTGATCTTGGAGCTGAAATAATAAAAATATAATTTCAAATGAATAAAAAACTTGAAGAATTAAGACTTGAAGAAAGATTAGAAGAAATCAGGATTTTAAAAGATATTTCAGGGGAAATTCACCAAATAAGCAGTTCTTTGCTCAGAGAATTCAATCTCCTTATATACCTCGATAAACTTTGTTCTTTATATAAGTTTGCTCAAAAATTTAATGCCCATATTCCAAGGTTAACGTCTGAAAGCATAATAAATTTGATAAATGCACGTCATCCCTTATTAATTCTTACGAAGGGAATGGTGGAACCTCTCAATTTGAGATTAAAGGATAAAAAAATTCTTGTTATCACAGGACCAAATGCTGGAGGGAAAACAGTAACAATTAAAACAGTAGGGCTTCTTACAGCAATGACAAATTCAGGAATTCCAATACCAGCCAGTCCTTCTTCTGTTATTCCTTTTGTAAAGTCAATTTATGTTGACCTTTATCATGAAGGTTCTATTGAAGAGCATCTTTCAAGTT
>JAOAGU010000078.1 GCA_026415595.1 Thermodesulfovibrio sp. | reverse complement strand
TTTTTAAATCAAAACCATGGAGTTTACAACTTGGATAGGCAAAGAGGGTTCTTTTGGGAAATTCATTTGTTCTTCTTGCACCAACAGGAGTAGGTAAAACTTCCTTTGGAATTTCTATAGCAAGCTTTAAAAGGAGATTTTATATTTTTCAGAAGAATCACAAAAGCAAAAGGAAATAAAAAAAGAAAGACTAAAAAGGAGACTTTAAAGTCCTTGTAAGCACTTCAATGTTTCTTTATAAAAACTAAGGAAAAGGGGAACTTGTAGTTTCTTCCGCCTTTTTATTTAAGAAATGTTATAGATTTATACGAAGATATAGATAAAAAGCCAATTGAAGAACGGATTAAGAATTTAGGAAAAGGTGGACTTCTTTTTATATCTTCAAAAAAGTCAATCGGAAGAGGATGGATAAGATGATAGTTTCAGAGGCACCTGGATATTTACAGGCAAGTGGAAGAACCTGTCGTATGTATGGGGGTGGGTTTAGTAAAGGTTTAAGTATTGTTCTTGTTGATGAAAGGAGAGCATTTAAGCATTTAATAAAAAAAGTAAATAAGAATATAGAAGGAAGTATTAAAAC
>JAOAGU010000077.1 GCA_026415595.1 Thermodesulfovibrio sp. | reverse complement strand
ATTACAGGAAAAATTCCAAAGAATGTAATAATTCTTGATGTAAGAGACCCTGAAGAAACTCAGATGGGAGTTATTAAAGGTGCAAAGAATATTCCTGTTAATGAGCTTAAGGACAGACTTAATGAATTACCAAAGGATAAAGAAATAGTCATACATTGTGCCACAGGAATGAGAGCAGAAATGGCTTATAATATTCTCAAGGAAGCAGGATATAACGTAAAATTCCTTGATGCAACTATTCAGATCAAAAAGGGCGGCAAATATAAAATAACAGAGAATTAAAATTTTGGGGGCTTTATGCCCCCTTTCTCTGTTATAATTTCTAATGCCTTTCAGGCTTGGAAAAATCAGTGAATTGGCTACTCCATTAACAGTAACTATATTTTTTCTTCAGTTTATTCTCGTAATAGGCTTTCTTGGTTATAACTACTATATGGATTCTTCCTCAGGTTGTATTAACTGTCATAGTTCTAAGGAAAAGATGGCTGAACTTGGATATCCTCAGTTTTATGTAACCTTGGAAGATGTTAGAAAACAATCTGGACACAAAACAGTATCGTGTAGGGATTGTCATCTTGGAAACGGTAGAACCCCTGATAAGGAAAA
>JAOAGU010000076.1 GCA_026415595.1 Thermodesulfovibrio sp. | reverse complement strand
CTCCATACAGAATTAACGGTAATCAAAAAGATTGGATTAAAAACGATGAAGGTAAATATGATTTGACATATCCTTCGAATATTTGTACTGATATAACAATTCCATTTTGGTCAATGCCCGAGAATACTCCTCATCCAACTCAAAAACCTGAGAAGTTGTTAGCTAAAATAATTCTTGCAAGTTCAAAGGAAGGTGATGTAATATTTGATCCATTTGCAGGAGTTGGAACAAGTGGTGTTGTTGCAAAAAAACTGAATCGAAACTTTGTAATGGTTGAGTTAGATGAAGAGTACTGTCTTTATGCACAAAAAAGATTATTCTTGGCTGAAAAAGATAAATCTATTCAAGGTTATTATGATGGCGTTTTTTGGGAAAGAAATTCACTAAACGATTTACGAACAAATGAAAACTCAAAAAATAATTTTTAGATTTACAAGAATTACTTTCTTTCAATAATCAAAAAGAACAATATGAAATACGAAGCAGTCATTGGTCTTGAAATTCACGCACAACTCTTAACCGAATCAAAATTATTTTGTAAATGCTCAACCAAATTTGGTAATCCACCTAACACAAATGTTTGTCCAATTTGCTTAGGTCATCCAGGGGTATTACCTGTTCTTAACA
>JAOAGU010000075.1 GCA_026415595.1 Thermodesulfovibrio sp. | reverse complement strand
CAGTTAGGCAAAGAATCGCCGTGTGCTGCTGATGTGGTAATTCCGGTTCCTGATTCTGGTGTTGTTGCTGCAATAGGGTATTCAGAATCCACAGGAATAAAATATGATATGGGTCTTATTAGAAATCATTATGTTGGAAGAACTTTTATAGAACCGGAGCAGACAATAAGAGATTTTGGAGTTAAATTAAAATTAAATCCTGTCAGGGAAATTATAGAGGGAAAACGTGTTGTGGTAATTGATGATTCCATTGTCCGTGGCACAACTAGTAGAAAAATAGTAAAAATGATAAGGCAAGCCGGGGCAAAGGAAATTCATTATAGAATTTCCTCGCCACCAATTTTTAATCCGTGTTTTTATGGAATGGATTTTCCAACACGGACCGAACTTATTGCGAATAATCATTCAATAGAAGAAATAAGAAAATATCTTCGTGTTGATTCACTTGCATATCTTTCTCTGGAGGGCTTGATAAAGGCAACAGGTGGTAGAAAAGACAAATTCTGTATGGCATGTTTTGATGGAGATTATCCTTTGCCATTTGATATTAATCAGAATAAATTTATGTTTGAAAAATAAAATTGAGATAGGGGATTTATTTTTATGTTTGAAAAGATTAAAGTAAAAGTGGGTCAGGGAAGGGATTATGA
>JAOAGU010000074.1 GCA_026415595.1 Thermodesulfovibrio sp. | reverse complement strand
TACTCTTATCTCTGTGAAAGCTCCTTTGCCTACCACAGCCTTGATGAAGTCTTTGAACACTGGCAGTTTAAGTATAAGAGAGAACTTTTTAGCTGGGAAAGGGAAAAATTATTAAATTCAATAAGATTTGAAAAAGAACATCTATGGTTAAAAGACTTCGCTTTAGTAAATATATTTTTCTGGAAGAAGAAAATATAATGCGATAAATGAAGAATCAAAACTTCATAAAGTCAAGCCTATTTATAAGCTATAGAGATATACGATATTTCTTCTTTTTCAATTATAAAATATATGCGTGTCTTTTTATTCAGTGATTTATAAATTTTTTTGTAATATAGAAGATTAGGTAATCTGCAAGTACTTGGTTAAAGAGCATCTTATCATGGATTATATCAAAATAATTGTATATAAATTTCTCCTTTATTTTTATTATATCTCTATATATTGGCATTAATCTTTTAACAGCGAAGACAACTAAATACATGCGATATTCCTTCTTGCTTTAATGCCTCATTAAACTCTCCCAGATTCTCTGGATCATTATCAGACTATCACATACCTTTATATTACAAGATATTACACGGATACAATGCTTTAAATCTCTCATAAAAGTTTTTCATTTTCTTACTGTTTAATCTGTTGTAGTTTAATATAAATGCAAATTTATCAATCACATATGTGGCATAAG
>JAOAGU010000073.1 GCA_026415595.1 Thermodesulfovibrio sp. | reverse complement strand
CACATACTGGTATAAACTTCAAAGAGAAAAGGTATTAAAAGAGTTAGATGAGGTCTTAAACCACGAAGACAAAAAAGAGAGAGAAGAGCTCCTTGATGAGATAAATGATGCCTTTGATACAAAGATAAACCATCCTGACTATGCAAGAAAACTATTTTTAATTGAAAACTGCATATACGGTGTTGATATTCAACCCATAGCAATACAGATAAGCAAGTTGAGATTTTTTATATCACTCATAATCGATCAAAACGTAGACAAAACAAAAGACAACTTCGGCATAAGACCACTTCCAAACCTTGAGACCAAATTTGTATGTGCAAACACACTGATCCCCTTGGAAAAACCCAATGGTGTTCTGATATCACAAAAAGTTTTAAAACTGGAAGAAGAGATAAAGACATTAAGACACCGTTACTTTCAGGCAAAAACCAGAACACAAAAACTAAGATTACAGGAAAAAGATAAAGAATTAAGAAAAAAATTAGCAAGTAGCCTTGAAGAAGACGGCTTCTCAACAACCGCCTCTAAAAAAATTTCCAACTTTGACCCCTACGACCAAAACGCCTCAGCAGACTGGTTTGACCCTGAGTGGATGTTTGGCGTAAAAAATGGCTTTGATATGGTGATCGGCAATCCGCCGTATATTCAGTTACAAAAAAATAGCGGTGCCCTTGCAAACCTTTATAAAGATAAAGGCTATGAAACCTTTGATAGAACGGGTGATATATATACCCTCTTTTATGAAAAGGGCATGGAATTGTTGAAAGATGCTGGACACCTGTGCCTTAT
>JAOAGU010000072.1:187-826 GCA_026415595.1 Thermodesulfovibrio sp. | reverse complement strand
AATATACTTCTCATGGTCATTGTGGTGTTCTTAAAGGCGATGAAATATTAAATGATGAAACGAATATATTACTTGCAAAAGAAGCACTCACTCATGCAAAAGCTGGTGCAGATGTAGTTGCACCTTCTGATATGATGGATGGAAGAGTTGCTGCTATCAGAAAAATTTTAGATGAGAATGGTTTTCAAAATATACCAATCATGTCTTATGCTGCGAAATATGCATCTGGATTTTATGGTCCTTTCAGAGAAGCGGCTGAATCGACACCAAAGTTTGGTGACCGTCGTTCCCATCAAATGAATCCAGCAAATGTCTTAGAAGCTTTGTGGGAAGTTGAACTCGACATTCAAGAAGGTGCAGATATTGTAATGGTAAAACCTGCAGGACCTTATCTTGATGTTATTTATCGTGTTAAAGAAAAATTTGGAATGCCAACTGCTGCATATCAAGTAAGTGGTGAATATTCAATGATAAAAGCAGCAGCATTGAACAATTGGATTGATGGTGAAAGAGTAATGATGGAATCATTAACTGCTATAAAACGAGCAGGTGCAGATTTAATTCTAACATATTTTGCAAAAGAAGCAGCAAAAATTTTAAACAAATAATTAGTGGGAGGAATTATGAAATACAGAAAAC
>JAOAGU010000072.1:0-177 GCA_026415595.1 Thermodesulfovibrio sp. | reverse complement strand
TGAAGTTTCTGAAATTAGTCTTGGATGCTGGACTATGGGTGGGTTAAATTGGGTTGATGGAATTCCAAACGGTTGGGCTGATGTAAACGAAGATGAAGTTCGTGAAGCTATTTATTATGCTTTAGATAATGGTGTCAATCACTTTGATAATGCGGATGTTTACGGCAATGGTCGTGC
>JAOAGU010000071.1:719-1064 GCA_026415595.1 Thermodesulfovibrio sp. | reverse complement strand
GAAGCTAACATTGGAATAACAACAGGCGCTAATACAGATGCACCTATGCCTATTGCCAAACCTGTAAGTATATTTCCCTTGATACCATTATTAAAGAGTCCCATAAATATACCCCCTTCCTTCATTGATTTTTATTTATTTTTCCTAAAAATAAGAAATGAAAATGTTTCTTCACTATCTTCTAATAAAAATTTATAATAAATGATTTTGATTTGCAACTTGTTTTATCATTATTTTTCCTATGTTATTAGGTGAGTTGTTGAAAATTAATATTTTGATTTACTTTGAAAAAGATTCTTACATTACAAAGAATTGAGAAATTAAAGTTTTAAATTTCATGAAAAA
>JAOAGU010000071.1:451-709 GCA_026415595.1 Thermodesulfovibrio sp. | reverse complement strand
GTCTTAGAAAGTTCCTTTGGATTTATATAATTGTCTGGAGGAAGATTGTTTCTTATTTCCTTAGCCTGTGACTTAAGTCTTAAAGTCATTAGAAACCTGTAGCTTTCTTCCAAATCCAGTGCAAAATCAGAGGTAAAGATAGAAATCTCCCTTAGAGTTCTGATTCTTTCAAAGGTGTTTGTATTTCTTATTTCATTATGAAGGGATAAAACCCTTATACCCTGCGTTATGGGAAAAATCCCGTATTTTTTAATGTCA
>JAOAGU010000071.1:0-441 GCA_026415595.1 Thermodesulfovibrio sp. | reverse complement strand
AAATATCCCTAAGTATTTCTCTTTCTGTTTTAGAAAGCTCCCTTGGATTTATGTAGTTGTCTGGAGGAAGGTTGTTTCTTATCTTTTTAGGCTGAGACTTTAGTCTTAAGCTCATTAGAAACCTGTAGCTTTCCTCTAAGTCTTTTGCAAACTCAGATGTAAAAACAGAGATTTCTTTAAGACTTCTTATTCTTTCAAAGGTGTTTGTATTTCTTATTTCATTATGCAAAGATAAAACCCTTATGCCTTGTGTTATAGGAAAAATTCCGTACTTTTTTATGTCAATTTCTCCCTTATGTTTTCCTTCCTTTTCTGTTTGAAGTTTACCAAAGAAACCAATAGGAGGTCTAAACTTTATTGCTTCTGATGCAAGAAAGGGTAAGAAATGTTTTGATGTTTTAATCTTATTAAAAATAAACTGCCACAATTCATCTATTAAAG
>JAOAGU010000070.1 GCA_026415595.1 Thermodesulfovibrio sp. | reverse complement strand
CAAATTTGGTAATCCACCTAACACAAATGTTTGTCCAATTTGCTTAGGTCATCCAGGGGTATTACCTGTTCTTAACAGAAAAGCAGTTGAGTTTACAATTCGAATGGGATTGGCAACTAATTGCACAATCAATCGAAACTCAGTCTTTGCGAGAAAAAATTATTTTTATCCAGATTTACCAAAAGGCTATCAAATATCACAATATGAACTACCACTTTGCTCAAATGGTTATCTCGAAATTGAATTAAACAATTCAAAAAGAAAAATTGGGATTAATCGAATTCATCTTGAAGAAGATGCAGGTAAATCTATTCACGACCAAGGGAATTTTACACTATTGGATTATAATCGTTGTGGTGTTCCTTTAATTGAAATTGTAACTGCACCTGATTTAAGAAGTCCAGAAGAAGCAGGAAAATTTTTAAGCGAAATAAGACAAATAGTAAAGTACCTTGGAATTTGTGATGGTAATATGGAAGAAGGAAGTCTACGTTGCGATGCAAATATTTCAATTAGAGAAGTTGGTTCAAATTTATTCGGTACAAAGACAGAAGTTAAAAACATGAACTCGATTAAAAATGTGATGGATGCGCTGCGATTTGAAATAGAAAGACAAATTGATATCATCTCAAATGGTGGTGAAGTAATTCAACAAACTTTGTTGTGGAATGCGGATAAACAAATGATTGAACCAATGCGCTCGAAAGAAGAAAGTCATGACTACCGTTATTTCCCAGAACCAGATTTACCTCAACTCGAAATTAGTGATGAGTTTATAGATAAAATAAGAATTGATTTACCTGAACTTCCATCTAAAAGAAAAGAAAGAATTAAAATTCAATACAACCTACCAGATTACGACATTGATATTTTAACCACTGAGAAAGAATACGCAGATTACTTCGAAGAAACTGCAAAGTTTACAAATGATTATAAAGCTATCAGTAATTGGTTCATGACAGAGATTCTTAAAATCCTTAATGATGAAAAAATTTCTATCAACAATTTTTCAATTAAACCTCAATGGCTCGGCGAGTTAATTAATTTGATAAATAATCAAACTATAAG
>JAOAGU010000006.1 GCA_026415595.1 Thermodesulfovibrio sp. | reverse complement strand
CTGCTATGGTGAGGGCGGAAATCATCTTATTCATGCGATAAGACGTAATATAGATGTCAAACTTTTTGTTCATGATAATCAGATATATGGGTTAACCAAGGGACAGGCATCTCCTACGTCAATGAAAGGCATGGTAACAAAGACTCAACCCTTTGGAGTTTTTTCAGAGCAGTTTAATCCTCTTGCAATGGCAATAACTTTAAACTGTAGTTTCGTAGCGAGAGGCTTTGCAGGAGATATTGAACATCTTAAATATTTGTTTAAAGAAGCTATAAATCATAAAGGTTTTTCACTTATAGATATTCTTCAGCCATGTGTAAGCTTTAATAAGATAAATACCTTTGAATGGTATAGACAAAGAGTATACAGAATTCCCGAAGAATATGATTCTTCTGACAGAACAAAAGCCTTTGAAAAATCTCTTGAATGGGGAGATAAAATCCCGATCGGGATTATCTATAAAACTGAAAGAATCACCTTTGAAGAACAAATTCCTATAATCAAAGAAAAACCTCTCATTGAGCAAATACCTAAGATTGATAATATTAAAGGAGTATTAACAAGATTTTATTAAATATATCTTCCCAATTTGACTATTTTGAGGAATTTTTGATATTCTACTAAAATCTTGCGGAGAATTATGAAAAATAAGACAAGACAAAAAAGAATAGAAGAAATTAAAAAAAAGTTGATAAAACAAAAGGAACAAATCCTTGTTGACGCAGGTGTTATGTTATCTAATCTGCCTTCAGAAGGTAATTTATCTGAAATTGGAGACATAGCTTCACAAGAGATTGATAGGAGTTTTCTCCTTAGGCTAAGAGATAGAGAAAGAAAACTTCTAAAAAAAATAGAAAAAACTCTCGAGAAAATAGAAACTGGCAGTTATGGTATATGTGAATCCTGCGGCGTAGAGATACCTATAGAAAGACTTGAAGCAAGACCAGTTACAGACTTATGTATTGAATGTAAAACTGAACAGGAAGAGGCAGAAAAACTTAAAGAAAGTTAAGTTTCAACAACCTTTTTGGATTTTCATAAACTGCTTTATTAATCTTTTCACTGTCAATTTTTAATTGCAAAAGTCTTTCTCTAATTTCCAGTAAACTCAAATTACCGCCTTTAATCAATTGCCCATTTCCTTTGTCCTTTACCATGTCTGAAACAAGAATAATTCTATCGGGTTTCTTAATATTAAAAAGCCACTTTAAAATCTCGTCATTAATATGCCTTCCGTCAGCAATTACCTCAACATATACTTCCTCATTGATAATTCCAAATCCAGCAAGACCAGGCTCTCTATGATGTATTCCTGTCATTGCATTGAATAAATGTGTAATTAGTTTTGCACCTGCTTTAAATCCATCTTGAGCTTCTTCAAAAGTTGCATCAGAATGACCCATACTAACTATAAGACCTAAATCATTACATCTTTCAATTAGACTAATTGCACCTGGTAGTTCGGGGGCTATAGTAATTATCTTTATGATCTCTTCAAAGCCCTCTATGAGTTTCTTTAGTTTATCTATATTTGGCATTAAAAATTTATTATAATCAAGTGCACCAGCCTTTAAAGGATTAATGAAAGGACCTTCAAGGTAAGCTCCATAAATCTTTGCTCCATCTCTTTGATTATTCATCGCTTTCTTTATAATTAACAGTTTATCCCTCATTTTATTCAGCTCATCTGGATAAAGAGTAAATAAAAATCCGTCTGTACCCTTTTCACCATATTCTTTTGCTATTAGAAGTATCTCTTCCCAATCCTTAGCTTCTTTTATATCAAGCCTTTCTGTACCATGAAAGTGGATATCAATCATAGACATGTTTTATCATAGCATATGATAGTTAAAGAAGGTAAAATTAAAGTTAATAAAATATTTAATGAGATTTCAGGATTAAAGGACAAAGAAAAAATAGTTAAAATTTCAGAATTTTTCATAAATATTCCATATAATAAAGGTTCAATCTCTGAAATTGCTGAAAAGGAGGAATCCTTAACAATAGATTTTGAAGGTGTTGATTGTATGACCTTTCTTGAATATGTAGAAGCATTAAGGCTTTCCTATGACTATGAATCATTTGTAAATAATCTAAAATGGGTGAGATATTACAATGGAGTTATAAAATTTGAAAACAGAAGACATTTCTTTTCTGACTGGGACAGTATACCTACTTTAAAAAACATCACATCTAAAATCGGAGAGGGTGCTTATAAAACAACTTTAAAAGAATTGAACAAAAGGGATAATCAAAAAAAATGGATCGAAGGATTACCAATTAGATTAAAAAAAATTGCATATATCCCACAAAAAAGCATTGCTAATATAATAGATAAAATTGATTCAGTCCTTTATTGCGGATTTTATACTCTTAAAGAAGGATTAGATGTAACACATGTGGGCATAATAATAAAAGAAAAAAGCTCTATAATAATACGACACGCATCAAGTATTAAAGGCAAAGTTGTAGATGAACCTTTTATAGACTATACTATGGATAAGGATGGAATTATACTTTATAAACCAATAATAAGATAAATGGACAGAAAAAGAGAAATAAGAAAGGTGCTTTTAATAACACTGTTCCTGAATCTTTTAGTTTCCTCTGCCAAGATAATTTATGGATTTAAAGTAAACTCTCTTGCAATTTATTCTGATGGTTTTCACTCTCTTTTTGATGCAGTTAGTAATATAGGTGGAATAATTGGAATATATCTTGCCAGTCGTCCACCAGATAGAGAACATCCCTACGGACATAGAAAATATGAAACCATTTTCGCTGTATTTATAGGTATTTTAATGGGTTTCACCTCACTGGAAATACTTAAGGGAACTTACGAATCTTTAATAAAACACAAAAGACCAGAATTAGATGATAGAGCATTTATAATTCTTTTATTTACCATTATTGTAAACATATTTGTCTTTACTTATGAAAGAAAAAGAGGAAAACAATTAAAAAGTGAATTTTTAATTGCTGATTCTTCCCATACAAAGATAGATATATTTATAACTTCTGGTATAATTTTAGCTATCATTTTTATTAAATCTGGCTTCTATATACTTGATTCATTTGCTGGTTTAATAATCGGCGCATTGGTAGCAAGAGAAGCATTTAAGATACTCAAAGAGTCAACTGATATTCTTATTGACAAGGCTCTTATTGATAGTTCCGAGATTGCAAAATTAGTAAACTCCTGTAATGATGTTCAATCCTGTGAGGATATCAGAACAAGGGGGACAGCAGGACAGATATTTGTAGATTTAAAAATTCTTGTTGATTCCTCAATTTCTGTAAAAGAAGGACATGATATAGCTGAAAGAGTTGAAAAGACAATTAAAAAGGAATTTCCCGATGTAGTTGATGTTGTTGTTCATGTTGAACCTAACAGGAAAAACTAAAGAATTTTTTCTGGATCAGAGGAAGCAAGTTCTTTCAGATAACACTCCCATTCCATAGGAAGTAAATACTTTTTTTTATTATTACATTCTTTACAACATGGAACAATATTACTCTTTGTTGATTTACCACCCCTTATTAAGGGAACAACATGATCCATAGTTAATTCATTTGGAGGCGTGCTCTTACCACAGTAATAACATTTTCCCTTAGATATTCTATTTCGCCACCAAGGAGACCTTTTTAAGAGTCTTGCTTTATGTTTTTCTATCTTTATTTCCCTATCTGAAACAGCAGGAATAAAATCTTTCATTAACGAACAAACCTCTTCTTCTCTTCCTCTTCAAAGAATTTTTTATAAAGCACATTCCATTCAGGACTACCTTCAACTATTTTCTTTGAAAAAGATTGAAGCTTTCTCCTTACAACTTCATCAATTGATTCTCCGATTTTCAATGCCTGTATAAAACTTCTCTTAATCTCTCTTCTTATTTCCTGTTCATCAGCCTTCAGTTTTATTAATCCTTTATTGATTAAACCATTAAATAATATATGCGAGGTATGAGAGATTTTCTCTTCTGATAACATCATAATACCAAATTCCTCTGTTTTACAAGCCTTTGTTTCGTCATTTCAAAAAGCTTTCTGTAGTCAAGTTTACCTTTTTCAATCTCTGTTTCATATTTTTTGAGAAGTTCCCGCACTTCTTCATTAAGTCTGTCTTCAACCATTAATTCGTCAAGGATTAATTTTTCCGCCTCTTCAAGAAGTTGTTCCTTAGAAACTGTAGTTTCAATAAGTCCCTTTTTCAATAGATTTTCAATTATGTTATTAGCGATATAAGGTATCCAGCTTTTTGGAATCCTCATTTTTATTAAAGCTCAATATATGGTAATAAAGCTATTGATCTTGCTCTCTTTATTGCTTTCGTTAATTGTCTCTGATGTCTTGAACAAGTACCAGTCATCTTTCTTGATAGAATTTTTCCTCTCTCAGTCATAAAGCCTCTTAATAATTTTGAATTTTTGTAATCAATAAACTCTACTTTTTCAGCGCAGAATCTACAATATTTCTTTCTGAAAAATCTTCTTTGAGATGATTGTTGCATATAGTTCCTCCCTTAAAATGGTTCTAAATCCGTATATTCTTCTGGTGGAATCTGCTCCTCTTGAGTTTCTGCAGATTCTTTTCGTGATAAAAATCTTATGTTAGTAGCTATAACTTCAAATTTACTCCTTTTCTGACCTTCATACTCCCATCTTCTTTCTCTAAGTCTGCCTTCTACCAAAACCATTTTCCCTTTGTTTAGATACTGTGTACATGTCTCTGCCTGTTTGCCAAATACAACAGCGTCAATAAAAAGCGTTTCCTCCCTCATCTCATCACCCTGTCTGTATCTTGAATTTACAGCAATAGGAACCGTAGCTACTGCAACTCCTGAGGGTGTATATCTTATTTCAGGGTCTCTTGTTAAATTTCCTATTAAAATAATTCTGTTAAACATTTTATTCTTTGGCGGAAATTTCTGAAGGTTCTATTGGAATACCCTTTATTTCAGGTGGAAGAGAGGCAATCTGTTCTTTACTTAGTTTTATTACCATATATTTAAATACAGAGTCATAAACTTTATAAAACTCTTCAATTGAGTGAATAACCTTTGAAGGTGCTTTAAAAATAAATAAAACATAATAGCCCATTGACTGTTTATTAAGCTTATAGGCTAATTTTTTCTTGCCCCAATTTTCAATTTTTAAAACTTCTCCACCGTTATCTGTGATAACTGAAGATATTTTGTTAATAACATCCTTTACCTCTTCTTCAGAGAGAGTTGGCAGAAGTAATACCATTTTCTCATAAAAATTACTTGTCATAAATTTACCTCCATATGGATTTCAAGCCCTCCTCCTAAAGGTGAGAGCATGGAGTAAAAAGTCACAATCATTTTTATAACATATTTAAACTTTTTAAATCAAATTATAATTTTTAAGTTTTTTACTCAAAGTGTTTCTATTTATTCCTAAAATTTTTGCAGCCTTTAACTGATTATTACCTGTTTCAGCAAGAACTAAGCTAAAAAGAGCTTTTTCCACCTCCTGTACAACAGTGTCATAAAGATTTGAATTTTCTATTCTACAGAAATCGCTCAAATAATTACCTATTTTGGACTCAAGAAAGTTTTTTATTGAAAACTTATCATCAAATTCTCCAAAAATATCCTTTGCACTTAGTTTCTTATGCTTTGAATTAATGCATGCTTTTGTTAGGCAATGTTTTAATTGATAAAAATTATGAGACCAAGAATATTCTGTTATTGCCTCTTTAGCCTCTTTAGACAATTCTTTTACTGGAAGATTCAAAAAAACCGAAATTTCCTGCAAAAGCATATTTGCAATTGGAACTATATCTTGTTTCCTTGCATTAAGAGGTGGAAGGTAAATCTTATAGGTTTTTTTCAATATATTATATTTTTCAGAGTCTAATTTCCCCTGATTCAGGAGAATGTCATAATCTAAATCCTCCAAAAAAATAACACATTTAAAGGTATTTCCTTCTTTGAAAAGGAATGAAATATCTGATCTTTCTATATCATTTATAATATACACAGTGTTTTCTCTTTTAAAAGACTTTTTATTCAAATCCTTAGGAATTCTCACTAAATCATAGTTATAGATTCGGGACAGAATTAATTTTAATATGTAATTCTTTTCTGTACCATTTTCACCGTAAATATAGAACATTGAATTTTCTAAGGGAACATTTTTTATTTTTTCCAAAATCCCTTTCATTACTGGACTTTTATAAACATTTAAAAGAAAATTATAGGCAATATCAAAGTCTTTAAAGTCGCTAATCATGTCTAACACTCCTATATAGTTTATTGCTTTCAATATAGTTTATTACTTTATCCGGTAACAAATAACGAATGCTTTTATTTTTTTTTATCATTTCTCTTAAAATTGTAGATGAAATCCAAAAAGGCGAAATTTCTATATAATAAATTTTTTTGTCTGAATTTTTGATTTTAAAGATATTTTCTGATTGTTTACTTTCTATAAAATCTAAATTCGCCATTTTGCTCTCAATCTCTTCAATCCCCGGTCTTGACATAACTATAAAATCTATCATCTTTAAAAGTTTTTGGGTCTTGTACCATCTTGGTAACTCAAAAAAGGCATCCACACCAATTATAAACAAAAGGGTGTGACCTTCGTAAAGTTTTTTGAAATAGGGTATTGTGTTTACAGTATATGAAGGCTTCCTTAGTTTTATTTCATAATCAGAAACCTCAAAATAGGGATTATCCTGTATTGCTAACTCTGTCATTTTTAATCTATGAAAACCTTCAATAATTTCATAATGTTTAAGAGCAGGTATTCCTGAAGGAATAAATATAACCTTGTCCAATTCAAAATACTCCCTAACTTCTTCTGCTCCCCTTAAATGCCCAATATGAATTGGATTAAAAGTCCCTCCAAAAAGTCCTATTTTCATGTTTCCTTTATTGCCTTAACTGTCCACTACCAAAAACTATAAATTTTGTACATGTGAGTTCCTCTAATCCCATAGGACCGCGAGCATGAATTTTATCAGTAGAGATACCGATTTCTGCACCTAATCCAAACTGATAACCATCATTTAGCCTTGTTGATGCATTAACAAATACAGCTGAAGAGTCAACTTCTCTTAAAAATTTCATTGCCTTATCATAATTTTTTGTTACTATAGCATCTGAATGGGCAGAACCATATTTTGTTATATGCTCTATTGCCTCATCCATATCTTTTACAACTTTAACATTTAGAATTAAATCTAAATATTCTCTATAATAATCTTCTTCTGTAACATCTTTAATATTTGGATAGATTGCTTTAGTCTTCTTGCATCCCCTAAGTTCAACTCTTGACTCTTCAAATCTTTTAAGCATCTTGGGTAGAAACTTTTTTGCGACTGTCTCATCCACCAGCATTGTTTCCATTGCATTACATGTAGCGGGTCTTTGAACCTTTGCATTAAAACAGATTTCCTCTGCCATTTTTAAGTCTGCCTCCCTATCCACAAACACATGACAGACACCCTTGTAGTGTTTAAGCACAGGGATTCGTGAATTTTCAGTAACTGTTCTTATAAGTCCCTCACCCCCTCGCGGAATGATAAGATCAATAATTCCCTCAAGTTTTATCATCTCCAAAACCGCCTCTCTTTGAGGAATGTCTATATAAGTTACAACTCCTTCATGCATTCCCTCATCTTTTAGGGCATCCTTAAGAATTTTTACAAGAGATACGTTAGAATTTATTGCTTCCGACCCTCCTCTTAGCACAACTGAATTACCAGCCTTAAGACATAGTCCAGTCACATCAACAGTAACATTGGGTCTTGCTTCATATATTACACCTATTACACCTATGGGAACTCTCATTCTGCCAACCTGCATTCCATTTGGCCTTAGCCACATCTTTGTAATCTCACCAACAGGGTCAGGAAGAGCTACAACTTCTTCAAGTCCTTTTACCATCTCATAAATTCTTTTCTCAGTAAGAGTAAGCCTATCAATTAGAGCCTTAGAAAGTCCCTTTTTTTCAGCATTTGCCACATCAATTTTATTTGCCTCAATAAGTTCATCTTTTTTACTTGTAATATAATCAGCCATTCTAAGAATTATTTTGTTTTTTAAATCTGTTGATGCCTTCCCAATGAAATGGGATGCCTCTTTTGCTTCTCTCGCTTTAGCTAAAACCTTTTCTTTCATAGACACTTACCTCCCTCAATAAAATTTTAATTTGCATATTTTAACTTTTTTTGTTATATTTTATAAAAATAAAATCAAAAAAGGAGGTATTTATTATGCCAACACCTGTAGTCGATTTTGATCTCTGTGTTAGCTGCGGAAGCTGTGCAGAAGTGTGTCCTGAAGTTTTTGAAATGCGAGATGACAAGGCTTGGGTAATCGGTCCTGATAAGTGTAATACCTGTGACTGCCAGCAAGCTGCAGACCTTTGTCCATCTCAAGCAATTACATTTGAGTAGTGAATTAAGAGGGTGGAGTTTATCACTCTACCCTCTTAATTTTAATTTAGATATATTTTCTTGCAAGTTCTATAAAACCGTATATTTTAAGGTCAATAAAATCACCCTTTATTCTTTGTTCTTCAAGAAACTCAAAGGCTTTTTCATGGGGAACTTTCAAAACTTCTATATTTTCTGTATCATCTGGCGGGTATTTACTTTTTAATTCTTCAGAAACTTCTTTTACATTTTTGGCTATGTATACCGTGATTACCTCTGTAGATAGCCCAGATGATACAGGTCCTTCAGCAAGAAAAATTATTTCATCTGAGAGATGCCCGGTTTCCTCAATAAGTTCCCTTTTTGCCACATCAATTAATGCTTCTTTTTTGTCATTCAATCCTGCTGGGAACTCTATTACAAAAGCACCAAAGGCTGGTCTAAACTGTCTAATAAAAACAAATTCTCCTTGAGGAGTAATTGGAATAACTATAACAATTCCCTTATTATTTATCCTCTCTACAGCTTCCCATTTTTTTATGCTGCCATCTTTATCAACGAAAGAAATATGAACAATTCTTAAAAATTTACCCTGCCAAAGAGTTTCTTTGTTGAGAATTTTCATTATTTATCCGGGAGGCCAGCGCATTGCTCTTCCAGCAAGCAAATGAAAGTGTACATGAAATACAGTCTGTCCTCCATCTCTGTTACAATTAACTACTATTCTGAATCCCCTTTCATGAAAATCCAAATCTTTTGCAATTTTGTTTGCTACAAGAAAGATGTATCCTATGAGTTCTTTGTCATCTTCCTCAAGTTCAAGAATCGTGGAGTAATGCTTTTTAGGAATAATGAGAATATGAATCGGTGCCTGAGGTGCAATATCATTAAAAGCTACTACAATGTCATCTTCATAAATTTTACTTGATGGTATCTCGCCTTTTACAATTTTACAGAAAATACAATTCATATCAAACCTTCTTTAGTTCAATCTGTCTGTAAAAACATGTTCTATTGCCGGTATGACAGGCACTGCTTCCATGTTGTTTAACTATCACAAGCAAGCAATCTGAATCGCAATCATAGTATATAGATTTTACCTCCTGTACATTACCCGATGTTTCACCCTTTTTCCAATATTTCTGTCTTGAGCGAGACCAGAAATGGGTATATCCTGTATTTAAGGTTCTTCTGAGAGCTTCCCTGTCCATGTATGCAACCATTAGAACCTCTTTTGTATCAATTTCTTGTATTACAGCTGGAATCAAACCTTTTTCATCAAATTTTAACTGATCTATCATTAAAAATCTCCCTTTTTCAATTTTTCTCTGTAGAGCTTATATTCTATGCCATCAACTATTGCCTGCCATGATGCTTCAATAATGTTCTCAGATACTCCTACAGTGCTCCATACATCCTCATCATCACCTGATTCAACCAAAACTCTGACCTTTGAAGC
Organism: Thermodesulfovibrio sp.; assembly: GCA_026415595.1. Lineage (GTDB taxonomy): Bacteria > Nitrospirota > Thermodesulfovibrionia > Thermodesulfovibrionales > Thermodesulfovibrionaceae > Thermodesulfovibrio. The sequence goes on along the minus strand of JAOAGU010000006.1, from coordinate 20,017 downwards.
AGTCCCTCTACCTGAATTTACAACCCTTACTTTATAATCTTTAAGCTTTACCCGTTTAAGTTGTGGATAGAATCTCTCAAGAGCTTTTCTAAGCGCGTTGTCAATCGCATTAACAGGACCATTGCCTGTTGCAGCAGTATGCTCAACATTTTTACCAACCTTAACCATAATAGTCGCCTCACTTAATGTGGGCTCATCCCATTTTCTCTTTTCATCTATGACTCTAAATCCTATTAAATCAAAAAATTTTCTCTTTAATCCCAATGCCTTTCTAAATAAAAGTTCAAGTGATGCATCAGCTCCTTCAAATTGAAAACCCTCATTTTCTAAATTTTTAACAGTATCTACAATAGCCTGAACATCTGGTGAGTTTGGATCAAGGGATATCCCAAATTCCTCAGCTTTCTTAAGAATATTACTCTTCCCTGCTAAGTCTGAAACAAGCACTCTCTGTCTATTTCCGACAAGTTCAGGTCTAATGTGCTCATAGGTTTCTGGTCTCTTTCTTATGGCACTAACATGAACTCCACCTTTATGAGCAAAAGCACTTTCTCCAACAAAGGGCTGTCTTTTAAAGGGAGTTAAATTTGCTATCTCATATATAAATCTTGAAATTTCTGTAAGATTTTCTAATTTTTCTTTATCTATACATTTAAAACCTAATTTGATTTGAAGATTTGGGATAACTGAACATAGATTAGCATTTCCGCATCTCTCTCCAAAACCGTTCATTGTTCCCTGAACCTGCAGCACTCCATTTAATACGGCAATAATACTGTTTGCAACGGCACAATCTGAATCATTATGGGCATGAATACCCAATGGAGTCTTTGTATGTTTCTTTATCTCCTTAATAATTTTTTCAATTTCAAACGGAAGAGTTCCTCCATTTGTATCACAAAGAACAAGACAATCTGCTCCTGCTTGTTCTGCAGTTTTTATGCATTTTAAAGCATATTCAGGATTATCCTTATATCCATCAAAAAAGTGTTCTGCATCAAAAAAAACTTTACCTGCATATTTTTTTAAATAGTAAATTGTGTCATATATTAATTGAAGATTCTCTTCAAGAGAAATTTTAAGTGCTTCCTTCACATGAAAATCCCAACTTTTACCAAAAATCGTTATTATTTCTGTTTCAGAACTGATCAAAGTCTTAATATTAGTATCATTTTCAACTTTTAATTTTGGTTTATGAGTACTTCCAAAGGCAACTATTTTTGTATTTTTTAATTTGAACTTTTTAATTCTTTTAAAATACTCAGCGTCTTTTGGATTTGAACCAGGCCAGCCTCCCTCTATATATTGAATTCCAAGTTCATCAAGTTTTTCTGTTATTTTTATCTTATCATCAACAGAGAAAGAGATATCTTCAGCCTGCGAGCCATCCCTTAAAGTTGTATCATATATCTCTATATTTTTCTGCATAGCTGTAATATATTACATTTTTAAAAAATAAGGCAAGATATGATATATTAAATACTATTAAAATTTCTATTAAAGGAGACTTGTATGGCGAAAAAGCTAATGCTTGGAACTTCAGCTATTGCTCTCGGAGCAATAGAGGCAGGTATATCCTATGCCTCTTCTTATCCCGGTACACCTGCAACTCAGATACTTGAACATATAGCACATAATTCCTCTGTAAAGTGTGAATGGTCTGTAAATGAAAAAGTAGCCTATGAAGTTGCCTATGGAGTGTCTCTCACAGGTAGAAGAGCTCTTTGCTCAATGAAGCATGTGGGACTAAATGTTGCCTCAGACCCTTTTATGACCTCTGCATATCTTGGCACAAAGGGCGGATTAGTTTTAGCAATCGGAGATGATCCAAATGCCTATTCATCCCAGAATGAACAGGATAGTAGATTTTATGCTTCCTTTGCAAAAATTCTATGTCTTGAACCCGCAGACGCTGAGGAAGCAAAGAATATGACTAAATTAGCCTTTGATATATCTGAAGAATTAAGGTTACCTGTTATGATTAGAAGTATCACAAGACTTCTTCACTGCTATAGTCCTGTTTCCATTGGAAAGAGACGAGATGAAAATCCATTGAGTTTACAGAAAGACCCTGAACATATGATTGCTGTACCAAAACATGTTTTGAATCTTCATAGAGAACTTAATGCTAAACAGAAAAAAATACATGAAATAATTAAAAAGTACAACTTTAACAAAATTTACCCAGGAAAAGGTAAAAAAGGTATAATTGCCTGTGGCATAACTTTTCTATATGCAATGGAACTTAATGAAAAATTACCCATTCTCAAGATATCTGCCTATCCTATAGATGAATCATTAATTAGAGAGTTTGTCAGTGATTTAGAAGAGGTAATTGTTCTTGAAGAAGGCTATCCTATAGTAGAACAGTTAGTAAAAACAATACATTCGAATGTGAAAGGAAAGCTCTCTGGAGACCTTCCAATGGAAGGGGAGATGGGTATTGATAATGTTATAAAATTTTTTAGAAAAAGCTCTTATAAACCTATTCCTGATTTAAATAAGTATCTCTTACCCCGTCCTCCTGTCCTATGTCCTGGTTGTCCTCATAGAGAGTTTTATAAAGCTCTAAATGAGGCAAAACCAACTTTTGTTACTGGTGATATAGGGTGTTATACTCTTGGTGCCAATCCCCCTTTTAAGGCAATTGATACATGCCTTTGCATGGGAGCAAGTATAAGTAAAGCATCAGGAATTGCATCACAAGGGGTAAAAAGGGTAGTTGCAATAATTGGAGATTCCACATTTATTCATACTGGAATTCCTGCGCTCATTAATTCGGTCTATAATAAAGCAAATATTCTTGTATGTATACTGGATAACTCCTCTGTTGCTATGACAGGACACCAACCTACTCCAGCAATAGGAATTACAGCAAAGGGTGAAGAAACCAAAGTACTTAATCTTGCTGAACTCTGTAAAGCCTGTGGTGCGGACTCTGTTGAAGTAGTAGACCCTTATGATAAAAAAGCAACTCTTCAGGCAATAAAGAAAGGATTAGACAGCTCTGGTGTAAATGTGATAATAGCAAAACGAACCTGTATTTTAGTTGCGAAAAAACTAAAGGGCTAAAACATCATCCCAACTAAGAAGCTTAATCTCCTTCTCCTGTAATATGGATATTGTTTTGTCAAGATTCTCTGTCCTGAGTACAACAACTGCCTTTTCTCCGGACTTCTCAACAAAGGCATAGATATATTCAATATTAATATTGGCATCATAAAGATATTTTAATGCCTCCGCGAGTCCTCCGGGTTTATCTTTCACTGCCATAGCTGTAACATTCGTGAGTTTAACAGTGAATTCATTTTTCTCAAGAGTTTCCTTAGCTTTTTCAGGGTCTGTTACAATCATCCTTAAAATACCAAATTCAGAAGTATCTGCGATTGAAAGAGCTCTTATGTTAATACCTTCATCAGCAAGTGCCTTTAATGCTTCATAGAGTCGTCCCCTTTTGTTTTCAAGAAAAACTGAAAGTTGTTTTATTTTCATCTTTTAACCCTCCTATTCGTTTAGACTTCTTTTGTCAATAATTCTCTTTGCTTTCCCTTCACTTCTTGGAAGGGTTTTAGGCTCAACAAGTGTAACTTTAACTCTTATCCCAATTATGTCTTCTATTCTTCTTTCAAGATTCTTTTTAAGATTTTCAATATGTTTTACCTCATCAGAAAAAGTTTCTTTTGACATCTCTACCATTACTTCAATTTCATCAAGATGCTGAGGTCTTGTTATCACAATCTGATAATGAGGTTCCACTCCCTGAACCTCAAGTATTGCTTGCTCAATCTGATAAGGGAATAACATCACACCTCTTACCTTTATCATATCATCGGTTCTTCCTCTAATTCGCTCTATTCTATTAAATGTTCTTCCACAGGCACATTTTCCCTCTATGAGAGATGTTATATCTCTTGTTCTAAATCTTAGCATAGGCATTCCTTCACGAGTAATCGTGGTAAGAACAAGCTCACCCCTTTTACCCTCTGGAAGCGGGTCTCCTGTATCAGGGTCTATTATCTCAGCTATAAAATGGTCTTCAAATACATGAAACCCTTTTTTCTCAACACACTCGTGGGCAACGCCCGGACCTATAATCTCTGTCAGTCCGTAAATATTGTAAGCGTTTAATCCAAACCTCTTTTCTATCTCCGTTCTCATAGCTTCTGTCCACATTTCTGCACCAAAACAACCTGCCTTAAGTTTCAATGTGGTTGGCTCTATTCCCATTTCTTGTGCAACCTCTGCCATATACAATGCATAAGACGGCGTGCATGCAAGTATGGTTGTCCCAAAATCTCTCATAATCTCTATTTGCCTACGGGTATTCCCCGCTGATGCTGGTACAATCATGCATCCTATTTTACGGGCACCATAATGAACTCCAAAGCCACCAGTAAAAAGTCCATATCCATAAGCAACTTGTACAATGTCATTTTTTGTAGTGCCTATCATTGTAAGGCATCTTGCCATCACCTCTCCCCATATTTCAATATCATTCAATGTATAGCCTGCTACCACAGGTTTTCCAGTTGTTCCACTTGACATATGAATCTCTACAATTTCACTTAATGGCGATGCAAACATTCCGAAAGGATAGACTTCTCTTAAATCAGCCTTGCTCGTAAAGGGAATTTTTCTAAGATCATCAAGTTTTTTAATATCATCTGGAGTAATTCCTGCTTCATCAAATTTTTTCCTGTAATAAGGAACTTTTTCATAAGCCATTTTAACTGTATTCTTTAGCCTCTGAAATTGCAATTCTTTTAATTGTTCCTCAGATATACATTCTAATTCCTTGTTCCAGTACATGGTATCACCTCATTTAATCTCCTCAGGATTTAAAAATTTTAAGTTTTCTCCTTTTAGTATATCCATAGCTTTAGCAGTATCCTCTATTTCAACAATCAAATAGGCTCTTTTCCTTGTCTCTGCAACATATACTGAAGCACTTTCTATATTAATTCCCTTTGATGATAATATTTTTACAACCTCATAGAGTCCACCAGGCTGGTCTTTCATCTCTATTCCGATTGCTTCGTTCAATGAAACTGTAAATCCTCTTTCCTTAAGCAAATCAAAAGCTTCTTTCCATTTATTCACCATAAATTTTATAACACCGAATCCATTTGTACTTGTAATAGAAAAGGCAAGAATATTTATATTAGCTTCAGTAAGTACTTTAGTTATTCTCTCAAGCCTACCTGGTTTGTTCTCTGCAAAGACTGATATCATATACACTTTGTTCATATAAAAACCTCCTAATTAAAATCTAAATTTTAAATTGTCCTGTTATCAATAACCCTCTTTGCTTTTCCTTCACTAATTGGTAATGTGCCTGGCTCAAGAAGTTCTACCTTTGGTTTAACCATCGTGGTAGAACGAATTTTATCAACTATTTCCTCTTTCATTCTTACGAGTTTCTCAATTCTTCCATCAAAAAGTTCTCTATCAATCTCTACTTTTACTGTCATCTCATCATAAGACTCAAGAACAATCTGATAATTCTGTGCCACACCTTTAATACTCATCAATACCTGCTCAATCTGTTGCGGGAAGATGTTAACACCTTTTACTATAAACATGTCATCAGATCTGCCCAGTATTCTTGATATTCTTTTATGAGTTCTTCCACATTTGCAAGATTCAGAAATTATTCTTGTTAAATCTCTTGTTCGGTATCTTACAAGTGGCATAGCTTCTCTATTTAAAGTAGTGAGAACGAGTTCGCCAATTTCACCATCGGGAAGGGGTTCACCTGTGTCAGGATTAATTATCTCCATAAGAAAATTATCTTCCCAGATATGAAGTCCTGCTTTATATTTACACTCAAAACCTACACCAGGACCATTCATTTCTGTAAGCCCATAACAGTTATATATATCTATTCCTAACATATCCTCAATTTTTTTTCTTGTCTCCTCTGAGTATGGCTCTGCTCCTAAGTATGCTCTTTTTAATTTTAAATCTCTACGAGGGTCTATGCCTTTGTCATATATTACAGATGCCATATATAAAGCATAACTTGGTGTTATATGAAGCATTGTTGTTCCAAAATCTTTCATAAGATTAATCTGTCTTTCTGTATTACCAGGTCCTGCGGGTATAACAAGAATCCCCACTTTTTCTGCACCATAGTGCATTACAAAGGCTCCTGTAAAAAGTCCATAGGTCATACTGTTCTGTAAAATATCTCCTCTTTGCGCTCCTGTCATTACAAGACACCGAGCAATAAGTTCTGCAGAATTATTTATGTCTTTTTTTGAGAAAAATATAGCCTTTGGTTTACCTGTAGTTCCACTTGAAGTATGCAATCTAATAAGTTTATCCAAAGGTAGAGTTACAAGTCCAAAGGGATAATCAACATATAGGTCTTCTTTTGTAGTGAAAGGAAGTTTATTAACATCCTCAATATGCTTGATGTCTTCAGGTTTTACATTAGCCTGTTGAAATTTAGTTCTATAATGAGGAACTTTCTGATAAATTCTTCTAAGTGTTTTTCTTAACCTTTCAAGTTGAAGTTCTCTTAGTTTTTGTTTTTCTAAAGTTTCTGTTTCTTCGTCCCAAAATCTCATTTTCCTTAGCTAACCTCCTGCCCTCTTGAAATGCTTTTATGTTCAAATCAACAGTTTTTGAAGGAACAGAATCTTTTATTACATCTATCCAATCTTTTTCGTCAAAGTTTAGAAAAGCAGATAAGAAACCTAAAATTACTGAATTTTCAACCTTTATATTTCCTAAATCCTTTGCCACCTTCTCTGCATCAATAGAATAAACAGAAAAATGCCTTTCCTTCAAAAAGTATTCAATATTTTCAGGATAATCCTTTTCTTCTGTCAAGGCAGGAGTTATTTTTTTTCTATTTAATATTATAGTTCCAGAATGTTTAAGGAATGGAAGATACCTTATACCCTCCATTTCTTCCAGTGCTACTAAAATATCAGACTGTCCTAAGGGAATCGCTGACGAATATATTTTCTTTCCAAATCTTATGTGACCTACTACACTACCACCTCTTTGCGCCATTCCGTGAATTTCACTTTCCTTAACATCAAACCCATTCTTAAAAGCAACCTGTGCAATAATTCTACTGGCGAGCACAATACCCTGTCCACCTGTACCCGCCATTAATATATTTGTTATTGTCATAGTTGAAAATTTTACCACAGCGAAAAACTAATTTGCAATATTAAACTTAATCTGTTAAACTTAAAAACATTATGGATTTACACCAGTTAAAAGTATTTATCTCAGTTTACAAAAATAGAAATTTTTCAAAAGCTGCTAAGGAAATTTTTTTAACTCAACCCACAATAAGCGAACACATTAAAACTCTTGAAGAAGAGTTAAAATGTACCCTCTTTGATAGAATTGGAAAAAAAATAATTCCTACAAAAGAAGCTGATATTCTATATGAAGAATCTCTTGATTTAATTAATAAATTTGAAAATCTTAAGGACACTATTCAGACAATTAGAGAATTACCTTCAGGTAATATACTAATCGGGACAAGTAGCATTCCTGGGACATATATATTACCTTCATTAATTACTGAGTTTAAAAATTCCTATCCGGAAATATATATTCAGATTGATATATCAGATTCGGAAAGAGTAATTAATAACCTGCTTTCTAATAATATTTTTATCGGTTTAGTGGGAACAAAAATAAACAGTTCAATGATAAAGTATACACCTTTTATGTGGGATGAACTTGTGATAGCATCTCCAAATTTTATAAAAAAATCAACAATTACTCCAGTAGAATTAATAAAATATCCCTTCATTATGAGAGAGAGCGGGTCAGGCACCAGAAAAGAAACAGAGAAAATCCTAAAGGAAATAGGGATAGAACGAGGAAAATTAAAAATAGTTTGTACTTTAGGAAGTACTGATGCTGTAAAGCAAGCAATTAAAAACGGTTTAGGACTTTCTATCCTTTCTATTCATTCTATAAGGGATGAAATAGAATGCGGTAAATTAAAAGCAATTAGAATAAAAGGACATGAAATGAAAAGAATGTTTTATATTGTTACAAATACCAAAAGAACTTTACCATATATCTATAAATTATTTTACGAATTTCTTAAAAAGAAAGCCCTTATTCTATAATTTTATCTAGTCCCTCAGGGGAAAAACCAACAAATCTTTTACCATTATATGAAATAAAAGTAGGTGTTCCATTTACAGCCATTTTTTTCATTAATGTAATTGTTTCATTAATCTTCTTTGAACCATCTTCACAAATTTTACCATCCCACTTAGAATTTAAATAGTCATTATAATTCATACCTGAACAAACACCTTTAATAGATTTATCTTTTGCCTGGGGATGTATTTGTTCCAAAGGAAATAGTATTACCTTTACTTCTATCTTTCTTGTATTAGCCCAATCTTTTACTAAAACCTTCGCTTTTTCACAAAAGGGACAATCAGGATCAGTAATCATGTAAATATAGTTTTTAGAACCTTCGGGCTTAAAAGAGAAAGCTACAACCTTTTCTATTTCGTTTTTAAAATCTACAAAACTCTTTTCCTGCATCCTATTGATAGTAGCTTTACCCAATAAAACACCTTCTTTATATACATCTCCTCCTATGAAAAATGTTTTGCTATCAGAGGCAACATAAAAAATTCCAAAATTGCCAGCCTTTTCAATTACTATCTGACAAAGATTGGTGCCTTTTATTTCATTTTTCTCTAAAATTTTATCAAAATCTACATTAAAGGCTTGTTTTAGTTCGCTTTTTACGGTTTCTTCTTTGATTTTTGTACAAGGATTGGATACCATATTACAGGAAACAAGAAAAACTATACAAAAAATTAATACGATAAATCTCTTCATTAATACCTCCATGTATTTTCTTAAATCTAACATTAAAATTCAAAAAAAATCAAAAATTTATCTATTTTTTTAATCTCTCTATTTTTGCACCAAGAGAAATTAGTTTCTTATCAAGCTCCTCATAGCCCCTGTCAAGATGATATATTCGGTCAATTATGGTTTTCCCTTCTGCAATTAACCCTGCAATTACTAAGGAAGCAGAAGCTCTTAAATCTGTTGCCATCACAGGAGCACCTTTTAATTGTTTAACACCTCTTACTGTAGCAGTATTACCCTCTACAGAAATATCTGCCCCCATTCTTCTTAATTCAGCAACGTGCATAAATCTGTTTTCAAATATAGTTTCCTTTATAATAGATGTACCATTTGCAATAGTCATCATAGCCATAAACTGTGCTTGCATGTCTGTAGGAAATCCAGGATAAGGCATTGTCTTAATGTTAACAGCATTGGGTTTCTTAGGCCCTATAACTCTTAACCCTTCCCGTGTTTCTCTAAAAACAACACCTGCATCCTTCAATTTTAAAATTACTGCCTCTAAAAATTCCGTTCTGCAATCTTTAATTAGTATATCTCCTCCAGAGGCTCCAGCAATTACCATAAATGTACCGGCTTCAATTCTATCTGGTATAACTTCATAAGTCTTTGGAGGGATAAGTTCATTGACTCCTTCAATTTCTATGATACTTGTTCCAGCTCCATTTATTTTAGCTCCCATTGATATCAAGTAATTTGCGAGATCAACTACTTCTGGTTCTTTAGCAGCATTCTCAATAATAGTTGTTCCCTTTGCTAAGGATGCTGCCATCATGATATTTTCTGTACCAGTAACTGTTGGAATGTCAAAATAAACTTTTGTCCCCCTTAATCTATTAGCTTTAGCAAATATGTATCCTTCCTGTAAATCTATCTTTGCCCCCATTTTTTCAAGCCCTACGATATGCAAATTAACTGGTCTTTCACCAATTGCACATCCACCTGGCAAAGATACTTTAGCTTTACCAAATCTTGCCAAGAGAGGTCCAAGTACTAAAATTGAAGCTCTCATTGTTCTTACAAGGTCATAAGATGCTTCAAAATTAAATATACTCTTTGTATTAATCTTATATGTATCATTTTCAATTGTAATTTCTGCACCCATCCTTTTCAAAAGTTCTGCCATAGTAAAGACGTCTCTCAGTCTGGGAATTCTCTTTAAATGATGTATTCCAGATGACAGAAGAGTTGAAGCCATTATTGGTAAAGCAGCATTCTTTGCTCCACCTATTGTTACTGTTCCCTTTAGAGGTCTCCCACCAAAAATAAGTAGCTTATCCATGATAAATATATTAAACTAAAAAAAGGAGAGATTGAAATATGTTAAACATAGACAATTTAATAGAAAAGGTTCTGAAATATCGACCAAAAGCTAATATTGAGCTAATAAAAAAGGCTTATATTTTCTCATGGGAAGCTCACTGTGCACAAAAAAGAAAAGAAGGAATCCCTTATATATATCACCCTTTAGCTGTTGCGAATATTTTAGCAGATATGAAAATGGATTCTGCTACCATTGCTGCTGGACTTCTTCACGATACGGTTGAAGACGCTGAAATGACTGTTGACGAAATAAGTGAGATGTTTTCTTCTGAAGTTGCATTCTTAGTGGATGCTGTAACAAAGTTAAGTAAAATACAATTCTCCTCTGTTGAGGAAGCTCAAGCAGAAAACTTCAGAAAAATGTTTCTTGCTATGTCTAAGGATATTAGAGTAATTCTAATTAAATTTGCAGACAGATTACACAACATGAGAACAATTGAATTCTTACCACCAGATAAACAAAAAAGAATAGCTCTTGAAACCTTAGAAATATATGCTCCTTTAGCAAACAGACTTGGTATAGGATGGATGAGAAATGAGTTTGAAGATTTATCATTCAGAGTGCTTTATCCTGAAGCCTTTAAAGATTTAGAGAGCAAAGTTGCAAAAAGAAAGGAAGAACAAACCTCGTATATTAATAGTGTTATTGAAACTCTCTCAAGAAAAATTCAGGAAATGAATATTCCATTTAAAGCTTTTGGAAGAGTTAAGCATTATTATGGAATCTATCAAAAGATATTAAAACAAAAGATTCCTTTTGACCAAGTATATGATGTGATTGGTATAAGAATAATAACTGATACTGTTCCTCACTGTTACGATATTCTTGGGATAATTCACTCCCTTTGGACACTAATACCTGGAAGATTTAAAGATTTCATAAGCTTGCCAAAGTCAAACTACTATCAATCTCTTCATACCACTGTTATTGGACCAAAAGGAGAAAGAGTAGAGTTTCAGATAAGAACAGAAGAAATGGATATAATTGCAGAAGAAGGTATAGCAGCTCACTGGAGATACAAAGAAAGGAAAGATCTTGATGAAAAAGAAATGAAACTCGTTTCATGGCTAAGGGATTTGATAAAAGAAATATCGGATCCTGAGGAATTGCTTGATGCTGTTAAGGCAGAAGTAATACCTGATATAATATACGTATTTACCCCTAAAGGTGATGTTAAAGAATTACCTGTAGGTTCAACTCCTATAGACTTTGCATATTCTATCCATTCCGAAGTAGGAGCTCGTTGTTCAGGAGCAAAAGTAAACGGTAGAATAGTTCCTCTTACTTATCAACTTCAAAGTGGAGACGTGGTGGAGATAATAACAAGTCCTCATCAAAAGCCTCGAAAAGACTGGTTACAATTCGTTGTTACCCAAAGAGCGAGGAATAGAATAAAGCACTATTTAAGGCTTGAAGAGAGACAACAAGCTATAGATATAGGAAAACAACTCATTGAAGCAGAAATTAGAAGACAAGGTTTTTCACCGTCTATTTTAAAATCAGAAAAAATTGATAACATTCTTCAAACATTTAGTGTTCAATCATTAGATGACCTATACTTTCTGTTAGGACATGCAAAAATTTCTGTTCATCAGATAATAAACAGACTTATTCCTGAAAGTGAAAAGCAAGATACTGTAATTCAGAGAAAACCTGTAGGGAAAAAAGATAATAAACAATTTATTTCTTTAAAAGGAGTAGATGAGGTTTTATATCACATTGCCAAATGCTGTATGCCTGTGCCAGGAGATGACATTGTAGGCTTTATAACTAAAGGTAAAGGCATTTCAGTGCATAGAAAAGACTGTGAGAATATAAAAAATTTAAATAATGAAAGATTAATAGAAGTTTTCTGGACAGCTGATGAAACATCCAAGGCTCAGACAAAAATAAGTGTAGAATGTATTGATAAGCCTGGGATATTAGCTAACCTTACAGGATTGCTATCTGCAAATCAAGTTAATATTACAGCAGTCAGGGCTAATTCAACATCAGACAAAAGAGCACTGATAGATTTTACAATAGAAGTAAAAGACAGAAATCATCTTTCAGAGATCATAAATAAAATATATCAAGTTTCAGAAGTTCTCACAGTAAGAAGATAAGTCAATATTTAAAGCACCCTGTCTAATTATTTTAGGCGGAAATACTGTTGTATCAAGTATAGTTGATGGGGCTCCTTTAAGTCTTCCACCATCAATTATTAATAAATTATTTTTAAAATCTTTAAAATATTTTATAATTTCCTCAATATCTGAAGCTGGTGGCAAGCCTGATATATTAGCTGAAGTAGCAGTAATTGGAAAAGGTGATTTTTTTATCAATTCAAGCGCAAAGGATTCTCCAGGCATTCTAACAGCAACCTTTTTATTCATGGTGATTTCAATAGGTAGATCATCTCTTGCTGGTAATAACAAAGTTAAAGGTCCTGGCCAATACTGTCCAATCAATTTTTCAGCTATTGGAGGGATTTGTGTTACCAATAAATCAAGATGACTCAAATTAACTATCAGAGGAAAAACTTTTTCAGTAGGACGTTTTTTTATTTCAAAAACTCTTCTGAGAAGCTCTCTGTTGTCATATTTCACTCCAATTCCATAGAGAGTCTCTGTTGGGTATATTATTATCCCGTCTTTCTTAAGTATTTTAATAACTTCATCTATGATAACTTCTTGTGCTTTTAATAATTTCATCTATTTCTCCCGAGATTTTATTAAGACTTTTAAGATCACTCTTTTTAAATTTCTTATCTTTAAAGTAAATATTATAATAAATCTCAACAAATCTTAAAGACTTTTCTCTTAGGGCATCGTTATCTATAGTCATAATAAATTCCTCAAGTCCTAAATTATCTTTTCTCTCAATGCCTGCTTTTTTTAAAATACTTAAAAATCTATTTAAAGGTTCATTTTTCCTATGATAAAACTTTAACCCCTTAAAAATTAGAAATAAAAATAAAAATGCCAAAGGTATAATTAAATAAATTTTATCCAATTTAATATCAGGCTTTTTTAATGCTTTAGTAAGTCTTAACTGTGCCTTAAAATCATAATTTACAACTACATTATTCCATAAATAATCAAGAAAGTTAAAAATAATTGGCTCAGAAACTCTTATAGGTCTTGAGCCTGAAGGATCCAATCTTATCCACTGTCCCTTAATCCAAGCCTCAACCCATAAATGAGCATCAGAGGCTCTGACTATATAATATCCTCCGAAATTATTATAACTACCTCCTCTAAATCCTCCTACAACTCTTGAAGGAATACCTTTCAATCGTAACATCAAAGCCATAGATGTAGCAAAATACTCACAATTACCCTTTTTTGTATTAAAGATAAAATCTTCAACAGGATTATTACCCTTTGGAAGTGTCTTTAGAGAATATTCATAATTGCTTAAAAAAATGAGAATTTTCTCTATGATTTCTCTTTCATCCTTTGAGTTTTTAGTTATTTCATCAGTAAGAGTTTTAAATTTTTCAGAAATTATTTGTGGTATCTGTAAATAAATCTTAGAAGGCTCTGCTTCATATAATATAAAATTCATATAAGATTCAGCAGTATATTTTAATTGTCTTTCTATAGATGATTCAGTTTTAAAAATACCTGGATGCTCTATGCTAATACCTTTGAGATATACTGTGGCTGGAAAATCAAGCACTGGAAGATAGTTTTCATAGGATGGTTCAAAAACTATGGTGTACCTAATTTTTTGTCCTGTAATGAAGGTATTAAAATCTAAATGCTTATCTTTAATCCATTGTCTCCCACTAAAGGTATCAAAAGTGATCATTCTCCAGTAAAGCTGATTTTCATTAATTTTATTCATGCTTACTCTCATCACAACAGTTCTGTCTTCCTCTATACTTGATACTGTTCCAAGACTTACTATAGAGGAAAATCCTGTTTTAGACTTTGCCAATCCAATATCAAATAAGGGATAAGGTGTTCTCGGTAGAAATAAAAAAAACAAAATACTAAGAGGAATAGAGAGTATAGATATGAGAAGAGAATATTTTAGAAGCTCTAAAAAATTTCTTTTTTCAATGAGTAATTGAGATGTCTCTTTAACATATGTTATTAACAAAATCGAGAAAACAGTCAACATAAAAATAAAGACTAATCTAACTAAAAAAAACCAAGAAATACTGAAAAGAGCAGACGCTCCTAAAAGCAACATGGCTAAAAGATAAATCTGGAAATATTCTCTCCATGTTTTTTTACCCCAAAATCTTATGGCAGATATTAATGTAAGAGCTTCAACAGATGGCAAAACTATATCTTCAATAGAAAATCCTAAAAAGGAGTAGACAATAAAAAATAAAGACAAAACATTTATAATCCATTGATTTATATGGATATTTCTTATATGAAAGAAAAGACTTAGCAATAAAATCATGATAAAGGTCACTGTAATAGTAATAGGTATGTATGAAATAATACCTGAAAATGCAACAATAACAATAAAAAAAGATAAAAAATAAATTATATTATCAGTTTTTAGTGATTTAATAAAGGGCAAGAGCATGGAGGACTCTCCTTATATGAGCTTGACCTAAATCAGGTTTATAAATGGCATTTTCCAGCTTAAGTCCAACAGGTATACCATTCTTTGATAGATCAAGTATGGCAAAGGTTGCTTTCCCGATTTTTTGTTCCACATCTCCAGTAAAATCTGAAAGGTCAATAATTACAGGATTTCCTCTATATGGTGAAAACTCCTTAGTCATTAACTCCGATGTTTTAGCAGTTGCCTTCCAGTTTATGTATTTTAGAGGGTCTTGAGGATAATAGGCTTTTACACCTACTATTTCACCCTCAAAGGATTTACCTTTTGATAAAATTGATTCAAATTTTGTTTTTCCCTCTGAAAGAAAGATAGAAAAATCAGATTTGATAGGTTTAGGAAATACAATAACTTCGTAATCAACAGGAATTTTTATGGTTCTTTTAAAAAAGAAAAAGGGGAAATAAGATGAAATTGAAACTTCCGATATTTTTATTCTTCCTCTTTTCTGAAACACTAAATTGACATTGACTATGTCTCTATTATTTATAAATGGTAATATCTTTTCAGTCTCATTAATCTTCAGTCTTATTAAATAAGATGGAAGAAAGTATTGTTTTCTTATCTCTAATTTTAAATTGGCAGGTGACTGAGCAAATATATCAGAGTGAGGTAATAAAGCAAATTTGAAATTTTTAAGATTGTAAATAGAAATTACACCACTTAAAGCCATCATACTTAATAAAAATGAGAGTATTATAAAAACTAAATTATTTCCTGTATTTACAGCAGAAAAGCCTATCAGTAAGGTAATCCCTATAAATATCCAGCCTGCTTTTGTTATCTTTACGGAGGGGTAGAAATTTTTTCTAAAATTGATAATATCACCTCTTCCTTTGATAATGAATCATCTTTAAGAATTATTCTGTGTGGAGTAACATAAGGTATTATATCTTTTACATCCTCTGGAACCACATAATCTCTATCCCTAAAATAGGCATTTGTCTTGGATGTATAAGTAATAGCCAAACCAGCTCTTGTTGAAAGCCCTAACAGAATTCTATTATCAATACGAGTGCTTTCAATAAAATCTAAAATCCAATTTATAATTTTATCTGATATATAGACTTTCCGAATTTCATCTTGAATTTTTATAATTTCATCTTTGTCAATAACTGATTCAAGCTTATATAAATCCTCTCTGGAACTACCTCTCCTTAAAATCTCTCTTTCTGCCTCCTGTCCGGGATAGCCAATGCTAATTTTAAGTATAAACCTATCAAGCTGTCCCTCTGGTAAAGGAAAAGTACCATAAAACTCTATAGGATTTTGAGTTGCTATAACAAAAAAAGGTTTTGGAAGCTTATATGTTTTTCCATCAACTGTTACTTGTTCCTCTGCCATTGCTTCAAGAAGAGCAGATTGCGTCTTTGGAGTTGCTCTGTTTATTTCATCAACCAAAACAATATTATTAAATACTGGACCTGGTTTAAAATCAAACTCTCCAGTGTTTTTATTATAAATTGACAAACCTGTTATATCTGAAGGTAGCAAATCATTCGTACATTGAATTCTTCCAAAACTTAAAGCTAAAGCTCTTGATAAGGCAATAGCTAAGGATGTTTTTCCAAGCCCAGGCAAGTCTTCAATTAGAATGTGTCCTTTAGAAAAAATAGATATTAAAGATAAAACTATGGCTTTTTCTTTACCATGCAAGCAACTTTGAAGATGGCTAACAATATTTAATATCTTTTGATTTTTAACCTTTTCAATCATAAAGAGGGGGTAAAAAACCCCCTCTTTTATTTTAACCTTCTAAGTAAACCTTTTCAACAGGTGGAGCTACCTGTTTCTTACGAGATAAAACTCCAGGCAACCAAACAGAAGGCCCTGAGACTTTTACATTGAAGGCTTTTTCTATTTTAGCTGCATCACCAGAATAGAATAACTCTGTTCCTTCTTTTACAATATCTGTTGCCATGAAAATTACCATGTCATAGCCTTTACTATTTTTCAAATCATTGAGATAGTTTACAAATTCATCCTTACGTTCATAAACTTCTTCAATATCTACAAGCTCGGTCTGACCAATCCCAACTTTTAGTCCTTTGAAATCATAGTCCTTGAAATCTACATGAACTACATCAGCTATTGGTTTTCCCTTAATGCTTGCTTTAGCTTTTTTAAGCTCCACACCAAATTTTGTTATATCAGAAATGCCAGCAATTGCTGCAAGTTCTGCGGCAATTTTTTTATCCTCCTCTGTAGTTGTAGGAGACTTAAATATTACTGTGTCGGAAAGAATCGCAGAAAGAAGTAATCCTGCATAAGTTTTATTTGATTTTACTTCATTTGGAAACATCTTAGCAATTACTGTTGCTGTGCTTCCAACCGGCTCTACATAAATGAAAATGGGATCTGGATAGTTAAAATTCATTTTGTGATGATCAATGATTGCAAGAACTTTTTCTGCACCATCAACTCTCTGTTTTTCTTCATTGTGGTCAACTAAAACAAGAGTTTTCCCAGAAGCATTTTCCAAAATTTCAGGAGCTGAAACGCCGAATTGTTTAAGAGCAAATTCAGTTTCCTCATTAATAGGTCCTGCTGTTGCTGCCTTGTACCCCTTAATACCTGCGTAAACAATTGCAGAACATACTGTGTCTGTGTCTGGTGCCTTATGGCCAATTACATAAATATCGCTCATATTACCCTCCTAAGGAAGTTTTTTTAAATTGTAAAATTTTGACAATTTCTCCCTCAAAATGTCAAGAAAAAAGCCATTAAAATTTAAAATAGAGTTATTAAAGATTATCGAGCAATTCTTTTACCGATAATTTTAAATCAGGATGGACAAAATCAGGTGCAATTTCACATAATGGTTTCAATACAAAATCTCTTTTATGCATAAGTGGATGCGGTATTATGAGCTTGTCAGTTTTTAAAATTAGATTATTATAAAAGATTATATCAATATCTATAATTCTTGGCCCATATCTTATAGTATCTTTTCTTCCCATTTTTTTCTCTATTTTTTTTATTTCCTCCAATAGAGCAAATGGACTCAAAGAAGTAAAACATTCTATAGCAATGTTTAGAAATTCTGGTTGCTCTTTATAACCCCATGGAGAAGTATTATAAAAAGAGGATCGTCTTGAGATAGTTAAGCCGCAATTTTTTAGTTCAGATATAGCAATTTCAATATTTTTAGCTCTATCACCTAAATTAGAACCAAGTAAAAGATAAACTCTACTCATAATTAAGATATTTTAATTTTTAGCTTAAACAAATAATAAAACCTATTTTTTATCAATGCATGCAAATTTTATTTGTGCTTTTACTGTAACTGCTTTATCCTCCTTTTTTGGTTCAGGGGCTTCAATTGCTCTTTCAGTAGCATCTGATATAGCTGACTTATAAATTACAGGGGATTCCCGATAAAAACGTTTAATATCATAGTCTATGTTTGCAATAAAGCATTGTCTCACAATTTTTTCTCCTAATTTTTTAGCAAAATCTAATGCTGTATCTATGATTTCTATTTTTAATGTATTTTCTATTTCCTTATATTTCTTTTCTGTTACTATCCATTGAGGATTTGATACTGTATACTCCATCATTTCACTATACTTTTCTTTAATTTCTTCTGCTGCTTCTAATATTTTATTTTGCTCTTTTGGATCTTTCAATCTAAAAGAATAACTCAAATCTCCCTTATATCCAGAACATTTCCATTTATTCTTCTCCCACCAACAGTTTTTATAAACTGAATAACTTCCACCTGTGTAATCAGATTTTAGAGCTCTTATTGATTTGTCAATTGCTCCAAGAATATTAATCACTTCAGCTTCCTTTTGTGCTTTTGCAGTAATTGAAAGATTTACATTAAGAATATCAGGGGAGATTTCTTTCTTTTCTTCAAGTATCATTGAAATTCTGGTTATCTCATATTCCTTTTGTTTTTCATCACCGAATACAGAGGAAAAACTCATTAATAAAGCAGTAATTGAAAATAAAATCATGAAACTTTTCATTCTCTTCCTCCTTTTTAAAATTTTAGCTTAAATACTATTAAAATAATAGTGCCACACATTGAATAAAAATCTCTAATTTTTACCCGAGTTATCTATATAAATACAAAAAACAGGCATATTACTTAATAAAGTTATATTAAACGAAAAAAATAATCTTTTTAGCAACACATGTTTTATTTTTGGTATACTTAATTGTGCATCCCTATGTAGAAATAGCTAAAAAGACAATAGAAGAGTTTGTAAAGACGGGCAAAATTGCATCAATTCCAAAAGAAATTCCTGAGGGTATGAAAAAAAAGGCTGGAGTTTTTGTCTCCATAAAAAAACGGGGACAATTAAGAGGTTGTATTGGAACCTTTATGCCTGCTACAGAAAATATATATTCAGAAATAATTCGTAATGCCATAGCAGCAGCTACTGAAGACCCAAGATTTCCCCCTGTTCATGAAAATGAGCTTACTGACCTTGAATATTCAGTTGATATACTAAGTCCTCCTGAGCCTGTCCGAAATTTGGATGAGCTTGATCCTAAAAAGTACGGAATTATAGTTATTAAGGGATGGCAAAAAGGTTTACTTCTTCCAGACATAGAAGGCGTAAATACTGTTGATGAACAACTAAGAATCGCTAAACTAAAGGCAGGAATCGATCCT
Organism: Thermodesulfovibrio sp.; assembly: GCA_026415595.1. Taxonomy (GTDB): domain Bacteria; phylum Nitrospirota; class Thermodesulfovibrionia; order Thermodesulfovibrionales; family Thermodesulfovibrionaceae; genus Thermodesulfovibrio. The sequence goes on along the minus strand of JAOAGU010000006.1, from coordinate 620 downwards.
TTTGACCCTGATGTAGAAATCTATAAATTTAAAGTAGAACGTTACAAATAGCTTTCTCTTCCCAAAGTTTATTTTTTATTTCATCTATCAAAGGAATGAGAGTATTTTTATTTAATGCAGAAATCCCTAATGCATTATATCTCTTACAGATCTGTTCAACTTCTAAGGGATTTATTTTATCAACTTTATTGAAAACTAACATTATTGGCTTTGTATGAAGATTTAACTCCTTAAGAATGTTATTAACTGACTCTATATGATTTTCAAACTGAGGATTTGATATATCTACAAGATGAATTAAAAGGGAAGCATCCTCAAGTTCTTCTAACGTAGATTTAAAGGCAGACACTAAGTCTTCCGGTAAATCTCTAATAAATCCTACAGTATCTGTAACTATTAGCTCTTTTTCTTCTGGAAATTTAAGCCTTCTTGAGGAAGTATCAAGAGTAGCAAACATTTTGTCTTCTACAAAAACCTCACTTTTTGTAAGTGCATTAAGTAAAGTAGACTTACCTGCATTAGTGTATCCTATTATGGAAACTATAGGAATTGAAAGTTCTCTTCTTCTTTTTTTTCTCTGCTGCCTTGCCATGTTAAGTTTTTTAAGTTCTGTCTCCAGA
>JAOAGU010000069.1 GCA_026415595.1 Thermodesulfovibrio sp. | reverse complement strand
GATAAATACTTTGGCTTTTTCTCCCTCTATACTTATGTAGGCTTTTTTGACCATAGTGTCAATATTATAACATTTATCAAAGGCTTTTTTTGTATATATAAATCATTAAAAGAACAGCCCCTACTATACTTGACCCAATACCGAAAAAGACTTGTCTAAAAACTCTATCATAAGTAGCCTCAGAAGGAACAGTAAAGAGAATAATATAACCAACTGAAACTAATATGATTCCAATAAGTAAAAGCATAAACAAAAAGGGAGGCTAACGCCTCCCTGGGATTATAGCTCTATACAAGTATATTGAGCACTTACAGCGTCTATACTACCAGAATAGTAGTCCGCCGATCCCCTGATACTTCCAGTATTATAAACTCCGTCATCGTAATTGGTATCTAGCCATCTTGCAGTTTCGTTATTTAACCATTCAAAACAGATACCAACTGGTTTAGACCAACCTCCTATTATTGAATCTAATCTTCCTAATGCTATCCTACCTCCAAAAGCATGGTTAGGAGATATTCTGCCAGTGGTTGTATTGGCTGCTCCTGTCAAAATCCCGGCTCTTCTGAGATGTTCCCAAGCATAACATGACTCAGCCGCTCCCCCAGATCCGCAGAATGTCGTTCCATCTATCCAACCATTTCCGTTACCATTAGGTGCTCCTGGCCACCTTGAAGAAGCTGTATCATCATCTCCCGGATATTTACCATATTTATCATAATAAGTATATACAGCTGCAGTCACTTCCCTGTATTGGTTATATAGTCTTTTAAATTTAGCATTCTTAATCAGCTCCTGTCCCTTAAGAACCGCACCAAGGATAATTCCTATAATTACAAGCACAATAGCTAATTCCACCAAGGTAAAACCTCTGTTAGTTCTTAAATACCTCATAACCTTACCTCCTCCAGTGTTTTTTGCGTTTTTAATCAAAATGCATGCCAAATTAAAATCCATTTTACTAATTTATTTTTAACTCATTTCGAATAAAATTAAAAATCGTCTTAAATTATAAAAAATTAAATTAAACGAATGCAAAAATATCATTAGAATTCTCCTTTGATAAGATTTCATCCCTCAAAAATTGTTATAATATGGCTATGCTTGAAGCTATAAGATGGGGAAAAGACAAAGTTTACATCCTTGAACAAAGAC
>JAOAGU010000068.1 GCA_026415595.1 Thermodesulfovibrio sp. | reverse complement strand
ATATTCAGAGACGGATTTAAATTTGATAAATTCATCATTTATGAAGTCTCTAACAGTAAAAATAATATGAGAATAGTGTTTCCAAGAGATACAGAGGATTTAAAATTGTATTGCAACAGGGAGATTCTGTTGGATTGCGAATTATGTAGAGTTAAGAGAACAGGCCATAAAGTTTCATCAGCAGATTATCCTGAAATATGTAAACATTATTCAGAAGGAATAGATGTTATTCATGTCTGTATTCCCATAATTATTGGTGGTAGTGTTGGAGGGATTGTTCAGTTTATTTGTGGTAAGAGGGATGAATGTGATATGGAACAATTGGAGAAGAAAATAAAAAAAGCAAGGCAGTATATAGTTGAAGCTCAACCAGTTATTGAAGCAAAGAGGCTCATGAAAGCTTTAAAGGAGTCATCATTCAAAGATGCATTGACAGGGCTTTATAATAGAAGGTTTTTAGAGGAGAGCTTTGATAATTTAGCAGCTGGTATTCTAAGAAGGGGAACTATACTTGGATTTTTAATGTGTGATATAGACTTTTTTAAACAGATTAATGATGTTTATGGTCATGACACTGGAGACATTGTGTTAAAAGAAGTTGCTAATAATATAAAAAATACGGTAAGAGCATCAGACCTTGTTATTCGTTTCGGTGGAGAGGAGTTTCTTGTATTGCTTGTAGATTCAATAAAGGGAAGCTCTATTGATGTTGCAGAAAAAATCAGAGAGAGAATTAAAGAGACAAAAATAAAGATTGCTGGAGGTTTTATACAGAAAACTATAAGTATAGGTGTTAGCGAGTTTCCTGTGGATACACAAAATTTTTGGGAAGCTATTAAGTTTGCCGATGTAGCTCTTTATAAAGCGAAGGAATTAGGTAGAAACAAAGTTGTGAGATTCACCCCTGACATGTGGACAGAGGATAATTACTGAGAGGATTATTAATGATAAATTTTAGACCACTTTGTATCAATGCAGTTACCATATCAGACGCCTGGTTTCAGTTGATTTATAATGTCTTAGAAAATGGATATATTCAAAAAATACAGCATGGTTCTTTTGAAAATGAACAATACAGGTTTCAATATCCTGGGATAGCTGTTTATATAGAAAAACCATGGCAGGATATTATTCCTCAGATACCACCACACCTTTGCATACCTTCACCTACTACAATGGAATATATAGAAAATTATTTTGTAGATTATCTGATGAATCCTGAACTAAGTGAAAATGAAACTTATCGTTACTCTTCAAGGATTCATCATCCCATGCCTAAAGGTGGTAGTCAATTAGACAGAGTAATAGAACTTCTAAGAAAGTCTCCGTTGACTAATCAAGCTGTTATAGAAGTTGGGACACCTGTTGACTTAGATGTATGTTATGGTAACGATGGGAAGCTTGATCCACCATGTTTGAGACTTATTGATTTTAAGGTGATTCCTTCAGAAAACGATCTTATCTTGACCGTAACGGTTTATTTCAGATCTTGGGATTTATGGGCAGGATTTCCAACTAATCTTGGAGGTATAGAACTTCTTAAACAATACGTTTGTTCTGAAACAGGACTTGTTAATGGACCTATGTATGCCTATTCTTCCGGTGCACACATTTATGGATACCAAGAAGAGTTAGTTAAGTTAAGAACATTAAAAAGCCTATAAAGTGCAACGTTTTACTATAGACTCAATTGGTAATTTAAAAATATACCAACCAACGGAAGGCTATCGTTTTAGTGTTGATGCAATTATATTAGCCCACTTTGTAAATTTAAAAAGATTAAATAAAGCTGTAGATATAGGTGCTGGAACAGGAATAATAGGAATGCTTCTTGCTAAAAAATATCCTGACAGTGAAATAACAATGGTGGAAATTCAGCAAGAACTTGTTGAAATGGCAAAGAAGAACATCTTATTAAATAATCTTGAAAATAGAGTTAAAGTTTATTGTATGGATGCAAAAGAATTTGAAGAAAAGGGCTTTGATCTCTTAGTAACGAATCCTCCCTTTAGAAGACCAGGAACAGGTAAAATTAGTCCTAAGGAAGAAAAAGCCCTTGCCAGACATGAGCTTAGTCTTTCGGTAAAAGATATAGCCAAAATTGCCCAAAAAATTTTAAGGCATAGAGGAAGGCTTTGCATGATTCATCTCCCTGAGCGATTGATTGATATCATCCGAATAATGAGTAAGTACAATCTTGAAGTAAAACGTCTTAGATTTGTTCATTCAAATATATCTAAAGAAGCAAAAATGGTTCTTATTGAAGCAGTAAAAGGAGGCAGAATATCTTTAAAAGTTGAACCTCCTCTTTTCATTTATGAAAAAGATAGAGAATATACTGAAGAGATGAGAAGATTATACGAAATTTAATAATTTTTTATGATTTAAATCATATTTTCTTACAAACTTTTCTTTATATACTTAAATTAAATAATAAACCTGAGGAGATAAAAGATATGCCTATAAGACCAATAATTTATATAGATGAAGAAAAATGTGATGGCTGTGGAATTTGTGTTAACGCTTGTGCTGAAGGAGCAATAAAGATAGTTAATGGTAAAGCTAAATTAATAAATGAAATTTTTTGTGATGGCTTAGGTGCTTGTCTTGGAAGCTGTCCAAAAAGAGCAATTACAATTGTTGAGAGAGAGGCAAAACCCTTTAATGAGGAGGCTACAAAACATCATTTGCAGTTATTAAAAAAATTAGAACCGCCTCCATGTGAATGTTTAGCTTCTGCTAAAAATCACAGACTTAACAATTGGCCTATACAATTAAGACTCGTTTCAATAAATGCCCCATTTTTAAAAGACTCAGAGATTGTTATTGCAGCAGATTGCACGGCTTTTTCATATAAAGGATTTCATGAAAATATATTGAAAGATAGGAAGTTGTTAATTGCTTGTCCTAAGCTTGACGATGTGAATCTATATTTAGACAAATTGACAGAGATTTTTAAATCGAACAATATTAAATCAGTTTTAGTATTACGAATGAC
>JAOAGU010000067.1 GCA_026415595.1 Thermodesulfovibrio sp. | reverse complement strand
CTTTATAGGTTTGGGCATTTTTCATCACCTCTTCTTTTGTGAGGGCCTTTCTTGTCTCTGATTTACCTGTAGGATCTCCAATCATACCAGTAAAATCACCTATTAAAAATATTACTTCATGACCTAACTCTTGAAACTGCCTCATTTTATTCAAAAGTACAGTATGTCCTAAGTGGAGATCAGGAGCGGTGGGATCAAAACCTGCTTTTATCCTAAGAGGTTTTCCTTTAATAAAAGATTCCTTCAACTTTTCAAGAAGCTCATCTTCCTGAATGATTTCTACTACCCCTCTTTTTATTATTTTTAATTGTTCAACGGGAGATAGCATACCTAAACTCCTTCTATTTTTTCTATATACCTTCTTATTTCAAAAGTTTTTCCTGTGTTTTTATCAATCGTTAAAACTACATAGGCTATCCTAACATCTTTTGTCGCAACCTCAAGCCTTCTTGGTAGTCCCTTTAAGAACCTCGTGAGAACATCTTCAATATTATTTCCAATGATTGAATCGTAAGGTCCTGTCATGCCAACATCAGTAATATAAGCAGTACCATTTCTTAATATACACTCATCAGCGGTTTGAACATGGGTATGTGTACCGAGAACTGCAGAAACCTTTCCATCAAAAAAATAACCCAATGCCTTTTTCTCAGATGTTGCTTCAGCATGAAAATCTATAATTATATTGCTGGTTTTTTGTCGTACTTCATTAATCACTTTTTCACCAATAAGAAAGGGGTTTTCATAATTATCCATAAAAACCCTTCCTATAAGGCTTATAACTCCCAAAGATATATTATTTTTCTCGATTATTGAATATCCTTTCCCAGGTGCTAAGGGAGAAAAGTTAGCAGGTCTAATAACATTTTTCACTTCACCAATAAAATTTTCTGCTTCCCTTTTATCCCATGTATGATTGCCAAGGGTTATAAAATCAACTCCTGACGAGAAAATTTCATCAACAGCTGAATAGGTTATACCAAATCCTCCAGAAGCATTCTCACAATTTGCTATTGTGAAAAGAATGTTTTCTCTTTTTTTTATAGCTTCCAAAGACCTTTTTAAAGCATTTCTACCTGGTCTCCCAACTACATCACCAACAAAAAGCACCTTAAAAAGATTATCTTGCATATTCTATTGCTCTTGTTTCTCTTATAACTGTAACTTTTATCTGTCCTGGATAGGTTAGCTCACTTTCTATTTTCTTTGCTATATCCCTTGCAAGGACGTAAGCATCATCGTCACTTACCTTTGTATTTTCTACCATAATCCTGACCTCTCTACCAGCCTGAATTGCATAGGCTTTTGTTACTCCAGGAAATTGAACCGCAATCTTCTCCAGCTCTTCGATTCTCTTAACATAACTTTCTAATGTTTCTCTTCTTGCACCTGGCCTTGCAGCCGATATGGAATCTGCTGCCTGAACAAGAACTGCAATAACAGAATTTGGTGCTTCTTCACCATGGTGGCTTAAAATTGCATTAATTATCTTTGGATGTTCACCATGCTTTTTTAATATTTCAGCACCTATGAGGGCATGAGAACCTTCTATCTCATGATCAACCGCCTTGCCTATGTCGTGAAGTAGTCCCGCTCTCTTTGCTTGTTTTATAGAGACATTTAATTCTGCCGCCATGATGCCACAAAGATAAGCAACTTCAACAGAGTGTTGTAAAACATTTTGTCCATAGCTTGTTCTGTATTTTAAAGTCCCAAGTAATTTAACAATCTCTGGATGAACATTATGTAATCCCACATCAAAAAGAGCCTTCTCACCCGCCTCTTTTATTGCCTGTTCAACTTCTAACTTAGATTTTTCTACAACTTCCTCAATTCTTGCTGGATGTATTCTTCCATCTTGAATTAATTTTTCAAGGGATAGCCTTGCAATTTCCCTTCTTACTGGATTATGACATGAGATAACAACAACCTCCGGGGTGTCATCTATTATTACGTCAACACCTGTAATCGATTCAAAAGCCCTAATATTTCTTCCTTCTCTTCCTATTATTCTACCTTTCATCTCATCGCTTGGAAGAGGTACGCTCGATACAGTCATTTCTGTTACAAAATCACCAGCAATCCTCTGTATAGCAAGAGCGACATACTCTTGTGCCTTTTTTACAGAAGTCTCTTTGAGTTCTTCTTCAATTTCTCTTATCTTTTTTGCTGCTTCATGCTTTGCTTCATCTTCAATTAAGCTAACAAGTTCTTTTTTAGCCTCTTCAGCACTCAGATTTGCTACTTTTTCCAAGGTCTTTTTGTGTTCAAGGATTAAATTGTCTAAACTTGTCTTTTTTTCAAGCAACTCCTTTTCCAATGCATTGATATTTTTTTCTTTTTTGAGAAGCTCTACTTCCCTGCTTTCAATTAATACGTTCCTTTTTTCAATGCTCTCTTCTTTTTGTGCTAACCTTTTTTCAAATGCTATTAACTCATCTTTCTTTTCCTTTAGCTCCCTTTCTAATTCTGACTTAACTTGAAGCATTTTGTCTTTGAACTGAAGTTCAGCTTCCTTTTTTGCAATCTCTACAAGTCTTTTTGCCTCTTCTTCAATTTTTGTCTTTTCAAGCTTTAAATCTGTTAATTGTTTTTTTGCATAAAAATAGTAAACTATTATCCCTATTATTAGCCCAAACAAGCCAGCTGTAAAAACCATCAAGATATCCATAGATTCCTCCTAAAATTTATTTAAAACCCCCATATAGGGAGTAATATCAAAAAAAAATCCCCAGGATGCCGTGTGCATTGTGGGCTTAGAAGCACATACTTTTAAGTGGAGCCAGTGTTAATCGCTTTAGGCTTCCTCCTGCGAGGGAGGCTTGCACACCACGATCAGGGACCAGCTCCCTTCTAAGAGGTGTTGGCTCAAGCCCTTAAATACATCACGCACATCCCAGGGATTTTTTATTCCCCTGAAATTATGCTTTCTAATAATTCTTTTTTACTGTCTAAAAACTCTCCAAAACGGTTTAAGTTTTTACATTGTCTAACATACTCTTCAGCTACATTTAGCAATGCCAACATCAACATTTGTATCGGTGGCCTTAATACATCCCTTTCCCTAATCTCTTGCAATTTTTTTTTACAAGTTCTTCTACAGCTTTAACTTCCTCTTCGCTCAAATCGGTTACCACTTGAAATTTATTACCTAAAAGGGTAATTTCATAAGAGCGATTCACTGCCTTTTTCCTCAAAATATTTTGTAATTTTTTCAATTACATTATCTAACCGTTTTGCTGCTTCTTTTTTTTCCAGCTTGAGCTTACTAACCTCTTCCTGAAGTTTTAATATCTCTTTTTCTTTCTCTTCTAAGCTCCTTTTTAAATTTATGTTATCGGCTTTAACAGCCTGGTATTTCTCAACAAGCTGATCTATTCTTATATTCAGATCTTCTAATTTTTTTTCGAAATCCATTTTTTATCCCTTCATTTTTAGTTTTTCACAATTTTAACAAAAAATCAAGTACCTAATCCTTAAGTTCACCCTTCATATAAAGATCGTAGGCTGATAGATCAAAATACCCATGACCACTTAAATTAAAGAGAATTACCTTTTCTTCTTTATTTTCCCTTGCCTTTATTGCTTCATCTATTGCAACTCTAATAGCATGTGATGATTCTGGTGCAGGGATTATCCCTTCAGTTCTGCTAAAAATCAATGCTGCTTCAAACACCTTTGTTTGCTCAATACTTACTGCTTCAATCAATTTATGATGATAGAGGT
>JAOAGU010000066.1 GCA_026415595.1 Thermodesulfovibrio sp. | reverse complement strand
GAATAGATTATTTTTGATACAGAACCTTTTCCATTTGTTCCTGCAATATGGACTGTGGGAAAACTATTTTGGGGATTATGAAATTTTTCAAGGACTGCAAAAATCCTTTCAAGTCCTAATTTTATGCCTTTTGTCCTTCTGCTGTAAAGTTCATCTATTAGTTCTTGATACTTCATCTTTTAATTTTTTTTAAATTTCATCAGATTTTTTTGAAGGGACTAAAATATCAATAATTTTGTATATGGTATTTTTCAATTCCTTTCTTTCAACAACAAGGTCAATCATTCCGTGTTCAAGTAAAAATTCTGCTCTTTGGAAACCTTCTGGTAGTTGTTGTTTGATTGTTTCTTGAATAACTCTTGGACCTGCAAATCCTATAAGGCTTTTAGGTTCTGCAATAATTATATCGCCAAGCATAGCAAAGGATGCTGTGACTCCACCGAAAGTAGGATCTGTAAGAACAGAGATATAAAGCTGTCCTGCTTCTTTAAGTTTTCCAATTGCTTGAGCTGTTTTTGCCATCTGCATTAGAGAAAACATACCTTCCTGCATTCTTGCTCCACCAGATGACGACACAACTACAAGAGTTACTTTCCTTTCAACTGCTCTTTCTGCAGCTTTTGTTACTTTTTCTCCAACGACTGTTCCCATACTGCCACCCATAAAGGAGAAGTCAAGTACAGCTATTACAACTTCCTTGCCATTTATTTTGGCATCTCCATAAATTGCAGCTTCTTTAATGCCTGATTTTTTCTCATTTTCCAGGAGCCTATCTTTGTATGAAAGGGTATCCTTAAAACCTAAAGGATCAGGACTTTTAAGTTCTGGGTCAAGTTCTATAAAACTTCCGCTATCTGTCATTATTGAGATTCTTTCCTTTGCTGAGATTCTAAAGTGATAATGGCATTTAGGACATACTTTAAAATTATTTTCCAGTTCTTTGCGATATATTATTTCTTTACAGTTTTCACATTTTACCCATAATCCCTCAGGAATTTTTACTTTTTTTTCTATTTTAGGTTCTTTTCTTTTAAACCATGCCATTATATTGCCTCTCTTAAAGATGTAATAAACCCATAAGCTTTATCTGGGTTTTCATGGAATGCTTTAACAATAGCACTTCCTACAATTACTCCATCAGCATATTTTGAGACATATCCAGCTTCCTCGGTATTGCTTACTCCAAAGCCAAGACAAACAGGCTTGCCAAGGCTTTTAACAAAGTTTATGTGTTTCTCAAAAGTTTTATCGAGTTTAAGAGAAGCCCCTGTAATCCCAGTTATTGAAACATAATATACAAAACCTGTTGAGGCTCTTATAATTTTTTTCACTCTTTCAGGTGTTGAAGTTGGTGCAATAAGAAAAATTATATCAATACCGTATTTTTTTGCGAAATATCTATAAGGTTGAGCTTCTTCAACTGTTAAATCTGGAAAGATTACCCCACCAATATTAGCTTTTTGAGCATCCCTAAAAAATCTTTCAATCCCGTAACAGAAGACAGGATTAAGATATGTCATAAGAACAATGGGCACATTGATTTTATCTTTGAAATCTACAAGAAACTTAAGAATTTTTCTTAGTGTAGTTCCAGAATTTAAAGCTCTTTCTGCTGCCCTCTGTATTGTGGGACCATCAGCAAGAGGGTCTGTAAAGGGAACTCCAAGTTCTATTATATCAGCTCCTGATTGTTCAAGAATTTTTAGTCTTTTAGCAGTCTCTTCAAGATTTGGGTCTCCTGCCATGATGTAAGGAATAAAGGCTTTTCTTCCGTTCTTTTTTATCTGTTCAAGTTTTTTTCTAACTGTAAAACCTTTTTTAGTCATCTTTCTTATTTTTTATCTTTTTTTATTGCTTAAAAATTTTTCCGCCGATCCTGATATTCATATCAATTCCTATCCAAACCCAGAATTTTTCTTGCTGTTACTCCGAAGAATAACTTCACTTTGGTCATTGTAAACTTTCAGAGTCCGAAGCATTTATTTCCCATTGAATAGGAAACCTCCCCCTTCGCTTACGCTCAGGGTCAGGGTGACAAAAAGTAATTCTGAATATTTCCATTCTCATTCTGAGCGAAGCGAAGAATCCTCTCCTTTTATTCTTGCTACCTCCTGTACATCTTTGTCCCCTCTTCCTGAGAGGTTTATAATTATAATTGCGTCCTTTGACATTTTAGGTGCTATTTTTATTGCTTCAGCTACTGCATGGGCTGATTCAAGAGCAGGAATAATTCCTTCAAAGTTGCTCAAAAGTTCAAATGCCTTAAGTGCCTCATCATCGGTAGCATAGGTATATTGAACCCTTCCTGTGTCTTTTAAATAGGCATGTTCAGGTCCTACAGAGGCATAATCAAGTCCTGCAGAGACTGAGTGTGTTTGAAGAATATTTCCATCTTCATCCTCAAGCACGTAGCTCAAGCATCCCTGAAAAATTCCCTTTGCACCACCAGCAAATCTTGCTGCATGTAGTCCGCTTTCAATACCTTTACCACCAGCTTCAACACCTATCATCTTAACTTCTTTATCCCTAAGGAAACCACTAAACAGTCCAATTGAATTACTTCCTCCACCAACACAGGCTATCAGAAGGGATGGTAATCTACCTTCCTTTTTAAGTATTTGTTTTCTCGCTTCTCTGCCTATGATACTTTGAAAAAATCTTACAAGCATTGGATATGGATGGGGGCCAAAAACTGTTCCAAGAACATAATGGGTGGTTCTCACATTGGTAGTCCAGTCTCTTAAAGCTTCATTTATGGCATCTTTTAATGTTTTTGAGCCTGTGTCAACAGGTAAAACACGAGCTCCCAAAAGATTCATTCTAAAAACATTAAGATTCTGTCTACGAATATCCTCAGTTCCCATGTATATATCACATTTAAGTCCAGTAAGTGCTGCACCTGTTGCAGTGGCAACGCCGTGTTGACCAGCACCTGTCTCTGCGATTATTCTTTCTTTTTTCATTAACTTTTTTGCAAGCAGCGCCTGCCCAAGTGCATTGTTAATTTTATGTGCTCCAGTGTGTGCAAGGTCTTCTCTTTTTAAATATATCTTTGCGCCACCAAGATATTCAGTAAATCTTTTTGCAAAATAAAGAGGCGTAGGTCGGCCAACATACTCTTTAAGGAGAGATTCAAACTCTGCAATGAAATTTCTGTCATTTTTAGCTTTTAAAAAAGCTCTTTCAAGCTCTTCCAATGCTGGCATAAGGGTTTCAGGGACAAAGCGTCCTCCATACTCTCCAAAGTATCCCCTTTTACTACCCATGAAAAGTATTATAGCATAGGATATTAAATTTTTTATTTTACTCACAGAATCTGAAATGGTCTACAAAAGAGCCTGTTGGATGTCACTCTGTAGAGATTTTGCCTTTTGATTTTACTTAGAAGAAATACTTCATATTTTGGGACATTTCAAAGCTGTTCAACAAAATAGAGCCCTAAAAGCAAATTTTTAGTTAATTTGATAGCATTTTAAAAATTAAGGTATAATTAACTTTTGATTTTTAACCTTTCTGGAGGAAAAAAATGAACATTATCGTTTGTGTAAAACAAGTTCCTGATGTGACAGAGGTTAGAATTGATCCAAAAACAAATACTCTTATAAGAGAAGGCGTACCAAGTATTATGAATCCCTATGATCTTCATGCTGTTGAGGCAGGTCTTCAGCTCAGAGAAAGAATAGGTGGTAAGGTTACAGTAATAACAATGGGACCGCCTCAGGCAGAGGAAGTGCTAAGAGAAGCCATATCAATGGGAGTTGATGATGCTGTGTTGCTT
>JAOAGU010000065.1:279-3821 GCA_026415595.1 Thermodesulfovibrio sp. | reverse complement strand
TCTTCTGAAATAGCAACAGGCACAAGGTCTGGCTCAGGAAAGTATCTGTAATCGTGGGCTTCTTCTTTAGAACGCATGGACTGGGTTGTTCCTGTGGTTGAATCCCATAGCCTTGTTTCCTGAACTATTTTTTCACCGTTATTTATTAGTTTTATTTGTCTTTTAATTTCATACTCAAGGGCTTTTTCAACAAATCTAAAGGAATTTATGTTTTTAATCTCCGTTTTAACTCCCAATTCCTGAGAACCTACAGGTCTTACAGAGACATTTGCATCACAGCGTAAAGAACCCTGTTCAAGATTCCCATCGCAGACACCTAAGTATCTTAAAATAGCTCTTAATTTCTTCATATACAAAGCAGCTTCTTTTGGTGACCTGACATCTGGTTCAGAAACAATTTCCATCAGAGGCACTCCTGTTCTGTTGAAATCAACAAAACTGTATCCTGATGGATCGTGTATGTTTTTACCTGCATCTTCTTCAAGATGAATTCGTTTTATTCTAATCTTTCTTCTATTGCCATCAACAATTATTTCAAGATAGCCATCCTCGCATAAAGGTAGTTCATACTGACTTATTTGATAACCCTTTGGAAGGTCAGGATAAAAGTAGTTTTTCCTTGCAAATCTGCTATAGGGAGAGATTCTGCAGTTCATTGCTAACCCTGTTTTTATTGTATATTCCACAGCCTTTTTATTTAAAACTGGAAGAACTCCCGGCATCCCAAGACAAACAGGGCAAACCTGGGTGTTCGGGTCTGAACCAAATTGCGTTGAACAGCTACAGAATATTTTACTTTCTGTTAATAGCTGTGCATGTACCTCCAAGCCAATTACTGCTTCATATTGCATATTTTCTCCTTTATAAATTTGGTTTCATTTTGTGCCATAGTGTAGACTGTTCATAGGCAAAGGCTAACTGTAGTATGCTTGCCTCATCAAAGGGCTTTCCAATTATCTGTAAACCAATAGGTAATCCTTGAGTACTAAATCCACACGGAATAGATATAGCTGGCACTCCAGCAAGATTCACTGAAATTGTAAAAATATCAGAAAGATACATCTGAAGAGGGTCATCTACTTTCTCACCAATTTTAAATGCTGGTGAAGGTGCTGTGGGTGTAATTATGAAATCCACCTCTTGAAAAGCCTTTTCAAAGTCTTGCTTAATCAATGTTCTTACTTGTAATGCTTTCTTATAGTAGGCATCATAATATCCTGCTGAAAGAGAGTAGGTTCCAAGCATTATTCTTCTTTTTACTTCAGCACCAAAACCTTCAGAACGAGTTTTCATATACATATCAAGAAGGTCTTGTCCTCTTGCTCTTAATCCATATTTTACTCCATCGTATCTTGCAAGATTAGAAGATGCTTCTGAGGTAGCAACTATATAGTATGTCGCGATGGCATACTCTGTATGGGGCAATGAAATTTCTACAGGAATGCAACCAAGGGATTCTAATTGTTTTATTGCTTCATTAATTCTTTCCTCTACTTCCTTGTCCATACCTTCAATAAAATATTCCTTTGGAATACCGATTTTATAATCCTTTATATCCTGCCCAAGATATTCTGTAAAATCTGTAGCCTCTATGGGAGCAGAAGTAGAATCCATTGGGTCATGACCAGCTATAACATTCATGAGCAATGCAGAGTCAGTAACGCATTTTGTTATTGGTCCTATTTGATCAAGAGATGATGCAAAAGCAACAAGTCCAAATCTGGATACTCTTCCATAGGTTGGTTTTAAACCAACTACACCACAAAAAGACGCTGGTTGCCTTATGGAGCCTCCTGTGTCAGAGCCTAAGGCTGCTATGCATTCATCAGCTGCTACTGCTGCAGCGCTACCACCAGAACTTCCGCCAGGAACTCTATCTAAATCCCAAGGATTTCTCGTTATATGAAAACCAGAATTTTCCGTTGATGAACCCATTGCAAATTCATCCATATTTGTTTTTCCAGTAAGGATGTATTTTTGTGACAGAAGTCTTGATGTAACAGTGCTTTCATAGGGTGGATAGAAATTATAAAGAATTTTTGAAGCACACGTCGTTAATATCCCTTTTGTGCAAATGTTGTCTTTTACAGCAATGGGTATACCTGTAAGTAAACTTTTTTTCCCTGAAAAAATAGTATTTTCAGCATTTTTTGCCATTTCATAGGCTTTGTCTGTAGTCAATGTAATGTAAGCTCTTACTTTTGACTCTACTGCCTGAACTCTCTTGTAAACATCAATTATTACTTCATGGGGTCTAACTTCTTCTTTGTCAATCATCTTTGAAATTTCTGCAAGTGTTAATTTATGAAGTTCCAAAATTAACCTCCTTCAATGTTTATCAAACTAACTTATAGTAATTCATTTCTTTTTTTCAAGTTGAGTGCATCTTACGTATTCCAGTTTCATAAATTTCATACAACCATTACAATATATGCAATCAACAATATCTTTGCCTTTTAGCCATTTTTTTGGTAAATCAGGCTCACGAATTAAAGGTCTGGAAAGAGATATTAAATCAGCCTCATTTTTCTCTAAAATCTCCTCTGCTGTTGAACGAGAACGAATTCCTCCTACAAGAATTATGGGAACCTTAAGCGATCTTTTGAACTCTCTTGAAAATTCTCTGAAATAAGCTTCCTTTTCCTTTGAATCTATTTTTACTCTTACTGGCCTTTCCTCAGGCTTAGACTCAACTATACCACCACTAACCTCAATTGCATCTATTCCAAGATTTTCAAGTCGTTTTGCAATTCTTAAACTTTCTTCAAGAGTAAGCCCTCCTTTAATAAAATCACAGGCATTTAACTTAATCATTACTGGATAATCATATCCTACATTGTCTCTAATGCTTTGATAAACTTCTTCAAGAAAGTGAAACCTTCTTTCTTCATCTCCTCCCCAATAGTCATTTCTTCTATTTGTATAGGGAGATAAGAATTGATTTATTAGATATCCATGGGCTCCATGAATTTGAACACCATCAAATCCTGCTTCCTTTGCCCTTCTTGCAGCTTTACCGAAAGATTCTATAATTTCCCATATTTCTTCATGCGTTAATTCTCTTGGCATAACTTTATATACAGGTTCATAAACTGCCGATGGTGCAACTGGTTTAGCACCATGTAAAAAGAGAGGGGCACACTGCCTTCCGCCATGACTTAGCTGAATTACAATTTTACCACCTTCTGCATGGACAGACTGAGTAAGTTTTTTTAACCCTTCAATATAAAAATCATTGTGAATGCAAAGAATTTTAGGTGCACTTCTACCAGATATATGAACCAAAACATTTCCAGTAATTATTAGTCCTACTCCGCCTTTTGCTAAAGTCACATAAAGATTTATTAATCTATCAGTGACAAAACCGTCTTCATCTGCCATTTTTTCATATGTGGCAGAGCGGACAATTCTGTTAGGCATTTTTATTGTTTTGAGCTCAAAAGGTGTGAAAAGTTTCATTCATTCACCATCCTTACAGCAAGTTTTATAGCCTCAATGAGGCTACTGGGATTTGCTTTGCCCTTCCATGCTATATCATAAGC
>JAOAGU010000065.1:0-269 GCA_026415595.1 Thermodesulfovibrio sp. | reverse complement strand
GAGATGTTCTTATAAAGGGAAGTCCTACTGTGAAATTAACTCCTTTATCAAAAGCAAGAAGTTTAAAAGGTGCGAGCGCTTGATCATGATACATGGCAACGACCATATCAAATTCACCATTATATGCTCTCCAAAAGAGCGAGTCAGCAGGGTAGGGCCCTGATGTGTTTATTCCTAATGCTTTTGCCTCTTTCACTGCAGGAATAATTTCTTCAATCTCCTCTCTTCCCATAAGTCCATCTTCGCCAGCATGTGGATTAAGACCACAT
>JAOAGU010000064.1 GCA_026415595.1 Thermodesulfovibrio sp. | reverse complement strand
GTTTCAATCATTCCTGCAATAGCAGTAGGCAGACTCTAAAGGAGGACTTTATGTCTGAGATAAAAAAATTAAGAGCTAGACTTACATTTCCACAGGAATTAATAAAAGAGCCTGTGCTCTTTAGAATGGCAAAAAAATATGACATTATGCCCAATATTCGCAGGGCAAGAGTAACAGACACTTTTGGAGAGATGATACTTGAGCTTGAAGGCTTAGAAGAAAATCTTGAACAAGGAATTAACTCCCTCAGACAGCAGGGAGTTGTTGTTGAATTAATAGAAGGAGATATTATTGAATAGCCATGAATGCAAAATCACCATGGAAAGGAATAATAAGGGAGTATTTTGAGTTTTTTCCTGTAAATGAAAAAACTCCTATAGTAACTCTTTTAGAGGGAAATACACCTCTTGTAAAGGTAAATAACCTAACAAAAAATCTCAATATTGACCTTGAACTTTACCTTAAGTTTGATGGAGCAAACCCTACAGGTTCTTTTAAAGACAGAGGGATGACATTGGCAATTTCAAAGGCAGTAGAAGAAGGCTCAAAAGCAGTAATCTGCGCCTCCACTGGAAACACTTCAGCCTCTGCTTCTGCCTATGCAGCAAGAGCAGGAATCAAGGCAATAGTTCTTATTCCAGAAGGAAAAATTGCAACTGGAAAACTTGTTCAAGCAATGATTCATGGTGCTGAGATTATTCAAATAAAGGGAAACTTTGATCAAGCATTAAACATTGTTAGAGCCATAGTTAATGAATATCCCATTACTCTTGTTAATTCAATTAATCCATATAGAATTGAAGGACAGAAATCAGCAGCCTTTGAGGTTTGTGACCAGCTTGGTGATGTCCCTCATTACCACGCACTTCCTGTTGGAAACGCAGGAAATATATCAGCTTACTGGAAAGGCTACAAAGAATATAAAGAAAAGGGTAAAATAAACAGTCTCCCAAGGATGCTTGGCTTTCAAGCAGCAGGAGCAGCACCCATTGTGCTCGGACATCCTGTTGAAAAACCAGAAACAGTAGCAACAGCCATAAGAATTGGTAATCCAGCAAGCTGGAAAACAGCTGTACAGGCAAGAGACGAATCCGGTGGAACCATAGACATAGTTACCGATGAAGAAATCCTTCAAGCTCAAAAAATAATAGCTTCCTTTGAGGGAATATTCTGTGAACCTGCTTCTGCAGCATCAGTAGCTGGTGTAATAAAACTTTACAGACAAGGATATTTTAAAAATGGAAGTACTGTTGTATGCACACTTACAGGTAATGGCTTAAAAGACCCTGATATTGTCTTCAAAGTTGTTGCTGAACCCTATAAATTACCTCCTGATTTAGACAGTGTTAAAGCCTTCGTGGAGAAAATTCTATGAAATATATTGTAATCATTCCAGATGGTGCAGCTGATTATCCACTTGAGGAACTTAATGGCAAAACACCTCTACAAATCGCCCATACACCTAATATGGATTTTCTCGCTTCAAACGGTATAGCAGGGTCTGTAAGAAACATCCCTCACGGCTTTCCTCCAGGAAGTGATGTGGCTAACCTTAGCATTCTTGGCTATGACCCAAGAGCTTACTACACTGGCAGAGCACCTTTGGAGGCTATAAGTATCGGGCTTACCCTTTCTAAAAATGATATTGCCTACAGATGCAATTTGGTAACCCTTAAATTTTCAGATAAAAATCAGATTTTTATGGAAGACTACTCGGCAGGGCATATTACATCCGGGGAAGCAAAAACTCTCATAGAAGAGATTGATAAAAAACTTGGTAATGAAACATTAAGGTTTTATTCTGGTGTAAGCTACAGACATATCATGGTGTGGAAAGATGGCACCGAAGATGTAGAATGCACACCACCTCATGATATCACAGGCAAAGAAATAATGAGATATCTTCCTATCGGGAAGAATGCCAATTTCCTAAAAGAACTCATATTTAAATCAATAGAAATACTAAAAGAGCATCCTGTCAATAAAAAGAGAGTTTCTGAAGGCAAAAAACCTGCAAACAGCATCTGGCTTTGGGGACAGGGACGCACTCCAAGCTTACCTACTTATCAGGAAAAATATAAACTAAATGGAGCTCTAATATCAGCTGTAGACCTTACTAAGGGGTTGGGAATTCTGGCTGGATTTCATATAATAAATGTACCTGGTGCTACAGGCTGGATTGATACGAATTATGAAGGAAAGGCTGAGTATGCCTTAAATGCTCTTGAGAGAGTTGATTTTGTTTATATTCATATTGAAGCACCCGATGAAGCAGGACATCAGGGAGATTACAAACTAAAAATAAAAGCTCTTGAAGACATTGATAAAATCGTAGTGGGCAAGATACTTGCTGAAGCACCCAAGAGATTTAGAGACTTTAAAATTCTTCTTTTACCTGATCATCCAACTCCAATTAAGGTAAAAACCCATACTACTGACCCTGTGCCTTTTGTCATTTATGATAGTCAAAAGACTGAAAAAAGATACAGAAAATTTTCAGAGGAAATCATACAGTATCCAGACATAAAAATAGAAAATGGCTTTAAACTAATGGATTTTTTTATAACTGGTCATGTCTGAGATAATTGATATTATTCTGCACATTGATATTTATCTTGAAACTCTTTTTTCTCAGATTGGCAAATGGATTTATGTGGTTTTATTTCTTATTGTTTTCTCTGAAACCGGATTTGTAGTTACACCTTTTTTACCAGGCGACTCCCTGCTTTTTGCAGTAGGTGCGTTATCTTCAAGAGAATTTATATGTCCCTGGAGCTCCTTTATAATTTTAAGCATAGCTGCCACACTTGGTAATACATTAAACTATCATATCGGAAAATATGTAGGACCAAAGGTTTTTTCAAAGGAAAATTCTCGCTTTTTCAATAAAAAACATCTTCAGACCACAGCTGCTTTTTATGAAAAACACGGTGCTAAAACAATAATAATTGCGAGATTTCTCCCCATATTAAGAACTTTTGCACCCTTTGTAGCAGGAATAGGCAGAATGAGGTATCCTAAGTTTCAAGCATACAACATTTTTAGTAGTATTCTATGGAACGCTTCTTTTATTGCAACTGGCTATTTTTTTGGAAATCTACCCTTTGTAAAAAAGAATTTCTCTATATTCATACTTGGAATTATTGTAGTATCCATCCTTCCTACTATATTTAAAGCTATCTCAATTAAAAGGAGTGAAAAAAATTGATACCCTTAAGAGACTGCCTTCCGAGAAGATATACACCTTATATGACATGGCTTATTATAGCCTTGAACTGCTTGATATTTATCTTTGAGCTCATGTTCAGTAGAGAAGACCTTGATTATATTTTTCAGATATTTGGAATAGTGCCTGCACGATATATGCTCATAGAGAGCCTCCCTCTTGATCCCCTTTACTATCTTCCTTTTTTAACGAGCATGTTTCTTCATGGAGGATGGTTTCATCTTATAAGCAATATGTGGATCATGTGGATTTTTGCTGATAATGTGGAGGACAAAATGGGCTCTTTTAGATTTTTGATATTCTATTTACTCTGCGGCTTTGGTGCTGGATGGATTCACTGTTTAATTAATCCTGCCTCAACTATTCCAACGGTTGGTGCCTCTGGTGCCATATCAGGAGTTTTAGGTGCCTACATGATAATGTTTCCTCGGGCTAAAGTTATAACTCTGTTTCCCATTTTATTTTTCCCTTTCTTTTTTGCCTTGCCTGCGATTTTTTATATATTAATGTGGTTTTTCATTCAGCTTTTCTCAGGACTTGGCTCTCTACTTACTCCAAGAGATGTAGGTGGTGTTGCATGGTGGGCACATGTGGGCGGTTTTGTATTTGGCCTGCTTTTACATAAAATCTTCGTGATTAAAAAGAGACTACGGATTTACGATGACCAATTTGACTACTACTGTGCATGGGGAAGATGGTAAAAGAAGGGGTGGCTTCAACCA
>JAOAGU010000063.1 GCA_026415595.1 Thermodesulfovibrio sp. | reverse complement strand
TGCAGAGACTGCTTACAGTACATCAAGGGCACAATATGAAATCGCTCTTGCACAGGTTAAGAAAGCAGAGGCAGGATTAAGGCAAGCAAGAACCAATTTAGGCTACACAAAGATAGTCTCTCCAGTTACAGGCGTAGTTATAGCTAAAAATGTTGAAGTCGGACAAACTGTTGCAGCAAGCTTTCAGACACCAACTCTTTTCACCATAGCACCAGACCTCACTAAAATGCAGGTTGACACAAATGTGGATGAGGCAGATATTTCAAAAATAAAAAAAGGTATGGAGACAAGTTTTACTGTTGATGCTTACCCAGATAGAAAATTTCAAGGAACAGTCTCTCAAATAAGACTTTCGCCTACAGTAACACAGAATGTAGTGACCTATAATGTGGTAATATCAGTTGATAATTCTCATCTACTGTTAAAACCAGGTATGACAGCTAATGTTACCTTCGTTGTGGAAAGCAAAAAGGGAGTGATAAAAATTCCCAATGCTGCATTAAGGTTTAAAATGCCTGATAGCCCGCCTTCAAGACAGCAGGGTGTTTGGGTGATTCGCAATGGAAAACCTGTAAGAGTTAACATAAAAACAGGAATAAGTGATGGTGAATGGGCAGAATTAATTGAGGGAGATTTAAAAGAAGGAGAGGAAGTAATAATTGATATCGGAACTCAGAAAAAAGGCACTACTCAGGCAACGCCTCGGGCTCCTGTAAGATTTTAACTATGGCACTCATAAAGGTTGAAAATGTTACTAAAATTTACAGATTCGGTGAGCATGAACTTAAAGTGCTTGATAATATTTCTGTAGAAATTGAAAAGGGAGAGTTTGTTTGCATCATGGGACCTTCTGGTTCAGGTAAGTCAACTTTTATGAATATTATTGGATGCCTTGACACACCCACTTATGGAAAATATTTTTTTGATGGTGTAGATGTTTCCACTTTCGGGGCAGACGAATTAGCAGAGATTAGAAATAAAAAAATAGGTTTTGTTTTTCAGCAATTTAATCTTCTTCCAAGGGCAACAGCCTTAGAAAATGTTGAATTACCGCTTATTTATTCAGGAGTAGAGACAAAGGAAAGGAAGGAGCGGGCAAAAAATGTGTTATCAAAGGTTGGCTTGGGAGATAGAGTAAATCACTATCCAAGACAGCTAAGTGGTGGACAGCAGCAGAGAGTTGCTATCGCCCGAGCCCTTGTTAACAATCCTTCAATTATACTTGCCGATGAGCCTACAGGAAATCTTGATTCTAAGTCAAGCATGGAAATAATGGAAATACTTAAAATACTAAATGATGAACAGGGACTTACAACAATTATTGTTACCCATGAGCCTGATATTGCTGCTTTAGGGAAAAGACAAATAAGATTTCTTGATGGAAGAATTGTTTGTGATTCAATGGTGTGTGCACAGGAGGAAAAATCATGATATTCGTATCTTCTATAATAAATATTGCTTTAAGGTCTCTTATAGCAAACAAGATGAGAACTTTTCTTGCCATACTGGGCATAATTATAGGTGTTGGTGCTGTTGTAACAATGGTTGCAGTAGGAACAGGTGCCAGTAATAAAATATCCCAGCAGATTGCCAGTATAGGTAGTAATCTTATATTAATACTTCCCGGTGCAACAACCCAAGGTGGCATTAGAATGGGACACGGGACACTTCAGACTCTTACAATGTCTGATGCAGAGGCAATAGTAAAGGAATGTCCTGCAGTTGTCTCGGTTGCTCCTGTAATTTCAGGCACAGCACAGACTATATTTGGTAATCAAAACTGGTCAACAGCAGTCATGGGAACTACACCTGAGATGGTTATTGTTCGGGAGTGGGAGGTAGTATCGGGAAGATTTATAACAGAACAGGATGTAAGAAGTGGAACAAAGGTTGCAGTAATAGGACAGACTGTTGCTGAAAAACTCTTTGGCGATCTTGATCCCATAGGTAAACTGATAAGAATAAAAAAGATACCATTTGAAGTTATAGGTGTTTTAGATAAGAAGGGGCAGACTTTTACCGGTCAAGACCAGGATGATATAATTTATGTTCCTATTTCAACAGCCCAAAGAACTCTTTTTGGTCATGTACTTCCTGGAAGAGTAAGACTTATCTATGCAAAAGCAGCTACTCTTGAACTCATAACTCAGGCAACGGAGCAAATTAAAACACTTCTAAGACAGAGGCACAGAATCGGACCAAATCAGGAAGACGATTTTACAGTTATGGATTTGACCCAGATGCTTAAGGCTGCAGAGGAATCAACAAGAACAATGTCCATACTTCTCGGAGCAATTGCATCAGTCTCACTGATTGTAGGTGGAATAGGAATTATGAATATAATGCTTGTCTCTGTTACCGAAAGAACAAGAGAAATAGGTATTAGAATGGCAGTGGGAGCAAAACCAAAAGATATAAGAATGCAATTTCTCATAGAGTCTCTTTTTCTCACAACAATAGGAGGCATATTCGGTCTTTTCTTAGGAATTGCCTCCTCTCTGGTTGTTTCCTCATTAATGCAATGGCCTATAAGCATTTCTGTATTTTCAGCTCTAATTGCCTTTGGTTTTTCAGCTTTTGTAGGAATTTTTTTCGGTTTTTACCCTGCCTATAAAGCTTCCATGCTGAATCCTATTGAGGCATTAAGATATGAGTGAAGTTTATCTTCTTGATGGTAGTTGTTTTGTTTACAGAGCCTATCATGCAATAAATGGATTGAGTACATCAAAGGGAATACCAACGAATGCCATATATGGTTTTACAAAAATGCTTCTTAAACTTATTAAGGAAAAAAATGTTCAATATATGCTTATTGCCTTTGACAGCCCCCATAGGACAAAGAGGCACGAAGTATATGAGAATTACAAGATAACAAGACCTGAGACACCAGAGGATTTACCCCTTCAACTTGAATATATAAAGGAAATTATAGACGCCTTTGGGATAAAGAGAACAGAAATACCAGGTTATGAGGCAGATGATATAATTGCTACTTTAGCCATTAGTCTTAAGCCTGAAGCTTGTTATATTGTAACACTTGACAAAGACATGCTTCAGCTTGTATCAGATGGTATTAAACTTTACGATCCCTTTAAAGATTTAATCATTGACAGAGATTTTGTTTTAAAGAAATATGGCATACCTCCTGAAAAATTTGTTGATTTCATGGCATTGGTTGGTGACAGCATTGACAATATTCCCGGAGTAAAAGGCATAGGAGAAAAGTCTGCCTCTGAGCTTTTAAAAAGATATGGCTCTGTAGAGGAGATTTTAAAACATCTTCAGATAATAAAGCCCACGAGATTAGCTGAACTAATCAAGATGAATATTGATTCCTTAAAGCTTAGTAAAGAACTTGTAACATTGGAAACTGATGTGCCTGTTAGTTTAAATATAGAAGAACTGAAAATCAAAAATCCTGACAATAATAAACTTGCTGAGCTTTTTCATGAATTAGAATTTAGCTCTTTATTAAAAGAGATTTTATCCACACAAAAAACAGAAATTAGAGAGGAAAAATCTCTATTTCATCAGACTGACAAGGGGAAATTTATTGAAGATATAAATAAAAATACTCAGTTTGCAATACTTTATAGAGACAATGATTTTATAGTAGCCACTAATGAAACTTTATATGCACTAAACTCTCACGATAGCCAATTAATAAATGTTTTAAATTCAGGGGCGTTGAAAATTGTTTTTAATGCAAAAGATTTGATTAAAAAACTTAACTCCTTAAATTTAAAAATAGCTCCTCCCTATTTTGATTTAATCATTTCTGCATATCTTATCAATCCGAATAAAGGCAAGTATGAATTTAAAGACCTCGTTCTTGAATATCTTGGAAGGATTTATGATGATTCTTTCAGTATAGATTATACTGTAAAATTCATGTTTGAACTTTATGAAAAGATTAGTTCAGAGTTAAGAGAAAAGGAACTTGAGAATGTGTATTTTAATATTGAAATGCCACTTATAGAAGTCCTTACCCAGATGGAGTTAGTGGGCATTAAAGTAAATACAAATAGGCTTGAAGGTCTTACAAAACAGATTTCCTTAGAGATTGATAAAATAAAGGAAAAAATTTACTCACTTGCAGGGATGCAGTTTAATCTCAATTCAC
>JAOAGU010000062.1 GCA_026415595.1 Thermodesulfovibrio sp. | reverse complement strand
CTACAGAACCTTCGGTCTGTCCCGCTCTAACTAATACACCTCCCTTTCTTGCTTTTAAAGGAAAAACATGCCCAGGAGTCACAATATCGTCTGGTGTTGCATTGGGGTTAACTGCTGTTAAAATTGTTGTTGCCCTGTCATGGGCAGATATACCAGTTGTTACCCCTTTCTTTGCTTCTATGGAAACTGTAAAAGCAGTACCAAAACGAGAGGTGTTTCTCGTGACCATCATAGGTAAATCTAACTGTTTAACTATGCTCTCATCAAGGGCAAGACATATAAGACCCCTGCCATGTGTAGCCATAAAATTGATTATTTCAGGGGTAACTTTTTCCGCTGCGACCGCTAAATCTCCTTCATTTTCCCTATCCTCATCATCAACAAGTATTATCATCCCACCTTCTCTAAAGTGGTCTAATATTTTTCCAATCTTTTCCCTAATCATTTTAAAATTCCTCCCATAAAACCAGACCTAATTAATAGATCTTCTGTAATACCCCTTTCCTGATTTTTAAATTCTAAAAGCCTTTCAATATATTTTCCTATTATATCAAATTCCAAATTAACTTTATCTCCTACCTTTAAAAACTCAAGATTCGTATTTTTTAAAGTATGGGGAATTATGTTTAATCTTATATTATTATCCACTATTTCGTTGATTGTTAGACTTATACCATCTATGGCAATTGAGCCTTTTTGTATAACATATTTAAGCATTTTTTTATCTTCTATACTGACAGTAAAAACACAAAAATCCTTATTTTCTCTTTTAAGAATAACATCTCCACATGTATCTACGTGGCCTGTCACAATATGTCCAGATAATCTATCATTTAATCTTACTGCTCTTTCAAGATTGACTATTAATCCCCTTTTGAAGTGTTTAGCAGTTGAAATCTTCAATGTCTCTTCAGATATGTCAGCAAAAAAAGCATCCTTTGCCAGATCTGTTACTGTAAGACAAATACCATTAACCGCAATACTATCACCAATCTTTACATCCTCTTTTACAATCTTGCAAATTACTTTTATCTTAGCTGAAGTGCTTGAAAAAGCAATATCAGCGATTATCCCTCTTTCTTCTATTATCCCAGTAAACATATAACTATATTAAATTGTAAATGCTATAAAAAACAAGTTTAAAGTAAATCTGAAGTTAAGAGTATATCTCTTCCAACTCTTTTAATATTATAATTATTAAGGTAGATTGACTCTTTCAAACTATTAAAACCATCACCACTAAAAGATAAATAATCTTTGCCCCCAATTATATAGGGAGTCAAAAGAAGAACCAATCTATCAACCAGATTGCTCTTTAATAGTTCGTAAGACAATTTACCCCCACCCTCTACTAACAAATTTTGTATACCTCTTTTTCCTAAATCAGTTAAAACTTCCTTTAAATTACAATGTTTTCCCTCTTTTCCCACATATACAATTTCTTCATTTTCATGTTTAATGACCTTCTTTCTATTTGCGGTATAAATAATAACTTTTCCAGAAGTATTATAAACATTGGCATCTTCAGGGATCCTGCCATGAGTATCAAGTATTACCTTAATAAGAGGTTTTTTCTTCCCATATCTAATATCAAGCCTTGGATTATCATCTAAAATTGTATTTATGCCAACCATAATAGCATCAGAATGAAACCTAAGCCTATGAACATACTTTAATGTTTTTTCTGATACTAAATACCTATTACCCTCTCTAACGGAATTTTTTCCATCCAAACTCTGTGCTACTTTAAGTGTAACAAAGGGTAATCCAGTATTAATGTATTTAAAAAATGGCTTGTATAGAATGCTAAGTTTTTCTCTAATTACACCAACAATTACTTCAATACCAGCTTCTTTTAATCTTTTAATTCCTTTGCCTTCTACTAAGGGATTTTTGTCCTCTATGCCTACAACTACCTTCTTTATTCCCTTTTTGATTATCAATTCAGTACAAGGTGGTGTTTTACCATAGTGGTTGCAGGGTTCTAAAGTTACATATAGTGTCGAATCTTTTATGTCCTTTTTATTTAATCCCAATAAAGCTTCTACCTCTGCATGGGGACCACCAAAATATTTATGATATCCCTTTGAAATTATGTTCCCTCTTTTATCAACAACTACTGCACCCACACAGGGATTTGGCGAGACAAGTCCCATCCCTTTCAAGGCAAGTCGATAGGCAAGATTCATATAATATTCATGAGATTGTTTCATTTCTTATTTTTGTGGTTTCTAAGCTGTTTTAAAGCTTCCATGAATTGTGAGGGATCTTTAAACTCCTTATATACTGAAGCAAATCTAACATACGCAACATGATCGATATTTTTTAGCTCTTCCATTACAAACTCCCCAATAACTGAGGAAGGAATTTCATTTTCTCCATACTCTATACAATATTGTTCAATCCTTTTTACCATATCGTTTATCTGTTCCATTCCAATAGGCCTTTTCTCACAGGCTTTTTTAATCCCATTTCTAATTTTTTCTGAATCAAAAGGCTCTCTTGCACCACTCTTCTTGATTACCGCTGGAAAGCTCAAAACAATAGTCTCTCTGGTAGTGAATCTTCTACCACAGTTTATACATTGCCTTCTTCTTCTTATCTCTGTCTTGTCCCTACTAGAACGGGAATCAAGCACCCTGTCCTCTTCAAATCCACAAAAGGGGCATTTCATTTCTTTTCTACCTGTATATTGGCTTCTTTGATTAATTCTTCTGAAAGACTATCAGGATACCCATCAAGATAAACAATTCTCTCAATACCAGCATTTATTATCATCTTTGCACAGATTGAGCAGGGAAAATTTGTACAATAAAGGATTGAATTAGATATTGGCACTCCATGATAGGCAGCTTGAATAATGAGATTCTGCTCAGCATGAATCCCCCTGCACAGTTCATGCCTTTCACCTGATGGGATATTCTTTCTTTCTCTTATGCAACCAACATCGAGACAATGTCTTATATTCGATGGTGCACCGTTATATCCTGTTGCAAGGATCCTTTTATCCTTTACAAGAATTGCACCTACGTGTCTTCTTAAACAGGTTGACCTTTTAGCAACGATCTTTGCTATTTCTAAAAAATACTCGTCCCAGGAAGGCCTTAACACCTAAACGATTCCCCATAAACAGGAAATTTGTCACATATCTTTATTATACGATCTTTTAAATTATTTAATTTCTCGGTTATCTTATAATTTTTTATGGCTTCTGAGATAATAGTAGCAATTTCTATTGCTTCTATTTCTTTCATACCCCTGCTTGTCATAAAGGGGGTTCCAATTCTTATGCCCGATGTTTGTGTTGGAGGTTTTTCATCAAAGGGAATTGCATTTTTATTAACAACAATATTTATTGATTCAAGAAGTGATTCTACATCTTTGCCAGTTATTTCCAATTGTGATAAATCAAGCAAGAACATATGATTATCTGTTCCACCAGAAACAACTTTAAAACCTTCCTTTTTAAATACCTCTACCATAGCATAGGCATTATTAACAACCTGTCTTTGATATATTCTAAAATCCTCACTCATAGCTTCTTTAAAAGCAACTGCTTTAGCAACTATAGTATGCATAAGTGGTCCACCCTGTAGCCCAGGAAAAACAGCTTTATCAACTCTTTCTTTAAACTCTTCTTTACAAAGTATAAATCCACCTCTGGGACCTCTTAAAGTTTTATGGGTTGTACTTGTAATAATATCAGCATATGGGACAGGTGATGGATGGACACCTGCTGCAACAAGCCCCGCTATATGAGCCATATCCACCATAAAATAAGCACCCACTTTATCAGCAATTTCTCTAAACCTTTTAAAATCAATAATCCTTGAATATGAACTAGCACCAGCAACAATCAGCTTTGGTTTATGTTTTTTTGCTAATGCTTCTACTTCATCATAATCTATTAAACCATCTTCTTTTCTAACTCCGTAGCTTACAACATTAAAAATCTTGCCAGTTACACTAACTGGTGCTCCATGGGTCAAATGCCCCCCATGGGCTAATTTCATTGCTAATATTGTATCGCCAGGGTTAATTATAGAAAAATAAGCAGCTAAATTTGCAGCAGAACCAGAAATAGGCTGGACATTTGCATGGTCAGCACCGAATAATTCTTTTGCTCTTTCTATTGCAATACCCTCAATCTCATCACAAACCTCACAACCACCATAATATCTTTTGCCAGGATAGCCTTCCGCATATTTATTTGTAAATACACTACC
>JAOAGU010000061.1 GCA_026415595.1 Thermodesulfovibrio sp. | reverse complement strand
ATCTATAGTAATGTACCTATAGGATTCCTGTTATAGAAATAATGGTTGAGAATTTATTGAAAAAACTGAAAATTTTCATGAAAATTTACCCATTCTTACATTAAAATAACCCCTAAAAAAAGGGTAAAAGAATCTATAATAATTACATCTGGTATCAATTTAAAATAAAGTTTTAAATCTTAAGTATTAAAAAGTTATTTGTGTGTTATATTAAAAAAAATGATTGACGAAAAAATAAAACAACTTGGTATTAATATTCCAGAGGCTGTAAAACCAGTGGGAGTTTATGTTCCTGCTTTAAGAGTTGGAAATCTTCTTTTTTTAAGTGGAATTCTTCCTTTTAGAGAGGGAAAGATTTTGAGAAAAGGCAAGGTTGGTAAACAAGTATCTCTTCAAGAAGCAGGGGAAGAGGCAATACAGACTGTCCTTAATGCATTGGCAGTTGTAAAAGATTATGTTGGCAGTCTTGATAAAATAAAAAGATGTATAAAAATTACAGGATATGTCGCATCTTCAGAAGAATTTATTGAGCAGCCCAAAGTTCTTAATCCTGCCTCTGAGCTTATGGTAAAAATTTTTGGAGATAGAGGAAAACATTGTAGAGTTGCTGTAGGAGTTTGTAGTTTGCCTCTTGATGCTGTAGTAGAGATGGATTTTATTTTTGAAGTTGACTAAAAAACTCACCTTTTATCTATAACTCGTTTTATTTTTTCCCCAACCTTTTCAATTGACCGCCTCTCTGCAAGTTTTACATTAATGGATAGTCCAAATTCTGAGGCAATTCTGTCTTTTATTGTATTTACAAGCTGAGTTTGTTCTCGCATAACATCGGAGAAGATATCCTCTGACATTTCAAGCAGTATTGTCATCTGGTCAACGCCTGCCTGTCTTTCAAGAACAATCTGATAATTGGGTTGTCTACCCTCTATCTCATAAAGAATTGCTTCAATTTGGGATGGGAATATTTTCATACCTCTTATAATAATCATGTCGTCAGTTCTTCCCATAATTCTGTCTATTCTCCTAAAGGTTCTTCCACAGGGGCATTCTCCAGGGATAAATCTTGTAAGGTCACCAGTTCTGAACCTCAATACAGGAAAGGCTTCTTTTGTTAAAGTTGTTATTACAAGTTCTCCTGTCTCTCCTTCTTTCACAGGTTCAAGAGTTTGAGGGTCTATTATTTCATAGAAGAAGTGGTCTTCTTGAATATGTAATCCTTTCTTTTCAAGGCATTCTCCTGCTACACCAGGACCAATTATTTCACTTAATCCATAGTTGTCTAAGGCTGTAATTTTAAGTTTTTCTTCAATCTCCTGCCTCATTCTTTCTGACCATGGTTCTGCTCCAAAAAGTCCAAACCTTAAGTAAAGCGAGTTAGGATTTATATCCATCTCTATCAAAGTATTTGCAATTAGTAGTGCATAGGAGGGAGTTGAAATTAGTGCTGTAGTCTTATAGTCCTGAAGTATTTTTATCTGTTTTTTTGGATTTTCAATTGAAACAGGAATAACAGAAGCTCCTATTTTTTCTGCTCCGTAATGAAATCCAAAAGCACCTGTGAAAAGACCGTAGTTAAAGGCTATCTGAATTACATCGTCCTTTGTTATTCCACTTGATGTTAAAACTCTTGCTACAAGTTCTGTCCATATTTTTAGGTCATTTTTTGTATAACCCACTACAATAGGCATTCCTGTTGTGCCTGAGGATGTATGAATTCTAACAACTTCTCTTAAAGGAACGGCAAATAATCCATAGGGATAGTTTTCCCGCAGGTCATTTTTTGTAGTAAAGGGAATTTTGTTTATGTCTTCAAGGCTGCTAAAACTGTCTGGGTCAATACTGTTTTTATCAAAAATTCTACGATAAAATGGAACGTTTCTATAAACTCTGTGAATTGTTGACTGAAGCCTTTCCAGCTGAAGCTGGGCAAGTTCTTCCCTTTGTATGCTTTCCTTTTCTTTATCCCATATCATAGGAAACCTCCTTTAAATTCTTTCCTCTGCATCTAAATCTCTACCAAGATAGGCTCTCTGCACATCTCTGTTAAGGAGTAAATCCTCTGCAGAGCCCTCAAGAATGACTCTTCCTGTCTCAAGAACATATCCTCTGTCTGCTATTTTAAGAGCGCTTTTTGCATTCTGTTCAACAAGAAGTACGGTTAAACCATAGAGTTTTTTAAGTTCAATAATATGTTGAAAAACTTCCTTTATAATGTTCGGTGCAAGTCCCATGCTTGGCTCGTCAAGAAGCAATAACTTTGGTTTTGACATAAGAGCTCTTCCAATTGCAAGCATCTGCTGTTCTCCACCTGAAAGTGTACCAGCAAGCTGTTTTCTTCTTTCTTTTAGTTTTGCAAAGAGACTATAAACTGTATCAATATCTTTCATAATGTGTTTTTTTCTACCAAATGAGTATTGCGAGTAAGCACCTAAGAGAAGATTTTCCTCAACTGTAAGAGTTTTAAAAATTAGCCTTCCTTCAGGCACTTGAGATATACCGAGCTTTACAATTTTTTCAGGAGTTTCATTAGATATTTCTTTGCCTTCAAATAAAATATTTCCAGAGGCAGGCTTTATAAGTCCTGATATGGTATTTAAAAGCGTTGTTTTTCCAGCACCGTTACTTCCTATTAGAGTAATTATTTCTCCCTTTTTTATGTGGAGTGATATTTTTTTTAAAGTGTATAGCTTGTCATAATAAACATCAAGATTTTTTATAGTAAGCATTTCTTAGTCCTCGCCAAGATAGGCTGAGATAACATCTGGATTTTTTTGTATCATAAGAGGCTTACCTTCTGCTATTACCTCTCCAAAATTAAGCACAGTTATGATATCACTTATTCCCATCACAAGTTCCATATCATGATCAACAATTAGTATCGTAATTCCCTTTTCATCTCTTATTTTTTGAATAACATGGCTAAGGTTTTTTGTTTCTCTCATATTCAGTCCTGCAGCAGGTTCATCAAGCAGAATTAGCTCTGCCTCTGTAGCAAGGGCTCTTCCTACCTCAAGTAACCTCTGTTCTCCTACAGGAAGATTTTTCGCAACCTCATCTTTTCTATGGGAAAGATTTATGTATTCAAGAATAGATAAGCTTCTATCTATTATTTCCTTATTTATTCCTCTAAGCATAATTCCTGAACTTAAAAATCCTTTTTGATTTTTTAAATACATACCAACAATTATATTCTCAGTTACTGTAAGATTTCCAAAAACTTCAAGATGCTGAAAAGTTCTTGCCATTCCCATTTCTGCCCTTTTATGGGGAGATTTACCTTTTATTGAAATACCCTTGAAGACAATATCTCCTTTGTCCATTTTTTCAATTCCGCTTATAATATTCATTAGCGTTGTTTTTCCAGCACCGTTTGGACCAATAAGAGCATGAATATCACCCTTTTTTACTGAAAAATTAACATCCTTAAGTGCAGTAACACCACCAAAATTTTTTGATATATTAATTATCTCAAGTATCACTTTATAGCTCTTTTTCTAATTATTTCAATCAATAGAGGAACTATACCTTTTCTCATAAACAATAGAGAGAGGGTTAAAATCATTCCATATACAAGAATATCAAATTCCTTAAATCCCCTTAGAATCTCAGGCAGCATTGTAATAATTATAGCTCCAGCAATTCCTCCCCATATATTTGAGATGCCTCCTATTACTACCATCATGAGCACAAGAACTGAATAAAAAAGGGAAAATCCACTTGGGCTGAGAAATGTAACATAATGACCATATAAAGCTCCTGCAAGAGATGCATAAACAGCGCTTAGGACAAAGACCTTTATCTTAAGAAAAGTGATATTGATTCCTAAAGTTGATGAGGCAACTTCACTGTCATGTATAGCTCTTAATGCCTTTCCTGTCATTGAGTTTAGCAGATTCAAAGAAAAAATCATTATTATAATAATACATAACCATATAAGATAAAAATACTCTACTGTTGATTGTATTGTATAACCAAAGAGGGTTAGAGATGGAATATCACCAAAACCTGAAGGTCCTCCTGGTCCCCATTCATTAAGAATTATATGGATAATTTCACCAAATCCGAGAGTTGCAACAGCAAGATAATGCCCCTTTAATCTTAAAGAAGGTATGGCAAGAATTACAGCAGTTATTGAAGCAATAGCTATGGCAATAAACATGCTTAGCATGACTGGTAGCCCATACTTAAGGCTTAGAATAGCAGATACATAAGCACCTATACCATAGAAGCCTGCCTGCCCCAGTGATATCTGCCCTGCATATCCCATAAGTATGGTTAGTCCTATTG
>JAOAGU010000060.1 GCA_026415595.1 Thermodesulfovibrio sp. | reverse complement strand
CTACGGTGGCATTCACAACTTAATAATATAAGAATTTTTAAAAAAGATTGTCAACTTTTAGAAAAAAAAGTATAATAATTTAATTTTAACAAAATATTTTAAGGAGGTAAAGTTATGAATACAAAAGTAAAAGAAATAATGAATACCAGATTAGAAACAATAAAACCGGATGCGACAGTTTTTGATGCTCTTGAAAAACTTGTTGACAAAAGAATACGTTCGGTAATTGTTCTTCCAAAAGATGATAAGGATGTCTATGGAGTGATAACAGTAAGAGATATTGTTTTCAAAGTTTTAGCTAATAATTTAGATCCACATAAAATAAAAGTAGAAGAAATTTCATCAAAACCTGTTATATGTATTGATAAAGAAACAGAATTAGAACATCTGATCAAGCTTATGGGGAAATTCAATATCGCAAGAGTTTTTGTAAACGAGGGAAGAGAAATTATAGGAGTTGTATCTTTACTTGATGTACTATCTGCAACATTAATAGAGAGGGCAAGGAGATATTAAAATATGCTGGGCAAAATCATAGGTGGCAAATTAGAAAAAAAGGTTATTGAAGATATAAAAACACATATAAAAATACTATGCTCAGCTGCTGAATGTTTCAGAAATTCAATTTCTACCGAAAACAAGGAAGGCACATTCTGTGTGGCAGACCTCGAAAGAGAAGCTGATTCAG
The DNA here is from genome assembly GCA_026415595.1 of Thermodesulfovibrio sp. GTDB lineage: Bacteria > Nitrospirota > Thermodesulfovibrionia > Thermodesulfovibrionales > Thermodesulfovibrionaceae > Thermodesulfovibrio. The sequence continues at coordinate 3,656 of JAOAGU010000060.1, read as the reverse complement.
TAAGAAGAGAGATTATTTCAAATATACATCAGGGTGCTTTTCTTCCGTTTATAAGACCTAATATATGCAGATTTATAGAAATGGTTGATGAAGCTTTCGATGCTCTTGAGGATGCAGCCTTTGAATTTAGATATGTAAGAAATGACCTATATAAAATAATTAAGCCTGAATGTGAGAAAATAGCCAAAATTAACGCTGCAATGTGTGAACTTCTGCTAATTGCATTTGATACATTAACAGCAAAAGGAGACCTTAAAGAAAAAAATCTTGCTATAAGAATATATGAAAAACAGGTAGACGACCTAAAATTCGATATAATTAACAAATTAAGAACTATTGAATTAACTAATTTCTGGGATGGCAAAATAATATCTGACTTTGTGGAATATAACACAAAAATAAGTGATTTATTAGAAGACGCAAGCGATTATTTATATATTATTGAGATAAGCATCAAATAAATTGTCATTTCCAAAATAACATAAAATAAGGAGAAGAATGTTAGAAGTTGCGGTAGTTGCAAGTCTTCTTATTGCTTTTGGAATAGGCTCTAATGATGCATCAAATGCAGTTGGTATTTGTATAGGAGCTGGAATAGTAAAATTAAAAAGGGCGATATTTCTTTTTGGAATTCTTGTATTTATTGGAATTCTTCTTCAAGGACAAAAGGTCATGAAAACAGTTGGAAAAAATACAGTTGATGTAAATTTATCAATTGTTATAGTTTCTCTCACCATTTCTGCCATACTCATAATAATCTCTAATTGGCGCAGACTTCCTCTATCTACACATCAAGTTATTATAGGAAGTCTCATAGGTTCTGCTGTTGCATCTGACAGTGCAGTAAATATTTCTTCTATCATAAAAATAATAGTTTCTTGGATAATTTCACCCTTTGTGGCTATGGGTTTTTCATTTTTTCTCTATAAAGCCCTTGAAAAGACCATATCGAAGTTCCCCTTCTTTCAAATTGAAAAACTTTTAAGAATCTTTCTTCTATTAAGTGGTGCACTGATTTCTTATAATACCGGTGCAAATGAACTTGCTACTGTGCTTGGTCCTGTAATGCATTCAGGAATTCAAATGAATATGATTCTTTTATTTTCAATTGCTTCAGTCATGGTTTTTTTAGGAGCAATTCTTTTAAGTCATAGAGTAATTGAAACTGTTGGGAAAGGAATTACAACCTTGGACCCCTATTCAGGTTTTGCTGCTCAATTTGGTGCAGGCGTGAGTGTTTTATTTTTTACCTTTCTCGGTATGCCCATCTCAACAACATATTGTATTATAGGAGGTATCAGTGGAGTAGGAATGACAAAAGGGATTAGTACTGTTAAACTTGGACTTTTAAAGAAAATAGCTATTAATTTTATACTTACACCTTCTCTTGCCTTTACGATTAGCTATTCTGCCTTAAAACTCTTTTATTCCTAAATATTCCTTTATTTTTGATACAGCTTTTGGTATGGCTAACTCTACAGAGGGGCTACACTGTCTGCTTAATGTTTCCACATCTTCTACTTCTATTCCTATGATTTTAATTTCCTTGGGCATTTCATCTGGGAAGACTGAATATCCAATTCTGATTATTTCAAAAATCGAAAAATTATGAGTTCCACTTGCATAAACATTGCCCCAGAAATCAATATCAAACTCAATAATGCTTCCGGATTCTTTTCCTGTCTTTACTCCATCTACAATTATTGCTCTGTCATATCCTAATAAGGAATCAATAAGATTAAAACCTATATTTAAAAGGGTTACTGTATCAATAATGCCTTCAAATTTTTCAGCAACTTTAAGCCCTACCCCATCATCTTTAAAATTTGGATTACCAATACCAATAACTACGCTTTTCATATTTCCTCGCAGAATTCAAAATGATTATTGAAAGCGGGGGTAGAACCCCCGCTTTTTTAAAGAATAGTTTTTAGGCTAATTCATAATTTCTGAGACTCTTTACAAGGTCTCCATGATGATCTATTATGTCTATTCTTACAGGAATTCTTCCAGGAAGTGTATGGGTAGAACAGGCAAAGCATAGATCATATGGACGATAGGCAATCTCAACAAGATTAAGAATTCCTTCATTAACATTACCATTCTTGATAAAGTGCTTAGCAGCTTTTTGTACAGCTATATTCATAGGTCCCTTATTATGAGTAGTTGCGACAATGAGGTTTGCATCAGTAACAATGCCTTTGTCGTCTGTTCTATAATGATGAATCAAAACACCTCTTGCAGCTTCAACAATTCCAACACCTTCGCCAACAGGAGTGCCAAGTTCCTGACGGACATTAGGGTCTGTAATACTTTCATCAGAGGCAATTTGCTTTACTTTCTCTGCCGCATGCAAAAGCTCTATTGCTCTTGTCCAGTGATAAGCCAATGTATGATGAACTGGCTTTCCACCAAAAGCAGCAAGCATTTTTTCATAAGCTTCCTGTGCTCCTGGTGTGTCAAAGCCGCTTGAAACGTTGAATCTTGCAAGTGGTCCTACACTGTAAACGCTTGTACCATCGCCTTCTACAAGACCGGTCCAACCAAGTTTCTTTAAATATGGTGCCTTCTGATAGGTCCATGGCAATGTTCTTTCTGCTATATAGTCAAGATATCCTATTCCCTTAAATCTGCCCAATTCATTACCTTTTGTATCAACAATTTTCTGTGTTCCATCATAGTATGTAATTTTATCATTTTCATCAACAGTACCAATATAGTTAGTAACCACCTTGTAGACATCTCCTGTTACAAGTTCCATATATTCTTTATTCTGAAGCACTACCTTATCAAAAACATCCAAAGTAAGCTTTGCAAGCTCAATACAGTCATCGGCACAGGCAAGAATCTCTTTTCTTTCATCCTCAGTTATTCTCTTTGACCAACCACCTGGAAGTGCTGCCACCGGATGACTTGGTCTTCCAGATGTGAGTTCAAAAATTTTAACTGCTGAATATCTTTTCTTTAAAACAAGTTTTCCAACATCTGCGCCCACTTTAAGAACAAGACCTACAAGATTTCTTTCAGCAGGTGACGCTGTTGGTCCACATACAAAATCAGGAAAACCGAGGGCATAAAGAATGCCTGTGTGGTCTTCTACGTAATGAGCATTGTAGAAAAGCTCTCTAATCTTTTTTGCTGTTGGAGTAGGCTCTACTCCGTAAACTCCATCGGCAGCCTTCACTGAGGCTGTGTAATGTACACCCCTTCAGACTCCACATATTGTGCTTACAGTTCGGGGAACCTCTTCAATAGGCATTCCAATTAGAAATTTTTCATAACCCATGAACTCAACAACCTGCATAAAGGCATTTTCAACATTTCCCTGTTCATCAAGGAATATTGTAATTTTTCCATGGCCCTCAAGCCTTGTCATCGGATTAATTTCAATTTTCTTCATTCCCTTTCCCCCCTTCTGGGTTAATTTTTTTATTATATCTATCAAACCCATAGTTAACTCTTTAATCTTTTATATGGAAAAGAACTTGGCAGCGTATATCTATAAAACAGATGAACTGGATCTGGAATCTGGTCAACAAGCTCTTCATTTTCAAGCATACTTGCAATAGCACTTATTGCTCTTAAACTGTAATCCTTGACTCCAGGAATTGGTCCTCCACAGCCTCTACAGGGCACATTAGCAGCAGGACATTTAG
>JAOAGU010000005.1 GCA_026415595.1 Thermodesulfovibrio sp. | reverse complement strand
ACCATACATCGTCAAAAACAATCATAGGCTAAATCCTAATGCATATAGAAGTATTCTTGTTAATATAAAATCCGTGGCAATAACAATGACTATTGATGTAACAACCGCCTTTGTTGTGGATGTCCTTAGTCCCTTAGCCCCTCCACGAGTTGTGAGGCCATAGTAACAACTTATACATGAGATTAGATATCCAAAAATAAAAGGCTTTATAGAGCCAGAAAATACGTTTTCAAAGGTAAGTTCCTGAATTATGCTTGACCAGTAAAAGGAACCGCTCTGATTACTTACAAAAACAGCTATATAATAACCACCAAAAAGACATATTAAGTCTCCAATAATTGTAAGACATGGAAGCATGAGTATAGAGGCAATTACACGGGGAATTACTACTTTTTTGATTGGATCAATTCCGTAAACTCTCAAAGTATCTATCTGATGCCCCAATATCATAGAACCAATTTCTGCAGCCTGTCCTGCTCCTACACGACCAATGAAAACAAGGGCTGTTACAAGGGGACCTATCTCTCTAATTACTGCTATGCCTACGATTTTACCTGTATACATTTTTAAACCAAGTCCGCTTAACTCTGCACTTAGTTGAAGACTAAGCGCCATTCCAACAAAAAGGCATACTAAGGATACGATAAAAACTGATGAGGAACCTGCGTATTCCATTTGCTCAATTATGTCATCAAGATAAATTGGTCTTTGAAAGATTCTAATAATTGAATTCAGGCAGAGGAAATAAAAGTTTTGCAGTTCAGCTATTATCTCTTTTATTTGTTTTAAATCTTTCATAGAAAACAAAAATATCTTAACATAAAATTGGTTATAATTTAATAAAATAAATACTCTGGAGGTGTAGTATGGCAAAGAAGATTTTAATGATTGTAGGAGACTTTGTTGAAGATTATGAGGCGATGGTTCCCTTTCAGATGTTAAAAATGGTTGGACACACTGTACATGCAGTGTGTCCAGGTAAAAAGGCTGGCGAAACAGTAAAAACTGCAGTGCATGATTTTGAAGGAGACCAAACATATACGGAAAAAAGAGGCCATAACTTTATGATTAATGCCAATTTTGACAAGATTGATCCCAAGAAGTATGACGCCCTAATAATTCCTGGTGGAAGAGCACCTGAATATCTGAGATTGAATGATAAGGTGATTGAAATAGTAAAACATTTTGTCACCTCTGGCAAGCCCGTGGCTGCCATATGCCATGGAATTCAACTTTTAACAGCAGCAAACGTGATAAAGGGTAAAACTCTAACTGCCTATCCTGCAGTAAAGGCTGAAATTTTACTCGCAGGAGGTAAATGGTGTGATGTTAATGCTACCTTTTCAAACGCCTGTGTAGATGGCAATATTGTTACAGCACCTGCTTGGCCTGCTCATCCTGAGTGGATAAGAAAGTTTCTTGAGTTACTTGGAACAAAAATTAAAGCCTAAAAAAGTCCCTTTTGTAGTGGTCCGTCCTTTTTAGGACGGACTTTTTTTGTCATTATAAATTCTTCTGGGATTTCCTTTAAAAAGGAAGAAACCGGAAGAGATAGCTTTTTTCCATTTATAAATCTATTCCTTGCATAAAGTATAATTAATTCATCCATTGCACGAGTCATTCCTACGTAAAAAAGCCTTCTTTCTTCTTCTATGTTCCAATCAGATGATAATGTATAGGGTATAAGTCCTTCCTCAAAACCAGCAATGAAAACTACCGGAAATTCAAGTCCCTTTGAACCATGGAGGGTTAAAAGACTCACAGCATTTAGATTTTCTGGGAAAAGGTCAAAGGCAGTGAGCCCAGAAATTTCATCCCTAAAAGCTTGAATTTGTTCAATTAAAGTACCTTTTCTATAGGCTTTTGCAATATTTTTAATCATAAAAGCCTCGTAGTCTTCTAATACCTCAAGAATTCCTGAGTCCTCTAAGAAATCATAGAGGGGGATGGTCTCTAATAGTTTTTTTGATATTTTTTCTTTAGTTAAAAGTTCTGAAAGCTTCTTTATAAATGAATCTATCCATTTATCTGCATCTTTTTCGATCGTTTTCACTACTATTCCTTCATTTAGGAGTAATTCTTTTATAATTTTCAGCTGTCTGTTAGTTCTTGTTAGAACTGCAAAACTATTATAACTATAATTAGTTTCTTCTTTATTTTTATATAAATCTGTGAAGTCTGTTGCTCCGATTCTCCTTTTTATCTCATTGAGAATAGTCCTTGCTTCCTCATATTCATCTTCCACTTCAATCAAAATCAAAGGATATGTGGAAGGCTTTGTAGGCTCTATCTTTTTTGAAAACCTTTTAGTATTTGCAGTGATAAACTTATTTGAAGCATTTATTATATTTGCTTGAGAACGGTAATTAAAAGAAAGATTTAAAAGCATTAGAGAATTAAAATCTGCAGGCAAATTTAAAAAAAGTTCTATTTCTGAGCCCCTGAAGGAGTATATTGCTTGGTCAGGGTCTCCAAAAACTGAAAGACAACCTGTCTCTTTTAGAAGTCTCTTTATGATTTCATACTGAATTTTATTTATGTCTTGGAATTCATCAACAATTAAGTGATTAAAAAGAGGGGGAATTTCTTTATTGTTAAGCATTTCAAGAGTTTTAATCAATAAATCATCAAAATCAAGAAGATTTAACTCTTTCTTTTTATTTTCATACTTTTCATATACAGGAATGGTTTTATCATCAAGTGTCAATGTTTTGTTTTTGAATTTTGATATTTTATCAATAATTTTATCAGCACTTTTTTCAGTGATAGTACTGATAATTTCCTTCTGTTTTGCTCTTGTGCATAGTTGAAAATTCCTTTCACCTTTCGGCAGAAACTCTCGTAAAAGTCTGATGCATAGAAGATGAAAGGTTCCTATAAAGGGCAGGTGTTCTTTTTTGTCAAGATGTTTAATAACTCTTTCTCTCATTTCAATTGCTGCTTTTTGGGTGAATGTGAGTGCAGAGATTTCTTCCGGATTCAAACCTTCCTTTAGAAGATGGATTATTTTCGCTGTTATAGTAAGAGTTTTACCAGTTCCAGGACCTGCCAAAACGCAGAGGTATTTGTCTAAACTCTCTACTGCTAATTTTTGATTTTTATTTAGATTCATCTAAAAAAGTAATGCTTGCCCCTTCGGGGTTGTCTCTACAGTTTCGCCAAAAACTTTTATTTTACCATATTCTCCATCATATCCAGGTTCTACTACAATTTTACCTTTTCTCATTCTATCAATTGCCTCTGCGAGAAGGGTATCAAATCTTTCTATCTCCTTCAGATTTTTGTTCAAAAGTATATCATATTCATTGCCGAGATTATTAATAGCTTTTATATAGTGGTTAGATACCACTTTACTCTGGCTTGAGGTTTTATTGATTTCAGCAATTATTTCAGATAAGGGAATAATTGATTTAAAAGGAAATGCCTTAGGAGGTTTAAATCCCTCTTCACGGTCTGAAAGCATTTCAACCCTGTGCATAACACCAACAGTTAATTTTTTCCCGCATACAGGGCAAAGATAGTTTCTCTTGATGGTTTCTTTTGGTGAAAGTCTTATTCCACAAGCTCTATGCCCATCGTAGTGATACTTGCCTTCTTCTGGAAAGAACTCTACTGTTCCAAGAAAGCCTTTCCCGGTTTTAATTGCCTCAGTTAAGGCTTTATAGTTCAATTCTATTTCAAAAATATTTGCCTCTCTTCCTATTTTAGTCGGTGAATGGGCATCGGAGTTAGAAATAAGAATTATGCTATCAAGCTTGCTTAACCGCCAGTTCATAGGGGGGTCTGAGCTTAAACCTGTCTCTATGGCGTAAATATAGGGAGTTAATTCTTCAAAGCATTCTTCAATGCTGTCAAAGCCTGATTGAGAACCAAAAATTGAAAAATGAGGAGTCCATGCATGGGCAGGAATAATCATTGATTCAGGACTAAGTTCAAGTATTATTTTGATAAATTCTTTTGCATCAATTCCAAGAATGGGTCTTCCATCAGATATAAGGCTACCGATATGAGTTAAGGCATGATTTATTTTTGTGACATCACGTATAGAGGGTGATAAAACTAATAAATGGATTTTTCTGAGCTTTGTATTTTTTTGGTAAATACAGCTTATTTCGGATGAAAGAATGAAAAACACTTCTTTCCGACAGGACTCTGGTACTTCTAATTTATACTGTTTTTTTAGAGAAAATAATCCGTCCCCCTCTTCATTAAGCTTTTTTTCTATTTCTCTAAGCCATTCTGGATGAGAAAAATCACCAGTACCAATTAATTTAATTCCCTTTATTTGAGCCCACTGCTCAATTGTTTCAAGATTCATATCTTTACTTGTTGCTCTGGAGAATTTGGAATGGATATGAAGATCAGCGTAAAACATGGTTAATTATAACATTTTCTAAGTGACTGTTCTATGAATTCAATAATTTGAAGATGTTCCTTAAGTCCTTTATTTTGAACATATAAAGGCTTTCCAATAAAAAAGCAAATTGGTTTTGATGGATCAATCTTACCGAAGTCTTTTATTATTTTGCCCATTCCCCATGCATCTGTTCTTAATGCAATGGGAACAGCAGGTACAGAGGCTTTCTTTGCAAGCTTAATGCCCAGGGTATTAAATTTATTAGGGTCAAAGGTAATCTCTCTTGCTGCCTGAGGAAATACAATTACAGAAATTCTTTCTTCAAGCCTTTTTAATCCTTCCTGCATTACTATTTTGTAATCTTCCCTTGGATTTTTTCTTGTAACAGGAATAGGGTGCAGGGAAGTTAGGATTTTTCCAAAAAATGGATAGTTAAGCAGAGACCTTTTTACAACAAATGTAACTCTAAACTCTTTGCCTATTACTCCAGGCAGAACAAATGTTTCAAGGGTGCTCATATGGTTTGCTATAAATACACATGGAGGATTGAGATTCTTCAGATTTTCGACACCTTTAATTGTAATCTTACAGCCCACATCTCTCATCATCTGAAGTACTTTTAAGCCATCAATAACAAGCTCTTCATAAGAATATTCTCCTCTTTTAGCCTTGATAGAGCTAAGTATTATTTTTTTTATTACATTTGTGTATAGTTTTAGTGTAATCATTTAAGTAAAGGGTCTTTTATGCCTGCTTCTTCAAAACCTTTTAATCTGTAAACACAGCTTGGACATTTAAGGCAAGGTGTAGGATTTTCAGATTCACCTTGTGGATCATAACAGCTCCATGTAAGAGAGTAATCAAGTCCCAAAGCAATGCCTTTTCTGATTATCTCAGCTTTTGTTAGATAGAGAAGTGGAGCTTCTATTTTAAATTTAATTTTTCCTTCCACTGCCACTTTAGTTGCAAGATTAGCCATTGCCTCAAAAGCATGAAGATATTCTGGCCTGCAGTCAGGATATCCAGAATAATCCATTATGTTCGCACCTATAAAGATACTTGGGCAAAAAAGCACCTCAGCCCATGCGAGGGCAAAGCTTAGAAATATAGTATTTCTTGCAGGCACATAGGTTATAGGAATTCCTTCTATTTCACCTTTAGGAATATTAACTTCTGTTGTAAGAGCAGAGCCTCCAATTTTCCTCATATCAAAGGATACGATAAGATGTTCCTTAGCTCCCATAGTTTTAGCAATTTTTTTTGCGCTTACAAGTTCAATTTTATGGCGCTGTCCATAGTCAAAGGAAATAGCATAAATCTCATATCCTTCAGCCTTTGCTATTGCAAGGGTTGTTGAAGAATCAATCCCACCGCTAAGGAGAATAACAGCTTTTTTCATTTTTTATCACCCATTCTCGGCTCTGTGCCTTTTAATAATCTTTTTATGTTGTCAGTATGTCTTAAATAAATGATTACCGTAAATATAAAAGTAAAAATTGTGACTTCATAAGGATAATTCAGTAAAAAGACATTCAATGGCAGCAAACCAAAAGCTATAAGAGCACCGAGAGAGGAAATGCGGAATATTTTAAATATTAATATCCAGATAAATAGTGTAATTAACCCTGCCAGTGGTGTATAAGCTAAAATAACTCCAATTGAAGTTGCAACTCCCTTTCCACCTTTAAATTTGAGAAAAGGAGTAAAACAGTGTCCTAAGATAGCAAGAACTCCTACAGTTCCCATTAAATTTTTTTCGTGGGGATAAAATAATTGCACAAGCAATACAGGTATGAAACCCTTTGATATATCAAGCAAAAGGGTAGCTAAAGCCTCTTTTTTACCGATTGTTCTTAACACATTTGTTGCTCCAATGTTTCCGCTACCTGTTTTTCTTAAGTCAATTCCCTTTGCCTTGCCGATAATATATCCCCAAGGGATAGAACCAAAGAAGAATGCAAAGAGGCACAGAAGAAGGCTCATTTTATATTCCTCCAGAAGTGGATTATATATCCTACGCCTGAGTATACAGCCATTCCAGTAGCAATATAAATTAAGACAAGCCCGATATTATAGAGGTCTATTCCATAAATTTCCTCTGCAATAAGTAGAAGAAGGATTGATATCATCTGTATGACTGTCTTTGCTTTACCAGCAGTTTCGGCAGGAATAACAATTCCTCTTGAAAGAGCGTAAAATCGGAGAGTTGTAATTATAAATTCTCTGAGAATAATAGTAGTTGCTATCCAAGAGGGAACTCTTACAAGATCAACAAGAATTATTAAAGCAGTGATTATGAGAAGTTTATCTGCAATAGGATCTAAAATAATTCCAAGTTTTGTTACCTGCTTGAATTTTCTTGCTAAATAGCCATCAAGAAAGTCTGTTATACCTGCAACAAGAAACAAAAAAGCTCCTAATTGGGGATCTGAAGGTGCTTCTATTACGAAAAGGGGAATAATTAATATGCGTATGACTGTTAATATTGTTGGAAGATTAAAGGTTCTTATATTCATCTATAAATTTATCCAGTAATCCCTTAGATTTAAGGATTATATCACAGAGTTCTCTTACAGCACCCTCTCCAGCTTTTTTTTCAGTAACATAGTCAACTCTGTTTTTTACTTCTTCATGTCCATCCTGTGGAGAGACAGACAGTCCAACTCTGCTTAAGATTGATAAATCAATTATGTCATCTCCCATTGCTGAGATTTCCTCTTGTTTGAGCTTATATTTCCTAACTATTTCATTAAAAATTTTGAGTTTCTCTCTCGTACCCTGATGTACCTCTGTAATTCCAAGTTCTTTCATTCTTCTTTCTAAAGCCTTTGAATATCTGCCTGTAATTACTGCAATATTTATTCCTGATTTATGTAACATCACAAGCCCATGCCCGTCTCTTACATTGAAAATCTTAAGTTCATTATTTTCATTATCAAGTACTATACCTCCAGATGTGAGCACTCCGTCTACATCAAGAATCAGGAACTTTGTCTTTTTGGCTTTTTTAATAATTTGCTCGTCAGTTTTTTTTATTGAATATTTTTGTAGAATTTTTTCTATTATCCCAGTTGTTGAAAATCCTTCTGAATATGGAAGACTATATACTTCCTTCACAAGGTCTGCACCTACGATTTCATCAATCTTCCAATCTCCTCCCTTTACAAGAACATCTGGCTGAAGAAGTTTTATGAGATTATACGGAGTTTCTTCATCAAATAAAGTGACAAAATCAACCATTTCAAGCGATGCCAGTACTTCTGCCCTTTCATTTTCTGAATTAATAGGTCTTAGGGGTTTGATTTTTTTTACCGAAATGTCTGAATTGAGTCCTACAACAAGGATATCTCCTAACCTCTTTGATTCTCTGAGATATCTTACATGTCCAGTATGGATGATATCAAAGCAGCCATTTGTAAAAACAATTTTCTTTCCTTCTTTTTTAAGTTTTTTTAACTTTTTCTTTAACTCTATTTGATTTAATATTTTATCCATTAATTTTCTCCAGAGCTTTTTTTAAAATTTCCTTATCATTTTTATAGGTAAGTTTTTTTAATGCTTCTTCAGGAGTAAACCACTGAGCAGTATCAACTTCCCGGTCAGGATTAATATCGCCACTTATATATTCAACAAGAAAATATTTAACCCTTTTAAAATATTTTTCATTCTTAAGAACAAACCAGTAAGATATTACACCAACTTCATCTATTATTTTACCATCCACCCCTGTTTCCTCTTTTATTTCTCTTAGGGCAGCTTCCTTTGGTTCTTCATCTTTTTCAATGAGTCCTTTCGGAAGAGCCCAAACTTTGCCATTGTTAGTTGCAATCAGGAGAATTTTTAGGTTCTCTCCATCAAATTTATATACCACTCCACCTGCTGAAAAAGCTTTCTTCATTTTTCAATCGGCATTTTACTTGGGAGTTAAAAGTCGGAGAATGTCATTATAAAAAGCAAGCATCATAAGAGCAATAATAAAAGCAATCCCTATCTTTTGTGAAATCGTGATAAATCTCTCACTTAAAGGTTTTCTCCTTATACCTTCTATCATGAAAAACAGAATATGTCCTCCATCAAGAACTGGAATAGGTAAAAGATTCAGAATTCCGAGGTTGATACTTATAATTGCTGCAAAGCTTAAAAAGCTAACCAAACCCTGCTCAGCAGTTTTCCCCGCCGCTTGGAATATTAGTATAGGTCCTCCTATAACCTCTGTTGAGACAACTCTTTGAAATATTTTTATAATTGTAAGATAGGTCAGTTCTACAATTTCATAGCATTTCTGCACAGATTTATTCATAGCATTTAGCGGAGTTTCCTTATGAATGAAATATTCCTCGGCAGGCTTAATTCCTATCTGACCTACCAAAATTCTTTCGCCAAAAAGATTTTTTGATTCCTTTGCCTCTGGTTTTATGGAAAGATTTTTTAATTCACCCTTTCTTTCTATCTTAAATGTTAGATTTTTATCGGGGTTTTGCTGAATTAGTTGAGCCATGTCAAACCAGTTATTAATTTTCTGTCCCTCAATTTCTATAATTTTATCACCCTGTTGTAGCCCTGCCATGTAAGCTGGTGAGTTTTCCACAACTTCTCCAACAACTGATTTAAGAACAGGCACTCCATATACAAAAACGACCCAGAATAGAATAATTGCGCCAACAATATTAAAGAGAGGACCTGCAAGGACAATAAATATTCTTTTATAAACAGGCTGATGCTTGAAAGATTTCTTTTCGTCAATGATTTCATCTACTGCATCTTCACCATACATTTTTACATATCCACCAAGAGGTATAGCACTGAGTATATACTCGGTTTCACCGATCCTTTTTCCTAATATTTTGGGTCCAAAGCCGATGGAGAATTTAAGAACTCTTACACCACTAAGTTTTGCTGCGAGGAAATGACCAATTTCGTGAATAAATATCAAAAAACCAAGAAGAATTATTGCATAAAAAAGGCTCATTTTTCTATCTCCTTTTTAGCCATTTTTCTTGCCCAACTATCAGCTTCAAGAATTTCTTCAATACTACTTGCAGAGGAAGCTAAATGGGCATCCATGACCTTTTTAATTATTTTATGTATATCATTAAATTTTAACCTTCTTAACAAAAAAGCTTCAACAGCTACTTCATCTGCGGCATTTAAAACAGTTGGCATAGTGCCTCCTGTTTTTGCAGCCTCATAGGCAAGGCTAAGGCAGGGAAACACTTCTGTATCAGGTATTTCAAATTGCAATTGGTTTGTCATTGTCCAGTCAATTGGCTTAATTATACCAGGAAGCCTCTCAGGTAGGGAGAGTGCAAGGGCAATTGGAGCTTTCATATCAGGACTACTCATCTGAGCAAGATAAGTTCCGTCAATAAATTCAACAAGGCAATGGACAATGCTCTGGGGGTGAATGAGAACTCCTATGCTTTCTACATCTATATCAAAGAGATGGTGAGCTTCTATAACCTCAAATCCTTTATTCATAAGTGTTGCTGAGTCTATGGTTATTCTTTTACCCATTTTCCATTTTGGATGATTGAGTGCTTCCTCAGGAGTAACGTTTTCAATCTCGTGTTTTTTCATTCCTCTGAAAGGACCACCTGAGGCTGTAAGCCATATTTTTCTTATAAAAGGTTTATTGCAACCATTTATACATTGGAAAACAGCACTGTGTTCACTATCAATGGGTATAATTTTTGCATTATTCTTTTTTGTCTCCCTTTTGATTAGTTCACCAGCAAGCACAAGACTTTCTTTGTTTGCGAGCCCTATTGTTTTTCCTGCCTTTACTGCCTCATAGGTTGGTATAAGTCCAGCAGCGCCAACAATAGCTGAAATAATTATATCTGCATCCTTTAGTCTGGCAAGCTCGCATATTCCTTCATTTCCAAGGAGCAATTCTATGTTTTTAACCTTTTTTCTAAGTTCTTCATAGGCTTTTTTTTCAAAGATTGCTACATACTTAGGATTGAATTCTTTAATCTGTTCCTCAAGTATGTGGACACTACTTTTTGCGGAAAGACCTAATACGTTAAATTTATCAGGGAAATTTTTAATTACTTCAAGAGCACTTCTGCCTATGGAACCTGTACTGCCAAGTATAACAACCTTTTTCAATCTTTCCTCCTTTTTTCTTTGCATCAAAACAAAATATAATTATCTTAGTTACTGCCTTTTGCTCGTGGCAAATTTTTTTGATAATTCTAAATCGTTAAATTCAGTTTTACATTTATTAGTGAATATAAGTATTACAAAATTTAATACTAAAATATAGTAACACTCCTCCAAATAGTAGAGCATCTATTTTATCAAGCACACCACCGTGTTCTGGAAAGAAAAAACTTGAATCCTTCACCCCTGCATCCCTTTTAAACATTGACTCTACAAGGTCACCAAATATAGATATAAAGCCAATTAAAAGACCAATTAAAAGCAGGGTTGGAAAAGATTTATTTAGAAATAAATGACCTATCAGTAAGGATGCTGAAACTCCACCTATTAGTGAACCATATGCACCAGCCCAGGTTTTTTTAGGACTTACTTCAGGATATAGTTTACGTTTCCCAAATCCTTTTCCAATGTAGTAGGCAAAGCTGTCTGCAGTCCAAACAACTGCATATAAATATATTATCCATTGCCATCCCTGTTCTCTTAAAAACCAATGAAAGGTAAGTAATGAAGGAATATATAGAAGCCCAATAACTAAAGGAGATATTTCTTGCAATGAGCCCTCAGGTTGTTTTTTTATAAATAGCCTGAAAAGAGAAATTATTAAAAAGCTTGCAGAATAATAATATAATGCAAACTGCCAGTAAAAACAATTTAGAATGAAAAGCGACATTGATAATACAACTCCCAATGTGATAAAAATATTTGAGGTTTTGTACATTCTTAAAAATTCCCACATTGCAATAATATTTACTAATGTAAGAAGTCCTAAGAAAAAATATGATGGAAGCTTAATAATAATGAAAATTAAAATTGGAAGGAAGATTAAAGCAACTACAATTCTTTTTTTATGCCCTTGCAAACTCACTTACCTTTCCAAATCTCCTTTGTCTTTTCTGAAAATCAAGGATAGCTTCTGTAAATTCATCATCTGTAAAATCAGGCCATAAGGTCTGAGTAAAATAAAACTCTGAGTAGGCAGACTGCCATATAAGAAAATTACTAAGTCTTTGCTCTCCAGAAGTTCTTATTATTAGGTCAGGTTCTGGAATTTCTGCTGTATCAAGAAAAGAATTCATCATATTTTCGTCAAAATTTTCAGAGTCAATGTTTTTTTGAATTGCTTTTTTGACTGCCCTGATAATTTCATCTCTACCAGAATAACTAATTGCAAATTGAGTAATGAGTTCTTTACAGTCAGCTGTAGCTTTTTCAGCCTCTTCTATTACAGATAAAATATTATCAGGTATGAGATTGCGATTTCCTATCATTTTAAATCTTATTCCTTGGGAGATAAAATTATTAGTTTCTTTTTTTAAGTGATTTTGAAGTAGTTGCATTATTATATCAACTTCTTTTTTGGGTCTTTGCCAATTCTCTATTGAAAAGGCATAAAATGTGACAACATCAATTTTTAGTCTAAGAGCAGCACCAATGATTTCCTTTACTTTTTCTACGCCTCTTTTATGTCCCTCATGACGAGGCAATCCTCGCATTTGAGCCCATCTTCCATTCCCATCCATAATTATCCCAACATGTTTTAGAATTCTGCCCATATTTAATATTTGAATGACAAAATATGAAGAAGGGTTTCAAAGGGACTTTCTCCCTGAAGAATTCTTTTAGGGTTTATACCAAAAGGAGGTTTCACAAGGACAAATAATTTATCCGATGAAACAGAGTAATCAAGTATCTCACCAGATATCTCTTCTGTAATATCAGTTTGTTCAATTCCAATTCCTGTCCATTGAAGTAATTGAAGCTTTGAACTTCTATAGCCGAAGGTTGAAAGATTAACTAATCCAAGAAGAGGCTTTTTATCAATTACAATCACGCCGTTACTTAGAGGTTTTATTCTGCTATGCACTTTCCATTTTCCGAGGCTTAACATGGAGATACCAGTTTGTTTTTCATACTGCAGTCCAAAACCCATTGGTTCAGGTGAACGCCATAGGGGGATTCCTTTTTCAGTGTATACTACCAAAGAACCATCCTCTTCCCATTTAAATAAAGAATTACCAAGAAGATAAAAATCATAAATATTTGCTCTTACCGGAAGTCTGAAAGGTTCTAATTTATCATATCCTGATTGTGAAGGCTTTATATAGAATATTTCACCATCAAATCCTAAAGACTGTGAAAATGCTTGCGCAATAAGTCTTCCATCATAAATTCTTAAAAATATATCTTCCAGTCTAAAGGCTTCTACAAACTCATTTTGTTTCCATCTTATTATAGAAGAAATTATTCTATTGTCTTTTTTTATTGTTATTACTATTTCATCTTTACCATCCCTGTCAATGTCTCCTGTGTCAAACCAAAGAATATCTCCACTTATAGGTATTAGATAATTACTCTTAAGTTTGAGGTCTACATCTATAATATAAAGACTAATTTCACTATCAGAGGCTATTAAAATCTGATTAGGACTTATACCATCAAAATTACCAGTGGATATTCTATTAATACTTCTTGAAAGTCTATAAGAAAGAATGGTATGCCCTTCTGGAACAATCAATGAAGCATATTTTTTTCTAAACTCACTGAGGGCAATAGGTGTAAGTTCAAGTTCAGATTTTGATAGAAGTTTTTTATCTTTTGTCCAATAAAGTTCCTGAGAAATTTTTAAATTTCCATTTGTTTTTGAAGGGATAAGCATTAATAAAATATCTGCGCCCTTATGGTCTTTTAAAAGTATTTCTTTATTATCAATGTTTACTGGTGCATCAATAAGCTCAAATCTTTCAGTCTTTTTTAATTCCCTATAGTATGCTTCGCCAACTGCCCATTCAGTATTTGTCTGGGCATAAAGAATTTTAATTTTTGATTTGGGTATTTTAAAAAAAATCTGATTATTCTTTGTTTTTATATCTCCTTCCAGTATAACTGCCCGAGAAAAATTATTCTCTACGCTGATAATTTCAGCGGAACCTACTATTTTTTCAGATTTTCCAATAATTTGTTTTGTAACAGGATGAATTAGCGGGACTGTTTCTTCAAAAAGAATCACTCTTTGTCCCTTTTTTATACCGTCTTTTAACCCTTTATCTAAGATTAAAAGATCTGGTTCTGATTTTTTCACACTGCCGGAGATTATGGGGAAATATGATAATATGTCTTCTTTTAGTTTCTGAAAGTCTTCATTGGACGCTGCGGTATTTCCAAATGAAAAAAATAAAAACAAGCTAATTAAACAGATACATATCCTATATGAGAAGAACATTTAAAAGTTTAAATCAAAAATATCCCTAATGTCAAAAATTTTTGTCATTTGAATTGTCCTTTCTTTTTTCAGTTATATTAAAAATATAATACTTAAAAAAATTTGTTGGGAGGTAGGAAATGGCTGAGGAGAAGAAAAACTGTCATTGTGATGAAAGAGAACAGATAAGAAGAGGAATGATTTTAAAAACAAACTTAGGAGCTATTAAAAGAAAGTTTCTGGTACTCTCTGGCAAAGGAGGTGTGGGTAAAAGCACAGTCTCTACAAATCTGGCTGCTGGATTATCTGCGAAAGGATACAAAGTTGGACTGTTAGACATTGATATCCATGGTCCTAATATACCTAATATGCTTGGACTTGAAGGTCTTGCTCCGTTAGTGACAGACCTTGGTATAATGCCTTTACATTACTCAGATAATTTGAAGTTAATCTCCGTAGGCTTTTTGCTCGAAAAAAGAGATGAAGCAGTTGCATGGAGAGGTCCATTAAAGCATAGATTAATAGAAAACTTTTTAACTGATGTAAGGTGGGGAGAACTTGATTGTCTTGTAATAGATTCTCCTCCTGGAACAGGAGATGAAATTATATCTATTGTTGAAATTTTAGATAAAGTTGATGGAGCAATTATAGTATCTACGCCTCAAGATGTAGCTTTAGCTGATGTTCGTAGAACTGTAAGATTTTGTCAAGATGCTTCAATTCCTGTTTTAGGAGTGATTGAAAATATGAGCGGGTTTATTTGTCCCCATTGCGGGAAATCAGTAGAAATATTCAAGACAGGTGGAGCAGCAAGACTTGCTGAGGATTACAAAATTCCCTTTTTAGGCAGGATTCCTATTGATCCTTCAATTACCATAACAGGTGATGAAGGGAAGCCTTTCGTACTTCTTTATCCAGACAGTGAACCAGCTAAGGCTTTTTGGAAGATTATTGATAAAGTAAAGGAGTTCATATAAACTTTAGTGGTGAATTATGTTATAGTTAATCAGATATGAAAAAGACCATATTATTTTTAATTTTGTTGGTTATCCTATTGTTTATAATTTTTAGCTATATGGAACAAGATTCACCAATAAAGGTTAAGGTTGGCATTGAAGGTTCTATTTTTCATGATGTGCAATTTGTACAAAAGAGAGAAGGACAGATAAAGTTAAATCTATACTCAAAAGAAGCTTTTTTATATGACGAAGGGAAATTGATGGAATTAAAGGAGCTAACCATTTTTTTGCCTGAAAGGGATTTTAGAGTTTTTGCTCAAAAGGGCTTTTATTATCCAGATACAGGTAATTTTTCTCTTATGGAAATGGTGGAAGGCGTCACGAAGAATTTAAAAATATTAGCTACGGAAGCTAATTGGGATGCAAAAAATAAGATGCTTTATTCTGAAAAACCTATTAAAATTGAAGGAAAATCTTTCACTATTGAAGGCAATTCTGGTAATGCAGATGAAAATTTGATAGAATTAAAAAAAGGGGTGAGGGCAATTGTATACTCTTCTAAATAGTTTAATATTTTTATGTTTGATTTTATTTGTGAGTGTAAGCTTCTCTGAAGTTAAAAAGGATTCTAATGAGCCAATAATTATAACTTCTCAATCTTTAATTAATGACAATAAAGCAAAAATAGCTACTTTTGATGGGAATGTAGTTGCTAAAAAAGGCGATGTTACGCTTAATGCGAATAAAATGATAGTGTATTACGAAGAAGAAGAAAAAGGTGGAAACATAAAAGTGATTGAAGCAGTTGGAAATGTAAAATTACAAAAGGCAGATAGATTAATTACAGCCCATAAAGCCACCTATTTTCCAGAGCCTGAGGAGAAAGTAGTGTTTACTGGAGAACCAAGGGCGACAGAGGGTAAAAATCTTATTACTGGCGAGAAGATAACTTTTTTCATAAGAGATGACAGAGCAATTGTAGAAAAAAGTAAGGTTTATTTGAAAGAGAGAAAAGTAGTTAAATGAATCATTTTTTAAAAGTTGAGGATTTAAAAAAATCTTTTGGCAAGAAAGACGCTGTAAAAAATGTGAGTTTTTCTGTTAGTAGCGGAGAGGTTGTAGGACTTCTTGGTCCTAATGGTGCTGGAAAAACGACAACTTTTTATATGATGATTGGTATAGTAAAACCAGATAGTGGAAAAATCTTGCTTGATGATAATGACATTTCCTCTCTTCCCATATATCAAAGAGCCAGGCTTGGTATTGGTTATTTGCCTCAGGAGCCTTCAATTTTCCGAAAACTTACAGTAAGAGATAATTTAAAGGCTGTATTGGAGATTAAATATGAAAATAACACGGAAGATATTAAAAAAATTGAGGATGAAGTTAACTCAATTCTAAAAGAATTCAATCTTTCAGAGTTTGCAGACAGAGAAGGTTATAAACTTTCAGGTGGTGAAAGACGAAGGACAGAGATAGCAAGGGCGATTGCTCTTAAGCCAATATTTATGCTTTTCGATGAACCTTTTGCAGGAATAGACCCTTTAGCAGTTACGGAGTTAAAAAAAACAATAAAAACATTAAAGAACAAAGGCATTGGAGTAATAATAACGGATCATAATGTAAGAGAGACTCTTTCAATAACTGATAGAGCTTTTATTATTCATAATGGAACATTATTGGCTGAAGGTTCACCTGAGACTTTGGTTAATAATCCCGTTGTTAGAGAAGCATATCTCGGAAAGGAGTTTAACCTGTAATGGCTCTTGAACAAAGAGTAGACTTAAGATTAACGCAAAAACTTGCCCTAACACCTCAACTGCAGATGCAGTTGAAATTATTACAACTTCCTCAACTTGAATTAAGTCAGTATATTCAGCTGGAAATTATGGAAAATCCATTGTTAGAGTTAGAGGAGGAAGAAGAGCAAGCTCTTGAATTAGAAAAATCTTTTGGAGATGAAGAACCTTTAGTTATAGATAAAATTGAAAAAATAATAATTGATGATTATTTTTCAGAAAGAGCAGATGATGGAAGAGATTTAGGATATTTTAATCCTGGGTTAGAAGACAAACCTAATTTTGAACTTTTCTATTCCAAGAGAACAGATTTATGGGAACATTTAATCTGGCAATTGAGATTAAGCAATGCCGAGGATAAAGTAAGATTGATAGCTGAAATAGTCATTGGGAATATTGATGAAGATGGATATCTTAGAGCTTCTGAGGAAGAAATTGCAAAGCTTGCTGATACAGATTTAGATACAGTGAAAGCAGCTATTTCACTGGTTCAAGATTTTGATCCACCAGGTGTAGGTGCAAGAGATTTGAAAGAGTGCCTACTTTTACAGCTGAGGGCATTGGGATTGGAAAATTCATTGGTTGCTTCAATAATTGCTGAACATTTGGAAGATGTTCAGCGAAAAAAATATGAAAAAATATCTAAAAGATTTAATTTATCTATAGAAGATATTATAAATGCAATAAAAATAATTGAGAAACTTGAACCGCGACCTGGAAGAAATTTTGCAGTAATACCGCATTCGTTTCCAGTACCTGATGTACATGTAAAAAAGATTGATGAAGAATATCAAATTATTTTAAATGATGAAGGTATACCAAAAATAAAACTGAATAATTTATATAAAGAAATGGTAGAAGCTAAAACACTACCTTTGGAAGAGAGAAAATTTTTAAAGGAAAAGTTTAGAAATGCTATAGAATTATTAAAAGGCCTTGAACAAAGAAATAGAACTATTTATAGGGTCACAGAGAGTCTGATTAAATTTCAGAAAGAATTTTTTGATAAAGGCATTAATTTCCTTAATCCACTGAATCTTAGAGATATTGCTGAAGATTTAGGTTTACATGAAAGCACAATAAGCAGAGTAACCTCAAACAAATACTTATCATGTGATCACGGGATATTCAGTTTTAAATTTTTCTTTAGTAATGCTCTTCCTTCAAAAACTGGTGCTATTTCAACCTCAAGAGTAAAGGAATTTATACGTAAAATAATAGACAAAGAAAATCCTGAAAATCCATTCTCAGATAGTGATATAGTTGAAATTTTAAAAAAAGAAGGAATAGATATTGCAAGAAGAACTGTAGCAAAATATAGAGAAGAATTAAAAATCCCATCCAAATCATTAAGAAGGTCTAAAAAAAATTAAGGAGGGCAGGAAAATGAAGCTAAATGTTAAAGGAAGGAATATTGTAGTAACTGAAGCATTGAGACAGTATATCGAAAAAAGACTTGGTAAATTCAGTAAGTTTTTAGGAGAATTTTCTGAGGCAGTTGTGACAATAAGCACAGAGAAGTTTACTCATAAAATAGATGTTTTATTAAAAGTCAATGGGCATTTAATTCAGGCAGAAGGTAAAACTGAGGACTTATATTCTGCCGTTGATGAGGTTGTAGAAAAGCTTGAAAAACAGATTCTTAAATACAAAGAGAAAGTTCAAAACAAAAATAAAAAAGATTCAAATAAATATAGTTTAACTCCAACAGCAGCAGAACCGGCTAAGAGAATTATTAAATTTAAAAAATTTGATCTCAGACCCATGGCACCAGATGAGGCAGTTGACCAGATGGAACTTCTTGATAAGGATTTCTATATATTTTTAAATTCTTTTACTGGTGATGTGAATGTAGTATATAGAAGAAAGGATGGTAATTACGGATTAATAGAACCAGCAAAATAAAAGATTTCAACTTGAGCTGTAATCCTTATATAGTAATAGTTACCGGATTATCAGGAGCTGGAAAAACTGTTACACTCAGAACTCTTGAAGATTTAGGTTTTTTCTGTATTGATAATCTACCTCCTCCTCTTGTAATTAATTTTATTAAGTCAATACATGATTATGGTTATTGTGATAAGGTAGCAATTGGAGTTGATATAAGAGGTTATAATTTTTTTGAGGAGACCTCAGAATTTATAAAAGAAATAAAAGGAAGATACACAACAGAGATATTATTTCTTCAAGCTGACGATGAAATAATTTTAAGGAGATATAAGGAGACAAGAAGGCCTCATCCTCTTTTCCCAAGATATGCTAATTTAATAGATGCAATAAGGCAAGAATATAATTTACTTTCACCTTTGAGAGAACTATCGGATAGAATAATAGACACTACTAATTTTAATCCTCATGAATTAAGAGAATTTATCAGAGGTATTTATCAAAAAGACACGAGTTATCCTTCAATAACAGTAATTTCTTTTGGATATAAAAAGGGAATCCCTATAAACGCAGATTTGGTATTTGATGTAAGATATTTGCCCAATCCTTATTTTATCGATAATCTTTCACAATTAACAGGCAAAGATAAACCAGTAAGAGATTATGTTTTGAATCAAAATGACACCAAGCAATTTATCCTCCGTATTAAGAGTTTTTTAAACTTTGTTTTGCCTAAATATAAAAAAGAGGGCAGAGCCTATTTAACTATTGCCATAGGATGTACAGGTGGAAAACACAGGTCAGTAGTTATTGCAGAGGTTATTTCAGATTATATAAGAAGAAATTTTCCTAATGTGATAACCATTCACAGGGATTTATAAGAAAATTTTAATAGAATCATAAAAATTTAAAATTGCTAATTTCTTGACAAAAAAAGCTGTATATGGTATCTTGTCTTGCAGTTGTTTTAAAGCTGCAAAAAAAATCTAACAGAAAGAAGGTGGGGTATGTTAGAGTTTAACAACTGGTTTTTTGTTTTAATGATTCAATTCTTTATTTTAATGTTTATCCTCAATGCTATTCTCTTCAAACCCATGATGGAGTTATTCAGGCAGCGTGATCAAATGACAAAAGGTGCTCTTGAAGAAGCCAGACTCATGAATGAGAAGAAAGAGCAGGCAGTTGCCCAGATGAATGCTGAGTTTGTAAATGCTAAGACTCAGGCTAAGCAGATTATTAATTCTCTCAGAGAGGAGGCTTTAGCTTATCAAAAAGAAGTTATTTCATCTGCTGAGAAAGAGGCTGTACAGATGATCGAAAAGGCAAGGGCAGAGATTAAAGCAGAGACAGAGAAAGTGAGAGCAATGCTTAGACAAGAAGTTGAGAGACTTTCAGAAGAGATTGTTAACAAACTGGTAAAGGCATGATGGAGGCGATATGAAGAGATTGATTTTTTTGATATCATCAATTCTTGTTTTAACTGCTGTATCCGCGTTCGCAGCAGGGGGAGGAGAACATAGCGGAGGAGATTTAAAAGACTGGGCATTTAAAACTATTAATTTTGCCATATTGGTTTTCTTATTGGTAAAATTTCTTGGAAAACCAATAAGAAATTATCTTGCCCAGAGAAAAGAACTAATTGAGAAAAGTATAAAGGAATCCCAAGAAGCTAAGGAGCTTGCTCAGAAAGCTCTTCAAGAAGTTGAAGAAAAACTTAAACTTAAGGATAAAGATATTCAGGATATTATAGATTCTGCCAAAAAGATAGGAGAACAAGAAAAGCAGCAAATAATACAGGAAACTGATAGAATGAAGGAAAAAATCCTTGAGCAGGCAAAGACAAACATAGAGTTTGAAGTAAAGATGGCTAAGGATGCTCTGAGACTTGAGGCTGCAGAGCTTGCTATTCAGTTGAGCGAGCAGAAATTAAAGGAGAAAATTACACCTGAAGAGCATGAAAAGCTTCTTCAGGAATCAATAAAAATAATAGAGGGGCGGAAAAATTGAGAAAGGTAAGAGGAACAAAGGCAAAAAAATATGCAAAACAATTTTTAAGCCTGGTAAATCTTGATCAGGTGCCAGAAATTTCAACAAAGCTTGAGAAAGTTGCTCTATTTATGCAGAAAGAAAAGAAGTTCAGAAATATCATTACCTCTCCTTCCTTCAGTGATGAAGAAAGAGCAGGAATAATTGGTTATCTGTGCGAGAAATTTCAGTTTCCAGAAGAAGTAAAAAAATTTCTTTACTTTCTAAGTCTTGAAGGAGTGCTTACAGGGCTTGATGAGATTGTAAGATATATTAATATTCTCTATCTTGAAGCTAAGAAAAAGGCTAAGGGATTGGTTACATCTGCTATTGATCTTCCTGAAACCATCAAACAAAAAATTGTTGATTCTCTAAGTATAATTACAGGCAGAGATGTGGAACTTCAGTATGAGACTGACCCTACACTAATAGGAGGAATAAGGGTTAAGATTGGTAGCACCATGTATGATTTGAGTATAAAAGGCCAGTTAGGTCTTTTAAGAGATAAGCTTATAAAGGGGTGAGAAACTATGGAATTAAAAATGGAAGAAATCAGTGAATACCTTAAGAAGCAGATTGCTGACTTTGAGAAGAAGGCAGATGTCAGCGAAGTAGGAATAGTTACCTATGTTGGTGACGGTGTTGCAAGAATTTACGGATTGGATAACTGCATGGCATCTGAGATGTTAGAGCTTCCAAATGGTGTTTATGGAATGGCTCTTAACCTTGAAGAGGACAATGTCGGTGCCATTCTTTTTGGTGATGACACACTTGTTAAAGAGGGTGACATTGTCAAGAGAACAGGAAGGGTTATGGAGACACCTGTTGGAGAGGAACTAATTGGTAGAGTTGTTAACGCTATCGGTATTCCAATTGATGGTAAAGGTCCAATTAATGCAAAGGCTTCCAGAAAGGTTGATGTCATTGCTCCTGGAATCATCAAACGTCAACCCGTTAAAGAACCTCTTCAGACAGGGCTTAAAGCAATAGATGCAATGATTCCTATAGGAAGAGGGCAGAGAGAACTTGTTATCGGTGACCGTCAGACAGGAAAGACCGCTATTTTGCTTGACACAATAATTAATCAGAAAGGACAGAATTGTATTTGTA
The DNA here is from genome assembly GCA_026415595.1 of Thermodesulfovibrio sp. Classification (GTDB taxonomy): domain Bacteria; phylum Nitrospirota; class Thermodesulfovibrionia; order Thermodesulfovibrionales; family Thermodesulfovibrionaceae; genus Thermodesulfovibrio. The sequence continues at coordinate 10,026 of JAOAGU010000005.1, read as the reverse complement.
TATATGTTGCATGTGGACAGAGACGTCAGAGTGTTGTGCAGGTTGTTGAAACATTGAAAAAATATGGTGCTATGGACCATACAATAGTTGTGGCAGCAACAGCCTCTGAGCCTGCCTCAATGCAATATATTGCACCTTATGTAGGTTGTTCAATGGGTGAATATTTTAGAGATAAAGGAATGCATGCATTAGTCTGTTATGATGACCTTACAAAGCAGGCTTATGCATACAGACAGGTCTCCTTGATTCTAAGAAGACCACCTGGAAGAGAAGCTTATCCAGGTGACGTATTTTATCTACACTCAAGATTGCTTGAGAGAGCAGCAAAACTCTCAGATGCTGAGGGTGGAGGCTCTCTTACTGCATTACCTGTTATTGAAACACAGGCAGGTGACGTCTCTGGATATATTCCAACAAACGTTATTTCAATTACTGATGGGCAGATATACCTTGAGCCAGAGCTTTTCTATGCAGGTGTTCGTCCAGCTATTAACGTTGGTCTTTCAGTTAGCCGTGTTGGTGGAGCAGCACAGATTAAAGCAATGAAGCAGGTTGCAGGTATGTTAAGACTTGACCTTGCTCAGTATAGAGAGCTTGCAGCATTTGCCCAATTTGCTGCAGACTTAGATAAAGCAACAAGATCCCAGCTTGAAAGAGGACAGCGAATGGTTGAACTTCTCAAACAGGACCAGTATGTACCAATGCCAGTTGAAGACCAGATAATGCTCATCTTTTCAGGAACACAGGGATATCTTGATGATTTACCAGTTTCTTCTATCAAAGCATTTGAGCAAGGCTTCTTAAGCTTCATTAGAAGCCAGAAAGAGGACCTTAGAAAAGAAATCAGAGAGAAAAAGGTGCTTGATGACGACCTTAGACAGAAAATAACAAATGCTATATTAGAGTTTAAGAAAACATTTCAGCCTTAGTCATTAAATAAAAATTTATAAGGTAGGAGCTGTTAAATGCCAACATTAAGAGATATAAGAAAGAAGATAAAGGCAATACAAGGGACAAAAAAGATCACCTCTGCCATGAAGATGGTGGCAGCAGCTAAGCTCCGTAAAGTCCAAGATAGTATGCTTAGATACCGACCCTATGCTACTAAGATGCAACAAGTGCTTGCAGACCTCGCAGGTGCTGTAGAGACAAGAGGAGATTTGCCAGCAATTCTTTTAAGAAGACCGGTTAAAACTGTAGGGATATTGGTAATCACATCAGATAAAGGACTTTGTGGTGCCTTTAATACAAATATATTGAGAGCAGCTCATAGAGAGATAAACAGGCTTAAAGGTGAAGGACTAAACATTGTACTTTCAGTAGTGGGCAGAAAGGCAAGGGATTACTTCAAGAGAAGAGATTTCGCATTAAAAGATATATGGACAGGAATATCTGGTAAGCTTCAGTATACCCATGCTCAAATGATAGCTCAGGAAATGATAAATGCTTATGTGAGCGAAGCTGTTGACGAGGTCATAATTATATTTAACGAATTCAAGTCTGTTATTGCTCAGAGGGTGGTAATTAATAGATTGTTACCTATTGGCAGAATAGACTCCACGCCAGCAGAACAGCCTGCATTTATACCCTTTACTTACGAGCCGAGAGCGCCTGAGCTTTTTGTCATATTGTTACCAATATATATTGAAATTCAGGTATATAGAGCATTGTTAGAATCACAAGCTGCAGAGGAAGCAGCAAGAATGACAGCAATGGATAATGCTACGAAGAACTGCGAAGAGTTAATTAGAAAGACAACACTTATAGCCAACAAAGTAAGACAGGCATCTATTACAAAGGAACTTATGGATATTGTTGGTGGTGTTGAGGCATTAAAACAAAGTGAATGATAAAATTTTAAAAAAGAATAAAGGAGGTTTTAAATTATGAACGTAGGCAAAGTAGTTCAGATTATAGGTACAGTTGTAGACTGCGAATTTGAAGGAAAATTACCAGAGGTTTTGAATGCATTAAAAATAGATGACCCTGGTGATCCCTCTAAGGGCATTCCAGAGCTTCATCTTGTTCTTGAAGTTGTAATGCATCTTGGTGAAAACAGAGTAAGAACAATTGCAATGGGCTCTACTGATGGTTTAGTGAGAGGTATGAAGGTTGTTGATACAGGAGCACCGATTTCTGTTCCTGTTGGTAAACCTGTTCTTGGAAGAATAATCAATGTTATAGGCGAACCTGTGGATGAAGCAGGCCCGATTCAGGCACAGGATATGTATCCTATACACAAAACAGCACCTGAATTCACTGAACAGTCTCCAACCACACAGCAGTTTGAAACAGGAGTTAAAGTTTTTGACCTTCTTGTCCCATTTGTTAGAGGTGGAAAAATGGGAATGTTCGGAGGTGCAGGAGTTGGTAAGACAGTTATCATTATGGAGATGATTCATAACATTGCTATGAAGCATGGTGGTGTCTCTGTTTTTGCAGGTGTTGGTGAAAGAACCCGTGAAGGAAATGACCTATATCTTGAAATGAAACATTCCGGGGTTTTACCTCAAGTTGCACTTGTTTACGGACAAATGAATGAGCCACCTGGAGTTAGAGCGCGTGTTGGTCTTACAGCGCTAACAGTTGCTGAATATTTCAGAGACCAAGGACAAGACGTTCTTATTTTTATAGATAATATATTTAGATACACCCTTGCAGGTTCTGAGGTTTCCGCACTTCTTGGAAGAATGCCTTCAGCAGTCGGTTATCAGCCAACACTTTCTACAGAAATGGGTGCTTTACAGGAGAGAATTACCACAACAGCAAAAGGCTCCATTACTTCCATGCAAGCAATTTACGTTCCTGCAGACGACTTAACAGACCCGGCAGTTGCAGCAGTTTTTGCACATCTTGACGGAACTGTAGTTCTTTCCCGTCAGATTGCAGAGTTGGGAATCTATCCTGCAGTTGACCCACTGGATTCTACAAGCCGAATTCTTGACCCAAGAGTAGTTGGTGATGAGCATTATCAGGTTGCAAGAGGTGTACAGGCAGTATTACAGAGATATAAAGAGTTGCAGGATATCATTGCAATTCTTGGTATTGAAGAGCTTTCAGAAGACGATAAACTTACAGTTGCAAGAGCAAGAAAACTTCAGAGATTCCTCAGTCAGCCGTTCCATGTTGCAGAGACATTTACAGGAGCTGCTGGAAGATATGTAAAGCTTGAAGATACAGTAAAGGGCTTCAAAGCAGTTCTTGAGGGTAAATATGATGACCTGCCAGAGCAGGCATTTTATATGGTTGGTCCAATAGAAGAGGTGGAGGAAAAAGCCAAGAAGCTTGGGTACGAAAGACAGGTCTAATTAAAGGAGTGTATGATGGAAAAAAAATTGAAGTTAGAAGTTATAACACCTTACGGAGAGTTGATAAATGAAGAGGTAGATGAAGTTCATACAACTGGAGCTGAAGGTGATTTTGGTGTTTTTCCTGGCCACTGTGCCTTTATGACGGCTTTAAGGATCGGCTCACTCTCCTATAAAAAGGATGGGCAAACTCAGTATGTGTTTATTAATCGTGGTTACTGTGAGGTCTTGAATGATAGAGTTTTGGTTTTAGTTGGAAGTGCTGAAAGAGTTGAAGAGATAGATGTGGAAAGAGCAAAAGCTGCATTGGCACGTGCAGAGGAAAGACTTCGCAGAGCAGCGGCTGGAGAAGTTGACATTGATCATGCAAGAGCTCAGGCAGCTCTTGAAAGGGCTACAATTAGAATTCAATTAGCTACAAAACTTATACCGAGATAAAAAAGAGAGGGCTATTTGCCCTCTCTTTTTTCATTTCTTTTTCTACTTCTTTGTTTCTTTCTTCTGATTTTTTCTATGTCTTCTGATTTTTTGGTAGGTAGTCCAAGTGTTTCTTTTATTTTTTCTATGAGCATACGTCTTGCAAAAAATCTATTAAGTCCTTGAGAGCGCTCTTTTGTGAATTTTATCTCAATCCCGCTGGGAATATGCTTTAGATAGACTCCAGTAGAAGTTTTATTTACCTTTTGTCCACCGTGTCCAGAACATCTGATAAACCTTTCCTCTATGTCTGATTCTCTGATACCAAGTATATCCATCTCTTTAAGGAGTTCTATTTCCTTTTTTTCTGTTACGGGAAATTTACCCATCTAAATAAGGAGAGGAAATAATTTTTCTTTTTCTGCCAGTGTTTCTACTACCACATCAGCATCTGTTTTCTGTAAATCATCCACATTATATGGTCCTGTAGCTACTGCAATTACTTTAGCTCCATAAGGTTTAGCACATGCTACATCTCTGGGAGTATCTCCTATAACAATACATTGGGGGAAATCAATTTTTCTACTGAATTTAGTCATGAATCTATCAATTGCTATAGGTAATAGATGATTTCTGTCTTCATGATCACTACCAAAGGCTCCAAAAGGGAAAAACGAGTTCAAACCAAAAGGTTCAAGCTTAATTCTCGCACCTACCTCAAGATTCCCGGTTAATAAACCCATAGGATATCCGAATGCTTGCTCATTTAGTTGAATAAACTCAAGAACACCAGGCTTAAGATGTTTTGAATTATTATTGATTTCTACCTTAAGGAATTCAAGGTAATTTTCAATTAGTTCATTAACTAATGAGGCTGTTGGTTCAATTCCCCAGAGTTTGAGTCCTTCTTTGATGATTAGAATATCTGTTTTTCCTGCCATCTCAAAATTTTTAAATGCTTCTTTTATATTAAGAACTCTTTCAAAGGCTTTATTGAGAGATCTTGTGCCAGCACCACCAGCACTAAGTAAGGTTCCATCAATATCAAAAAGTAACAGTTTCATAGATATGAACTCCTCTTTATAAGTTTATCCATTAGAAAAAAAGCTGTTTCACGAGTGGACAAATTTTCACGACTCCATTTTTCTATTATAAAATTTTTTGATGTAGCTTCGTTAAGAATTTTCAAAAAAACATTTCTCGGAACTTCTATCGCACCCATTCTTGAAAGATGTTCATTGGTTATCTGACAGTCAATAAAATAGAAACTATTTTTAATTAAAAACTCTACAAGACAGGCAAGGGCAACCTTTGAAGCATTACTAACAAGAGAAAACATTGATTCGCCAAAAAAAGCTTTACCAATTGAAACTCCATAGAGACCACCGACAAGTTTATCATCTTTCCATACTTCAACAGAATGGGCAAAACCAAGGCTGTGAAGTTTAATATATGCCTCTCTCATTTCATCAGTAATCCATGTGTCATTGGAGTCTTTTCTTTTTATGGATGCACATTTTTCTATAACACCGTAGAAATCTTTATCAAAAGTAACTTTGAAGGCATTTTTCTTCATTATTTGATAAAGACTTCTTGAAAGTCTGAAAAGGCTTGGGAAAATAACAGGTCTTTTTGGTGGACACCACCATAGGATTGGCAATTCATTATACCATGGGAATATCCCAGATTTATAGGCAAGAAGAAGTCTATCAGTACTTAAATCACCACCAATTGCAAGTAATCCATCTGGTTCTGCCAATTCAGGGTTGGGGAAAATTAGAGCATCATGAAGTAGGAATACAGTCATTTATTTTATAGTGTATGGAATCCTTAACAATATCAATAATTATTTCTCCTCCATCTGTAAGTTTGCCAAATAAAATTTCTTCAACAAGAGGAGTTTTGATTTCTTTTTGAATAAGTCTTTGAAGAGGTCTTGCACCAAATTTAGGATCGAATCCTTTCTGAGCAAGCCATATTTTTGCTTTCTCTGTGAGAATAACTTTTATGTTTTTTGAAGATAGCTGATTATTCAGCTCTGTTATAAATTTATCTACGATTTTAAGGACAATATTTTCAGGAAGCGAATTAAAAGTTATCACTGCATCAAGACGATTTCTGAACTCAGGGCTGAAGAGACGCTCAATTGCTTCTTTACTCTTTTTTATTTGATCTGTTGTTCTATCTCCGAATCCAATCACTGATTTTTCCATCTCCCGTGCACCAAGATTTGAAGTCATTATTAAAATTACATTTCTAAAATCAGCTTTTCTGCCTGTATTGTCAGTAAGTGTGCCGTAATCCATGATTTGAAGAAGAATATTAAATATATCTTCATGGGCTTTTTCAATTTCATCAAGCAAAAGGACACAATGAGGATTTTTTCTTATTTGTTCAGTAAGAAGTCCGCCCTGTTCAAAGCCAATATAACCCGGAGGTGCTCCTATGAGTTTTGCTACAGCATGTTTTTCCATATATTCACTCATGTCATATCTTAAGAAAGATATTCCTAAGATATTGGAAAGTTGTTTTGCAAGTTCTGTTTTTCCTACACCTGTTGGTCCTGTAAAAAGGAAACAACCAATAGGCTTTTGTACTTCTTTAAGCCCTGCTTTAGATAATTTTACAACCTTTACAACAGCATCTACTGCTTCATCCTGTCCGAAAATCTGAGTTTTAAGTTCATTTTCAAGATTTTTGAGTCTGTCTATGTCATTTGAAGTAATCTCTTGTGAAGGAATCCTTGCTATTTTAGATATTGTTTGTTCAATTACCTTTTCATCAACAATTTTATCCTCATGATATAACCTTACCACAGCACCTGCTTCATCAATAACATCAATTGCTTTATCGGGTAAAAATCTGTCGTTTATGTATCTTGCAGATAAATAAGCTGCAGCCCTTAGTGCTTCATCTGTATATATTACTCTATGATGCTCTTCATAATAATTTTTTAGTCCCTTCAGAATTTCATAGGTTTCTTCTTCTGTTGGTTCTGTTATGTCTATTTTCTGAAATCTTCTTGAAAGGGCTCTGTCTTTTTCAAAATAGTTTCTGTATTCTTCATAGGTTGTTGCACCAATACAGCGTATTTTCCCTTCAATCAGTATAGGTTTAAGGAGATTGGAGGCATCAACAGTGCTTCCACTTGCCGACCCTGCGCCTACAATTGTATGAATCTCATCTATGAAAAGAATGCAGTATTTTATTTTATAAAGTGTGTTTATTAAAGTTTTCATTCTTGCCTCAAAATCACCTCTGTATTTTGTTCCGGCAAGAAGAGAGCCCATGTCAAGAGCGTAAATTTTGAAATTTTTCAGATGGTGTGGCACCTCTTCATTGGCAATCTTTAATGCAAGACCTTCAACAATTGCAGTCTTGCCAACTCCTGGTTCACCTACGAGTATCACATTGTTTTTTCTTCTTCTTGTCAGAACCTGGATTACTCGCTCAAGTTCATTCTGTCTACCTATAATTGGATCAATCTCTCCTTTTCTTGCCTTTTCAGTTAGTTCAACTGTAAATGTCCTTAGCGGGTCTATTTTTTTGTCTTCCTTTGTGCCTGTTTCTTCAAAATCTTTTTTCGGTACTCCATGAGATATGTAATTTAGGATATCCAGCCTTGTTATTCCATAAGACTTGAGAAGACTTACTGCATATGTTTCTTCCTCAAGAAAAATTGAGGCGAGAAAATCTCCTGCATCTGCTTGTTTTTTCTCTGCTGATTTTATGTGATTTAAGGTTCTTTCCATTACTCTTTGAAAGGCTATTGTTGGATGTGCCTGTCCTTTACCTTTTTTCTTGGGTATATTCTGATCAAGGAATGTTTCAAGACTCATTTTTATTTTTTCAGGATTACCGCCACAGTTTCTTATAATTTCTACGCCGAACTCATCATGTAAAATAGCATATGTAAGATGCTCTACCGTAAGATACTGGTGTCCCTTTTCTATGGCATCTTCAACAGTTGCTGTTATTATAATCTGTAAATCTTTATCTATCATCTCTTTCTATAATGCATTTTAAGGGGAAGCCATGACTTCTTGCAAGTCTCTCAACCTGATATACTTTTGTTTCAGCAATTTCCTTGGTATAAACTCCAGCAAGACCTTTACCATTACGATGGACATGTAACATAATTGAAGTAGCTTCAATTTGTGGTTTATCAAATATTGTCATTAAAATATATACAACAAAGTCCATGGTTGTGTAATCATCATTAAGGAGATAGACTCTATAAAGATTAGGCTTGTCTAAGGAGATATCCTCTTTCTCCTCAATATGGATTTTCTCATCCATAATTTTATATTAATAAATACTTAATTTTTTAGACAAGTTCTATTTTTCTTTTTGAGTCGTGATATAATTCAATATGGATATATTTGATGTAATCAAAACTCGCAGAAGCATAAGAAAATTTAAAAAGGAAGTTCCGCCAGAAGAAGTGATAAAGAGATGTATTGAAACTGCTTTATATGCTCCTTCAGCTAAAAATTCTCAGCCATGGTATTTTATTATTGTTAAAGACAAAGGAAAAATTAAAGAATTAAGTAAAGCCCAACCATTTACAAAATTCCTTGAAGGAGCACCCTATGTAATAGTAGCACTTGCTGATGAAAAGAAAAGCAATCACTGGCTTGAGGATATGGGATGTGCCATAATGGCACTATTACTTGAAGCTCATTCTTTGGGCTTAGGAGCTTGCTGGGGAGCTATTTATCATCCTGAAAACAGGGAGAGAGAAAATTATGTTAGAGAGGTTCTTGATATTCCTGAAAATTTAAGAATAATCGCCTGTATTGGAATAGGTTATCCTGATGAAATTCCTTCACCAAAAAAAGTAAAAAGCCTTGATGAAGCAATAATAAAAATTGTCTGAAAGACTAATTTATACAATTGGTACAAGTAATCATCCAATAGAAGAATTCATAGAAACTTTAAAAAATTACAAAATAAGAATAGCTATAGATGTAAGAAGTTTTCCGAAATCAAAAAAATTCCCTCATTTCAATAAGGATATTCTTGCGGAAGCCTTAGAAAAAGAGGGGATTAAGTATATTTATTTTGGTAAGGAGCTTGGTGGATTCAGAAAAGGTGGATATGAAAATTATATAAAGACAGAGGATTTTAAAAAGGGAATTGAAAAGCTTGAAGAAATTGCTGAGTATGAATTATCCGTATTTTTCTGTGCTGAAAGGCTTTTCTTTCGCTGTCATAGAAGATTTATTTCAGAGATGCTTTCTGAAAAAGAATGGAAAGTATTGCATATAATTGAACGAGATAGAATTTATGAGCATAAGAAATTAGCCTTGAAGCAGGAAGAGCTTGATTTTGTAAGATAGAATGAGTATTGAAGAATTTTTAGACAAAGTGGAACATAGCAATCTTAGAAGAATAGTGCAAGCAATATCTATTCCAAGGCATGGTTGTTATAATTATGAGGCTTTATCATTAATCGGCAAGTTTATTTATGAACAATTTAGAGAATACGGTTACATTGTTGAGTTTGATGAATTTTCCTATAATGGCAGGGATTATAAAAATATAATAGCTACAACTGAAGGCATCAGCTCAAAAAAAGACTGGTTGTTGATTGGTGCTCATTATGATTCTGCAATGGGTTCACCCGGTGCTGATGATAATGCAAGTGGTATTGCAGTAATGCTTGAAGTGGCAAGAGTCATAAGAGACAATCCAGTTGCAGAAAAGTTGAAATTTGTTGCCTTCACCCTTGAAGAACCGCAGGCTTTTGACCTTAAATTCATAATTGGAAGTAGTCATTTTGTTAAAAAATTCAAAAGACTTGGATACAGATATACGGCAATAATCCTTGAATCAGTTGGTTATTTTTCAGATAAAAAGGGTTCACAAAATTTGCCTGTATTTGTAAAAGGACCTGATACGGGGAATTTTATAGGGATTGTAGGAAATGGGAAATCTAAGCCATTACTGGAGCTTTTTGAAGAAGTTAAAAAATATGTTCCTTCCTTAAAAATCATAACTCATAAAGTTCCGATTAATGGCTGGCTTTCCATTGAAACAAGATTTAGTGATCATGCACCTTTTTGGGACGCAGGATTTCAGGCAGTTATGATTACTGATACGGCAATGTTTAGGAATCCATTCTATCATACATCACAGGATACACCAGACAAACTTAATTTTTCTTTTATGTTAGAGGTTACCAAAACATTATTAGCTACTGTTTTGATAAAGCAAAGTTATTGACAATCTTTTTCGCTTCCTCCTTATCTTTAAATCTAATTTTTTTGTAAAGCCTTTCACAATCATTAAATGAGAG
>JAOAGU010000059.1 GCA_026415595.1 Thermodesulfovibrio sp. | reverse complement strand
TTTATTATCTTGGTGCGAATGTGCCAGAACAGGAACTGATTAAACTCTTAATAAAAGTAAAACCCAGAATAGTAGCTATCTCAGTTACAATGCCCTTTAATCTTGAAAGAGCAGAAAGCTTGATAAAATCTGTAAGGAAAGTTGAAAAGGTGCGACCAAAAATAATTGTGGGAGGCATTGCTTTTAATATAATTCCAGAAATTTACAAAGAAATAGGAGCTGATTTCTGGGCTTCTGACGCTAAACAGGCTGTTGAAATAGCAAGTCATTTTAAAAATTGATGAATATATCAGATATATTAAAAAAGTATCCAGAGGTAATAACTCTATACCTTGAGAATTTAAGCAACTCTGGATGGGTGATTATTAATAAAAAAGGACAGATTATTGATTGTAACAAGGGATTTCTTGAACTTCTTGGAATTCAAAAAAAGCCCATAAAACTTAACATAAAAACTTTTCTATCAAAAAGTTCTGAAGAACTAATTTTTCCAGAGAAATCTTTTGCTAAACTTAATCTTCTCTTTATCGGAAACAATAATGTGGAAATACTCTTAAAAGGCTTTATATTTCCCTTGAACGATCACTATTTAATGATTTTTGAACAGCACAGGCTTACCTATAATGAGTTAATAGTTAAAATGTCCAAGCTTAATGACGAAATCGTTAATTTGACAAGAAAACTTGAAAAAAAGAATGCACAACTTAAAGAAGCTATAACTACTGTAAAACGCATTATGAATACAGACCACTTAACAGGTATTTTGAACAGAAAAGGTTTTGAATCAATGCTTAAAAGAGAGATATCCTTTGCCTTAAGGCATACACTTCCGCTTTCAGTGGTTATGATTGATATAGACCATTTTAAAAGAATTAATGATACCTATGGACATGAAACGGGTGATAAAGTTTTAAAAATTTTTGCAAAAACATTAGAAAAATCCATTAGGCATGAAGATATACTTGGACGATTTGGTGGTGAGGAGTTTGTAATTGCTCTTCCCAATACAAAAATAGAACAAGCCTTAAATGCAGCGGAAAGAATAAGACAAAAAGTAGAAAAAATCAAAATCAAGGCGATTAATGGTAATATAACAGCAAGCTTTGGAATAACAGAGTTGCTTTCAACAGATGATGAAGTGAGTATCTTAAAGAGAGCTGACGATGCACTCTATGAGGCAAAAAGAGGTGGAAGAAATCGTTGTGCAATAAAATAAGTGTTTTATCTAATAGGGCAACTTATTGTTTTAATTAAGGTTTTTTTCTTTATTTTTAATATTAACTTTCAAAACTTCATAAAGGATAATCGAAGCGCTCATTGCTACGTTTAGACTTTCTGACCTTCCTATATGAGGTATTCTACAGCTTACATGAGGCAATTGCTTAAAATAATTACCAGCACCATGCGCTTCATTTCCAAATACAATTGCTAAAGGTGTAGAGAGAGAAATTTCAAATATCATTTTTTTCGCTTTTGGCTCAGTTATAATGAGAGTCAATCCATATTTTTTGATAAAATTTTCTATTTCCCCTATTTCTGCCTTTAATATCGGTATATAAAAAATACTACCAGCTGATGCTCTTATTGCCTTTGATGAAAGAGGATTACAACTACCTGGCGTCAAGATTATTGCCTGTGCACCAAATGCTTCCGAAGTTCTAATAATTGTGCCAAGATTGCCAGGGTCCTGAATTTTATCTAATATAACCAAGATTTGTGGATTATCTATAAATCCTTCAGAAAGATTTTTAATTTTATAGGATAATAAAGCAAAAATGCCTTGTGGAGTAACTGTATCGGAGATTTTTTTTGCAATTTTTTCTGCAATACCAACTATTTCATAATTTCCCCCTTTTAAAAAATTGAAGAATTCTTTATTTTTTAAAATAAAATTTTTTGTAATTAGGACTCTTTCAACCTTGAGATAGTCTTTATTTTTATTAAACTGCTCTTCTACAGCAGTTTTTACTAAATTTAAACCTTCAATAAGGATTTTTTCTTCAGGATTTTTCTTTATTTTGTTTATTTCTTTTATTAAGGGATTTTCAGCACTATTTATCCATTTCATCGGTTATTTCTTTTATTGCCTGAGGTATATGCTCTATTAAATCTCCTGCTATAAGTCCATGATACCCTTTATATTTTGATGCTATATCACCGCTTAATCCATGAATATAAACTCCGAGTACTGATGCATGAAAAGCATTGAGTCCCTGTCCTATAAAAGAAGAAATTATCCCAGTAAGAACATCACCTGAGCCACCTGTTGCCATACCAGGATTACCTGTAGTATTTATGAAAGTATTTCCTAATGGATCAGATATTATAGTGGGAACTCCTTTTAAAACAATCGTTGTATTCATTTCATTCGCCACTTTCTGTGCTATTTCAATCCTGTTTCTTTCAATTTCCTTGACTGACAAATTAATCATTCTGCTAAGTTCACCAGGATGAGGTGTAATTATAGTTTCTGCCTTGTTTTTTTTCAGTAGCTTAATGTTTTTAACCAGCAGTGTTATACCGTCTGCATCAATAACAAGGGGACGAGGACAATTTGTGATTAGAAATTTCAAGATTTCCTCTGTATCTTCATTTATTCCAACCCCAGGACCAAAGGCCACCACATCTGCTTTTTCATTTATAAATTCAGCTATTTCATCTATTGCTCTCTTTGATAGTGTTTTTTTATTAGAGGGAAGGGGGAGAATCATCTCTTCAAGAACTTTACTATGAAAAACAACATTAAGTACAGAAGGCATAGCCATTGTTACAAGTCCTGAACCTGCTCTTAAAGCACTTTTGGCACACATAAAAGCAGCACCTGTTTTACCAACTGAACCTGCAATGACAAGAACATGCCCATAAGTGCCTTTATGAGAATAAAGGGGTCGTGACGGGATTAAAGAACAGACGAATTTTCTACTTATAAGAGAGACTTTTAACTCTTCAGATTCTGTAAGCTCTTCTGGAAACCCTATGTCTTCAATACAAAGTTTTCCTGTATAATCTCTTCCCGGGAAAAGAAAATGTCCTCTTTTTGGAAGCCCGAAAGTTACAGTGCTATTTGCTTTAATGGCACATCCTAAAATTTCTCCAGTATCAGAGGAAATGCCTGACGGAATATCAACAGCTATAACAGTTTTTTTAAGGGAGTTTAAAAGATTTACTAATTTTTCAAGTTTTCCTTCTATTTTTCTTTTCAATCCTGTTCCAAAAATGGCATCTAAAATAACATCTGCCTCTGACAGTTCTTTTTCTGTAGGATATCTTTTAAAAATTGGTATCTTGAATTTTTCTGCTATACCTATTTGGAGTTTACAGTCATTAGACAATTTATCATCAGAAAAGAGTTGATAAATTTTAGTGTCAATATTTTTTAATATTCTTCCTACAGCAATGCCATCTCCGCCATTATTACCAGGTCCTGCTAAAATAATCAGTTTGTTTACACCCAAATCAATTAAATGTTTACTTACTGACAGTGCCGCTTTTTCCATGAGCACAAGAGATGGTATTCCGTATTTTTCAATGGTTAAACTATCAATTTTTGCCATTTCTTCAGATGTTAAAACTTTCATATAGCCTCTTTTTATGTTTTTATGATTATATCATAAAAAAGTGAAAGGATTTTAAAAATGATATAATGAGATTAAAATGATAAAAAGGAGCTTATCATGAAAAAGATACTAATTTTAATTATTTTCACTTTTGTCTTTGCAAGCACAGCGAATGCGGGTTTTTTAGAAGATTTTTTTAGGGGAGTTCAACTTCCGCAACAAGCTGATAGAGATTCTGAAACAACAATTGCTGGATTAAAAGAAGCTTTGTCAATTGGAACAAATAATGCTGTATTGTCGGTTTCCAAAATTGATGGATATTTTAAAAATGAAGCAATTAAAATTCTATTACCTAAAAACATTCAGAATATAGCAAACATATTGAGCAAAATAGGCTATCAGAAAGAGGTTGATGAATTTATTCTAAGTATGAATCGAGCAGCGGAAAAGGCAGCACCTAAGGCTAAGGATATTTTTATTATGGCTATAAGGGAGATGACAATAGAGGACGCCTTAAAAATCCTTAATGGAGGAGATACAGCAGCAACAGAGTATTTCAAATCAAAAAACTTCATAAGCTTTACGAATCCTTTAAACCAATAATTTCTAAGAGCATGAATGATGTTGGAACAACAAGGGCTTATAAAAATATGACAGATAAATATATTTCAGCTATTCCATTTTCTGGCTTAGAATCATTTGACCTTGACCATTATGTGACTACTAAAGCATTAGATGGATTATTCTATATGATAGCTCAAGAAGAAAAAAAGATTAGAACTGACCCTGCAGCAAGGGTAACAGAGTTATTGAGAAAAGTTTTTGGCAGAAAATAATAACTTAAAAAAGGGGATACTATTTTTGTAGTATCCCCCTTAAGTCATTCTGAGCGAAGCGAAGAATCTATTTCCTTCCAATGTGTTTATAAATTCTTCAGGGTTTAACCCCTCAGAATAAAAATTTAAGAACAAAAACACTTACTAAATTAATCAAATGCCTGTTCTGTTTTCCAGACTTCCCAGACTTTTCCTACAAGATTTGGACCAGGTTTTAAAGTAGCTTTACCCGGCTTCCAACCTGATGGTGTTGCTTCAGCACCTTTACTTTTTCTTACATGTTGGAATGCCTGTATTTGTCTAATTGTTTCAAGCACATTTCTTCCTACAGGAGGAGTTAGAACCTCATAGCCCTGTATAACTCCATCAGGGTCTATAATGAATCTTCCTCTTGTCTCAACTCCTGCATCTTCATCATAAACTCCGTATATTGTTCCTACCC
>JAOAGU010000058.1 GCA_026415595.1 Thermodesulfovibrio sp. | reverse complement strand
CCATGGAGGAATTACCGTAGGCGAAGATGGTGCCACCCATCAAGCTTTAGAAGATGTAGCCCTTATGAGAGTTATTCCTACTATGACAGTGATTGTTCCAGCCGATGCCTATGAGACTTCTCAATGCATTTCCTCTGCAGTAGATTACTATGGTCCGATGTATATAAGACTTGGAAGATCAAAAGTGCCCTCAGTTTTACCTGCAGAATACAAATTTCAGATAGGTAAAGCCTTTATTTTTAATATTGGTAAAGATGTAAATATAATTGCAAATGGTATAATGGTTGCAGAAGCATTGAAAGCTTCAGAAATCCTTAATAAAGAAGGTATTAGCACAGGTGTAGCCAATTTTTCCTCTGTTAAACCTCTTGATGAAGAAGCTTTATTTGATATAGCAAAAAATTCAAAACTTATTGTAACCGCTGAAGAACATTCTATCATTGGAGGACTTGGTTCTGCAGTGACAGAATTTGTTGCAGAAAACCATCCTGTCAAAGTAAAGAGAATCGGAGTTAAAGACACCTTCGGATGTTCTGGTCCATGGAAAGAACTTATAAAATTATATGGGCTAACAGCAGAGAATATAGTTAACACCGTAAAAGAGTCCTTAAAAAAATGATAACTTTTCTTGGTGTATATAAATATTATGATTCTGTACCTGTTTTACAAAGTGTTTCCTTCAAAATAGAAAAAGGAGAGCTTATCTTTATAACAGGACCATCAGGTGCAGGAAAAACAACACTCTTAAAATTAATATTTGGTAGTGAAAAGCCTGATGAAGGAGAAATCAAAGTAGGAGACTTTGAACTTTCTCGGATAAGACAATCAGAGATTCCTCATTTAAGAAGAATTGTAACCTTTGTTTTTCAGGACTTCAAACTAAGGCATGACTTAACAGTATATGACAATGTAGCACTCCCTCTTATTGTAATGGGACAGAAAGAAAGAGACATTAAGCAGAAAGTCTATGATACGCTCAAAAATGTATCTCTTCGTCACAAAGCAGATATGCTTGTAAGAACTCTATCAGGTGGAGAACAACAAAGAGTAGCTATAGCAAGAGCAGTAATTACAAATCCGAGAGTTATTCTTGCCGATGAGCCCACTGGCAATCTTGATCCAGATACCTCTAAGGATGTCATAAATCTCTTTAAAAGCGTTAATGCTTTAGGCTGCACAGTTGTAATTGCCACCCATAATCCAGAACTTTTCAAAAATACTGGTTTTAGAGTGTTATATTTAAAAGATGGGAAAATTATACAATGAACAATTATTTAGTCTATGCCATAAAAAATTTATGGTTAAATAAGTGGTCAAGCTTAATGGCAATTCTGAGCTTAGGAGTATGTTTTTTTATAATTACCCTGACAGCTATAGGGCTTTATAACTTAAATATTTTTACAAAAAAACTATCAAACAAAGCTGCAATGGTAATCTATTTAAAAAATGGATTATCCCGCGAGGATATAACACAATTTACAGAATCATTACAAAAAAAGGATATTTTTTCAAAAATTAAATTTATATCTAAGGAAGATGCTTTAAGAGAAATGAAGGATTTAATAGAACCTACGCTAATTGAACTCATAGGTTTTAATCCTCTCGCTGACACTGTTGAAGCATATATAAAAGATGAAAAATTAAATAATTTAGAAAAAATTACAGAAGAGCTAAAAAATCATAAATATGTGGAAGATGTATACTATCCTACAAATATAATATATGTTTTAAAAACTCTAAAAATCACCCTTTGGAATCTTGGGATAGTAATTCTCTCGCTATTAGGACTATCTATTTTTTTCATCATATATGCTACAGTAAAAAATCATTACTGGAAAAAAGGTGAAGAAACTGAAATTTTGAAACTTCTTGGAGCTACACCCTCTTATATAAGATATCCTTTTCTAACGGAAGGCGGATTATTAGGATTAGCAGGTTCATTAATAGCAACTTTATCAATATTTCTCCTATATTTTATCTTATATTCAAAAGAAATGATGTATTATCTTCCCGCAATAAGTCAGCTTATTTTACCGATAGAGGTCTTCTATCTTCTACCCTCTGCAGGACTACTTCTTGGAATTATTTCTGCTCTTATAGCATTAGGTAAAATAAGGTATCAGTAGTTTATGTTTTTAGTTAGATATTTATTGATAAGCTTCATAACGATATTATTAATATCAAGCTTCTACGCCTATTCTGCTCAACCTAAGGATGAATTAAAAGAGATCAAAAAAGAAATTGATGTGCATAAAAAGAAACTGCAAGAAACAAAAAAGGTGGAAAAAAACTTATTAGATGAACTTCAAAAAGTAACGAAAGAACTAAATGAAATTGAAAGAAAAATAGGGAATCAAAGGGAAAAAATAAAGTTACTACAATCTAAAATAGCTACAACAGAAAAAGAAATAAAGATCTATAGCAATCAGTTAGAAAGCAGAAAAAACTATCTTGCCTCTCGAATAAAAGGAATTCACAAGCTATATTATCAACCAGATCCTCTTTTTATCATATTAACTGAAGAAGATACAACAAAAGCATTAAGAATTATAAGGAATAGTCAGAAAATTGTTAATATTGATAAAAGACTTATAGGTCAATACAAATCAGAGTTAAATAAATTAATGATTCAACAAGCAGAACTAAAAAAACTATTTGTTTCCCTTAAAAAGGAAGAGGAAGAGTTAAAAGAAATAGAAAAAGTTCATGTTCAAAAGAAAAAAGAAAGAGAAGCCCTTCTTGCAAAGGTACAAAAAGACAAAGCTGCTTATGAGAAAAAAATTAAAGAACTCGAAGAAAATGCAAAAAGATTAACAAGACTTCTTCAAGAGACAGAGAAGAAAGAAAAAAGGACTGGTAAACCAGAATCCACTCCATTAGAAGGAGAGTTTACGAAAAGAAAAGGAACACTTCTATGGCCCGTGTCTGGAAGAGTTGTAGCCCATTATGGAAGTCAAAAAGACCCTGTATTCAATGTGCCAATGTTTAGAAGCGGAATATACATAAATGCACCGCCCGGGACACCAGTAAAAGCTTCTGCAGAGGGAAAGGTTGTTTATGCAAACTATTTCAAGGGATATGAAAACCTTGTTATAATAAGTCATGGAGAAGGATATTATACAGTGTATGGAAATCTTGCAAATATGAGTGTAAAAGAAGGAGGTTATGTAAAAGCAGGACAAGTAATAGGAAGTGTAAGTGATAAATCAAATATTGAGACAACAGCTCTTTACTTTGAAATAAGGTTTAGAGGGAAACCTCTTAACCCAGAACATTGGCTTAAAAGATAACAAGAAGGAGGAATTTTTAAAAAATGAAAAAGACATTTTCCATTTTTTTATTGATTATATTTATTGCCTTAGGAGGAATAGCAGTAGGAAGATGGTCTGCTGCTCAAAACACTGATTCTGTCTATGAAGATTTGAGAACCTTTACAGAAATTTTCACAACAATAAAAAAACATTATGTAGATGAAGTAAACTCCAAAGACCTTATAAAATCAGCTTTAAAGGGGATGGTTAATTCTCTTGACCCTCATTCTGCTTATCTAACTCCTGAAGCTTATAAAGAATTTCAAACAGAAACAAAAGGAGAATTTGGAGGTATAGGCATACAAATTGGCATTAAAGAAGGAGCATTAACTGTCATTGCACCAATAGAAGATACCCCAGCTTTTAAAGCAGGGATAAAAGCTGGAGATAAAATAATCAAAATTGATGGGCAATCAACCAAAGACATGAATATTAATGATGCAGTTTCTAAAATGAGAGGTCCTAAAGGCAAGCCTGTTACTTTAACAATTCAGAGAGATGAATGGAAAGAACCAAAAGACATTACAATTATTAGGGATATAATTAAAATCAAAAGTGTTAAATCCAAAATGTTAGATAAAGAAATAGGCTATATTAAGCTTGTTCAATTTCAAGAAACTACAGCTCAGGATTTAGCATCTGCATTAAAGAATCTGCAGGAAAAGGGAATGCAATCACTAATCCTTGATTTAAGAAACAATCCAGGAGGTCTTTTAAATAGCGCTGTGGATGTGGCTGAACAATTTCTACCACCAAAACATCTTGTTGTTTCAATAAAAGGTCGTAAAGGTGAAACAATTGATTACTTCACAGAAGGGTTAAGACCTATATACGACAACATACCTATGATAGTTCTTGTTAATCAGGGTTCTGCTTCAGCTTCTGAAATAGTAGCAGGAGCTCTTCAAGATTGGGGAAGAGCACCTGTTCTTGGAGTTCAGACATTTGGTAAAGGTTCTGTTCAAAGTCTAATTCCATTAAGTGATGGTTCAGCACTGAAACTTACAACTGCTAAATATTACACACCTAAGGGTAAAAGCATACATACAGTAGGAATCATGCCGGATATTGTTGTAAAACTTGACACGAAAAATGGCAAAGAAGTGCCTGTAATAAGAGAAAAGGAGCTTGAACAACATTTGAAAGGTGAAAAAATAGAACCTCGAGAAAAAACACTTCAGGAAGTAGATGAAAAGGATGACAACCAGCTACAAAGAGCTATTGATATACTCAAAAGTTGGAAAATAATGGAAAAACTTAAAAAGGCTGCTTAAATAGAAATTTTGCCGAAGTGGCGGAACTGGCAGACGCGCCAGATTCAGGATCTGGTGGTGGCAACGCCATGCGGGTTCAAATCCCGCCTTCGGCATTAAATTTGTCTTAAAAATCAATGCAAATTTTTTATCAAATTCTAATTCGTTTCAATTACTCCTCTTTTAAATGATGTCTTCATTCCTACCTTTCTTTCATGAATTTATTGAATTGAATAACCCGTCGCAATCCCTTCTTAATGAGGTCTTATTTCCTACAACTACTACAAAGTAATCAGATAGCTCAGGTAATACAGTGGCGTTAGAGATGTTTATAACATGAACTCCAGATTTAAGTCCAGTCTCATATAGGTTATATAAACTAATAATTTTTGGTTTTCTAAAAGCATCTTCCCATAGT
>JAOAGU010000057.1:4870-5185 GCA_026415595.1 Thermodesulfovibrio sp. | reverse complement strand
GATTAAGCCCCAGTCCCTGAGGCATGTAGCCAATAATTGCCTTAACTTTCTCAGGGTTTTTGAGAACATCAATATCGTTTATAAAGGCTTTGCCACTGTCTGCCTTAAGCACTCCGGCAAGAATTTGAATTATTGATGTCTTTCCTGCACCATCAGGACCAATTAGTCCAAAAACTTCACCTTTATTTACAGAAAAGGATATACAATCAACTGCTCTTACTTTTTTATAGCTTTTGCAAAGATTTTCAACTTCTATGACAGGAGCTATCGTGGCTTTATCCAAGGTGTATCATCTTTCCACTTTATAACAACATC
>JAOAGU010000057.1:0-4860 GCA_026415595.1 Thermodesulfovibrio sp. | reverse complement strand
AGTTTAACCGGCTCTTCCTTTGTCTCCACATTTTTTGGTGTAAATTCTGCCTGTTCATATATCTTTGTAATCTTGCCATTGAAATATCTATCAGGATAGGCATCTATGTAAATTCTTGCTGGTAGTCCAAGCTTTAATTTTCCAATTTCAGGCTCTGGCACATAGACCTTCACATAAAGTCTGTTTAAATCAACTAAGACATATAAAACAGTGCCAGGATTTACAACTTCACCAACTTCAATGGGTCTACTTAAAACCACTCCTTGAGAAGGCGAATAAATCTTTGTTTCCTTTAAATCTGCCTTTGCTTCCTTTAATCTTTGCTCAGAGGCTCTATAGCTTGCTTCAGCCTGAACAATAGCTTTATTGGCTGCTTCAATATCAGCAAGGGTAGATTCATACTGCATCTTTACTCTGTCAAACTCACTCTTTGATATAAGCTCTTCTTTAAGAAGACCGATGTACCGTTCATAATCTTTTTTTACCTTTTCGTAGGAAGCCTGAGCTTTCATGAGATTTGCTTTCGCTTGTGCAATTGCGAAATAAGAAGCTTGAGCTGTTTCAGCTGTGGCTTTATATCTTGCTGACAGCTGCTCAGAGTCAATTTCGCAAAGGAGTTCTCCAGAGCTTACCCTTTCACCTTCCTCTTTGTAAAGTTTGATAATTCTACCTTGAATTTTTGGGGAAACATTTATCTCCCTTCCTTCAATTCTTCCACTGAGGGAAATTAGACCTTCCTGAGCATTGTCTTTTTTTATGAAGAAAAAATAAATAATCAAAATAGTTACAAAGAGAATCATAGATATGATAAGGAAATTTTTTAGTTTAAATTTCATAAACTTTATTATACCAGAATATTTTGCTTTAAAATGTTATATGAACTGATTTTTTACGATTTTTTGGAAAAATATTTGAATATTTTGATATATTAAAAATTAAACTACTAAACCTTAAGGAGGTTCAATTTGAGTTCAAGAACAGGAGGATTTAAGTTTAATACCATAGAAGAAGTATTAGAAGATGTAATTCAAGGCAGAATGATTATTATAGTTGACGATGAAGACAGAGAGAATGAAGGAGACCTTTTTATTGCTGCTGAGAAAGTAACGCCTGAAGCAATAAATTTCATGGCAAAATATGCAAGGGGTTTGATATGTCTGTCTCTTACTCCAGAAAGAGTTGAAGAACTAAGGCTTCCAATGATGGTAGATATAAATGAAACCCCTCACCAGACAGCTTTTACAGTTTCTATTGAGGCAAGAAAGGGTGTTACTACAGGGATATCAGCTTATGACAGAGCAGTTACAATTCTTACTGCTATAGACCCGAAAACAAAGCCTGAAGACCTTGTTAGGCCTGGACATGTTTTTCCTCTAAAAGCTCAGAAAGGTGGAGTGCTTAAAAGGGCAGGCCATACTGAAGCAGCTGTTGACATTGCCCGTCTTGCAGGACTTTATCCTGCAGGTGTTATATGTGAAATCATGAATGAAGATGGAACTATGGCAAGAGTCCCAGAACTGATGGAGTTTGCTAAAAAACACGGATTGAAGATCACAACCATCAAAGATTTAATAAGATACAGATTAAGAAATGAAACACTAATAAGAAGAGTTGCTACCGTTCAACTTCCTACAGATTATGGAGATTTTAAAGCAATAGCATACTCAACACTAATTGATGATAAAATTCATCTTGCTCTCGTAAAGGGCGAAATAAAACCAAATGATGATGTCCTTGTAAGAGTTCATTCTGAGTGTCTTACGGGAGATATATTTCTTTCTAAGAGATGTGACTGCGGTTCACAACTTTATAGAGCACTTGAAATGATTGATGAAGCTGGTAAGGGTGTGCTTCTTTACATGAGACAGGAAGGTAGGGGAATTGGATTACTTAACAAACTTAAAGCTTATGAACTTCAAGAAAAGGGATATGATACTGTTGAAGCAAATATAAAACTCGGCTTTAAACCAGACTTAAGAGACTATGGAGTTGGTGCACAAATTTTAGTTGACCTTGGTGTAAAAAAAATGAGATTGATGACAAATAATCCTCGTAAAATTGTAGGACTTGAAGGATATGGTCTCAAAGTGGTTGAAAGAGTGCCCATTGAGGTCAAGCCTAACGATAAAAATAAATGTTATTTGAAAACTAAGAAGGAAAAACTTGGACATTTACTAACAAAAATTTAATGCGCCTGAGAGGAGTTGAACCTCTGACCTTGGGGTCCGGAGCCCCACGCTCTGTCCCCTGAGCTACAGGCGCATCTGAAATTAATTATAGCAGAAGTTACTCAATCTGTCACCCCGAAGTATAGCCGAGGGGTTTTCTTATAAATGAAGGAGGTCATTCCTTGCTTTACTCGGAATGACAGTGAGGGATGAAATGAATAAAATAACATTTAAGGAGTCAATATATGAGAGAAAGTGAAATCCTCTTAGGATTAACCTTTGATGATGTTTTACTTGTCCCCGCAAGATCAGATATAGTTCCTGCAGAAGTAGATGTGACGACCTACTTTACTCCCAATATTAAGTTAAATATTCCGATAGTATCTGCTGCAATGGATACAGTTACTGATGCCAATCTTGCAATAGCAATTGCAAGAGAAGGCGGTATTGGTGTTATTCACAGAAATATGCCACCAGAAAAACAAGCAATGGAGGTTGATAAGGTAAAAAAATCAGAAAGTGGTATGATTGTAGATCCAATTACAATTTCTCCAGATGCTCCAATTTCTGAAGCTCTGGCATTGATGGAAAGATATAGAATCTCTGGTGTTCCTGTAACTGTTAATGGAAAACTTGTAGGCATAATTACAAATAGAGACCTAAAATTTGAAAGAGATTTTACGAAAAAAGTTGAAGAAATAATGACAAAGGAAAGACTTATAACTGCTCATGTTGGAATTACACTTGAAGAAGCACAGGAGATTTTACATAAATATAAGATTGAAAAATTGCCAATCGTAGATGATGCTTTTAATCTTAAAGGACTTATAACAATAAAGGACATTGAAAAAAGAAGGAAATATCCCAATGCCTGTAAAGACAGCATTGGCAGACTCCGTGTAGCTGCTGCTGTTGGCGTAGGAGAACCCGCTATTTACAGGGCTGAACTGCTTGTAAAAGCAGGTGTAGATGCTATAGTAATTGACACAGCACACGGACACAGTAAAGGTGTAATTGAAACGCTTAAAGAATTAAAAAGAAGATTTGATATAGACATTGTTGCAGGGAATATAGCAACAGCAGAAGCCGCAGAGGAGCTAATTCAGGCAGGAGCAGATGCAGTTAAAGTAGGCATTGGACCAGGTTCTATATGCACAACAAGAATTGTAGCAGGAGCAGGAGTTCCTCAACTTACAGCAATAATAAACTGTTATTCTGTGACATCAAAATACAACGTCCCCTTAATTGCTGATGGAGGTATAAAATATTCTGGTGATATTACAAAAGCTCTTGCAGCAGGTGCTCATTGTGTTATGATTGGAAGCCTTTTTGCAGGCACTGATGAAGCACCTGGAGAGATAATACTTTATCAGGGAAGAAGCTATAAGACTTATAGAGGTATGGGTTCTCTTGGTGCTATGCAGAGTGGTTGTAGTGATAGATACAGACAGGAGATAATTTCTCCCGACAAGCTTGTCCCAGAAGGTGTGGAAGGAAGAGTACCATATAGAGGACCGCTTGCTAAAAGTGTCCATCAGTTGGTAGGAGGATTAAAATCAGGTATGGGTTACTGTGGTTGCAGAACTCTTGAAGAATTGAGAGCTAAAGCAAAATTCATCAAAATAACCAATGCAGGACTAAGAGAAAGCCATGTTCATGATGTAACAATAACAAGAGAATCTCCTAACTATTGGGTTGAGGACTAAGATGCAGGAAATACTTGTAATAGACTTTGGTTCTCAATATACCCAGCTCATTGCAAGAAGGGTTAGGGAGCTTAAAGTTTATTCAGAGATAATTCCATGTAATGCACCTTTTTCAGAGATAAAAAAAAGAAAACCCTCAGGAATTATTCTCTCAGGCGGGCCTGCCAGTGTTTATGAAGATGGAGCACCAACTATTGATAAAGAAATCTTTGATTTAGGGATACCCATTCTTGGAATTTGTTATGGAATGCAACTTATTACATATTTGCTCGGGGGTAAGGTATCACGTGCTGAAGAAAGAGAATATGGTAAAGCAGTTTTACAGATTGATGATTTTTCTGATATTTTTGCTGATATTCCCGAGGAGACCATAGTATGGATGAGTCATGCTGATAAAATAACAGAAATGCCTAATGGTTTTAAGAGACTTGCCCATA
Organism: Thermodesulfovibrio sp.; assembly: GCA_026415595.1. Classification (GTDB taxonomy): domain Bacteria; phylum Nitrospirota; class Thermodesulfovibrionia; order Thermodesulfovibrionales; family Thermodesulfovibrionaceae; genus Thermodesulfovibrio. The sequence continues at coordinate 549 of JAOAGU010000057.1, read as the reverse complement.
CAGAAAACTCACCCTATGCTGCCATGGCAGATAAAGGAAGAAAAATATATGCATTACAGTTTCATCCAGAAGTTGTCCATACAGAAGAAGGTAAAAAAATTTTGAAAAATTTTGTATTCAAAATATGCGGATGCACTCCTACATGGAATATGCATTCCTTTGTAGAAAGAGAAACAGAAGAAATAAGAAAAAAAGTTGGTCAATATAAAGTAGTTTGTGCAATAAGTGGAGGAGTTGACTCTACTGTTACAGCAGTATTGGTTCATAGAGCAATAGGGGATGCTCTTACTTGCATATTTGTTGACAATGGACTTTTAAGGACTGGCGAGAGAGAAAAAGTAGAAGACATGCTTCGTAACAACTTTCACATAAATCTTAAAGTGGTAGATGCTTCTGAAAGATTCCTCAGAAGACTTAAAGGAGTTAAAGACCCAGAGAGAAAGAGAAAAATAATTGGTGCAGAATTTATAAAAATTTTTGAAGAAGAGGCTAAAAAAATTGAAGGAGTAAAATTTCTTGCACAGGGAACACTTTATCCAGATGTTATAG
>JAOAGU010000056.1 GCA_026415595.1 Thermodesulfovibrio sp. | reverse complement strand
TAATTGCAAATTGTTTAAATAGTTTTCCCACTGCCTCTGCTTTGATTCCCTTTGCTAAAACATGTTGCCACATATACTGAATGCTTACCTGAAGCTCTCTTGCAACAGCTCTTTGCAGTTTTTCCATAAGCTCATTGCTTATCATAAGACACCTCCATTTTTGATTTGTTTAAGGGTTTACTGCTTTTGATTTTTAAATTCTTTTAAAGAACCCCTTTTGCCACAAGAAGGACATTTTTGAGGTTTATGTTTGGCTGTTCTTATTGAACCACAATCTATACACTGATATTCTTTGAACCCGAGTTTCAAGTCTTCTTTATCTTTACACTGCGAGCACAAAACATAAATTGTTATTTGTGTATCAAGGATTTGAAAATCTGGGACTTGGTTACTTAACTCAGGGATTTCAATGTCAGAAAAAATATCAAAAACTTTTTTACATTTTATACATATTGCATGATGATGGGTAGTAATATCTGGATCAAATCTTCTTTTTTCATGGTCAATATATATTTCTTTAACTCTGCCTGTTCTTTTGAGAAATTCAATAACATTATAAACAGTTGCAACAGACATGGTTGGAAAATCCTTAGAAAGAGCGGCATAAATATCTTCTGCTGACGGATGTTCTTTGTTTCCGTCAAGATATTTCAAAATTGCTAATCTTTGTGGTGTCCATTTTATCTTAGGTTTCATTAAAATAATTCTAAACAAAAAATGATTTATTTGTCAATATACAATTTTCAAAAATATATTATAATCTAAAAAAAACAGGAAGGAGACATTATATGGAGTTGGTGGGCAATGAAAGGATCTTTGGAGGATTAGGCTCTGCATTTATCATATTAAGTTTTATCCCATATATTGGTTGGCTATTAGGGATTGCAGGAATTGTTTTACTTTTTATCGCCTTTCATAAATTTTCTGAGATATTCGGAGATAAAAATATTTTCAATAAGTTTCTAACAGGATTTTTAATTTCTATTGCAGGAATTATTGTTTTCTTCCTATTTGGAATTTTCTCTTTTATTCCAGTATTAATAAGCGCAAAACATGGAGCAGGGGAGCATATTAGCTTTGATCTGGGAATGTTTGGTATAGGAATAATATTTGCTCTAATTGTTTTTTATATAATTAATATTGTTGCAGCTAATTACTACAGACATTGTTTTAATCTTATGGCAGAATATACAAATATTAATCTTTTCAGGCTTGCAGGAATTTTTGTTTTTTGGGGAGCTGTTGGATTAATAGTCTTCGGACTTGGTGCAATTGCTATTCTTGTTGGCTGGATACTACTTACTGTTGCATTCTTTAGCATTCCCAGATCCTATGATATGCCGAGAGAGATATGACATTAATGATGCTTTTTCATGAAAATTAATAAAATCAAAAGAAATACTGAAAAATCTTAATTAAGTTAAAAACTTAAATAATTTTCCATTCAATGCTATAATAGTTCATGGAATTTTTTAAGAGGTTATTTGATACATTAAACAATGCAGGAGTTAAATATCTTTTATGTGTGTTTTTTTTACTATGCTATGCCTGAAAAGGCAAAAAAATAGAGAAAGCTTAATGGAGGATAAGATTAGTGGACGAAATTTTTAAAGCTATTATACTTGGCATTATTCAGGGAATTACTGAGTTTTTACCTATAAGTAGTACTGCCCATCTTGTTATCACACCATGGATTTTTGGATGGACTGGTACAGTTAACTCATTAAGTTTTGATATAGCTGTTCATGTAGGCACGCTTTTTTCCCTTTTTTATTGCTTCTGGAAGGATTGGATTGATATTCTGCTTAGGGATAGAAAAATGCTTTTTTATTTAGTTTTGGGAACTATTCCTGCAGGAGTTGCAGGTTTTACCTTTCATGACTTTATAGAAAATTCATTAAGAGACCCGTTGATTATTGTTTTTACCCTTATTTTTATTGGCATTCTTATGTTAATTGCAGAAAAGATTGGTAAAAGGCAGAGAAACTCTGTAACCCTTTCAGATGCTATTGTAATAGGTACAGCTCAGGCAATAGCATTAATTCCCGGGGTTTCTCGTTCAGGAATAACGATTACCGCTGGACTTTTTAAAGGACTTGACAGAGCCTATGCAGCAAAGTTTTCTTTTCTACTTTCAACTCCTGCAATTGCAGGTGCAGGAGTTCTTGACTTTTATAAATCAATAAAAATCGGCTATTCTCATGATTACTCACTTTTCATTATAGGCGTGATTTCAGCAGCCATTACAGGAATAATAGCTATTAAGTTTTTACTTAACTTTTTGAAGAAATATCCTCTTAATATCTTCATTTATTACAGATGGGTTTTAGCAGGAGTGATTTTTTTGTTATATTTTCTTAGAAACTGATGGGCACAAAAGTATTTTATAGAAAGCCTTCAAAAGTTAAAGCAAATATTACTGCTTCAGAGTCCGAGAAAAGCAGAACAATTCAGCCAATAAAATCTTCAGATATATTTAAAGCAGCTTTATTTATAGCCTTTGCAGTTTATCTTTCAGTGAGTCTTTTAACCTATAATATTTTAGACCCTTCCTTTTTTACCTATACAAAATCAAAGCCTTCTAATTATGGTGGAATCGTTGGTTCTTATTTGTCTGACAGCCTATTTAGCCTATTTGGAATAGCTACTTTTTTATTACCTTTTATTTTTGTTTTTTGGGGTATAAGAAAATTTCTTGGCAAGATTCTTTCAATATCAAAAATACCATGGACATTGACATTGCTTTTTTCTTTTGCAGTTATGCTTGAACCTTTGAGGGAATTCATATCTCACTACAAAAAACTACCAGAGGGATTATCATGGATTGCCTTTCACTTCTGCGAAAAATACATTTCCATTGTGGGAACATACATATTCTGGTTTGCCATATCCGTTGCTTCTATCATTCTTATAAAGCCAAGTTTGGTAAGAAAGAAATCTGAAGGAGAAAAAGAAATTTTTTCTCCAACCAAAGACGAAATAAAAGTAGTAAAAGTTTCAAAGCCTGAAGAACCACTTAAGGAGGCTGAACTAAGCAGGTTCAAGGCTGAAGAAATAAAGATAGGAAAAAAGGAGATTGATGAAAGACAGAAAAATTGAAGCTTTTGAAAAAGGATTCATACTACCACCTCTTAGCCTGCTAAAAATTGAAAAAAATGAAAGCAACATATCAAAAGATGAGATAATAGCCTCTGCTCGTAGTATTGAAAGCAGATTTGCAGAGTTCGGAATTCACGGCACAATAAAAGAGGTTTATCCCGGACCAGTTGTTACAATGTATGAGTTTGAACCAGCAAGCGGAATAAAGCTTAGTAAAATAATCACATTAAGTGATGAACTTGCTCTTTCCTTAAAGGCTCAAAGCATAAGAATTTATCCTATTCCTGGAAGGTCAGCTATTGGAATAGAAGTTCCCAATAAAAAACGTGAAATTGTAAGGCTTGGAGAAATTGTGGCATCAGAGAAGTTTCAAAACACCTCTTCCTATCTTACTCTCGCTCTCGGTAAGGATATTTATGGAAATCCTGTCATAACAGACCTTGCAAGGATGCCTCATTTGCTTGTAGCAGGTGCGACAGGCTCAGGTAAAAGCTGTCTGTTTAAACACAATGATACTGAGCCTTCTTTATAAAGCAACCCCCCATGACGTTAGACTTCTACTTATTGACCCTAAACTACTTGAACTTTCTACTTATGAAAATATTCCCCATCTAATGTCACCTGTTATAACAGACCCGAAGGAAGCCTCTGATGCACTTAAAAAAGTTATTGTTGAGATGGAGCGTAGATATAAACTTTTTGCCTCCCGTGGATTTAGAAACATTGAAAGCTATAATCAATCTGTTTCCTTTGAAGAGAAAGTTCCCTATATTGTAGTTTTTATTGATGAATTTGCAGACTTGATGTTTACTGCACCTTCAGAAGTTGAGCAAGCTGTTACCCGTATTGCACAAATGGCAAGGGCTTCAGGAATTCATCTTGTTGTGGCAACTCAGCGTCCCAGTGTAGATGTAATAACAGGCATAATCAAGGCAAATTTTCCTGCAAGAATTGCCTTTCAGGTTACCTCTCGTGTGGATTCCCGTACCATACTTGATACACAAGGTGCTGAAAAGCTTCTTGGAATGGGTGATATGCTTTTTATGGTATCAGGTGTGAAAATTATTAGGGTTCATGGTGCCTATGTAAGTGAGGAGGAAGTGAAGGCTGTTACAGAGTATTTACGCAGTCAGGGAAGCCCTGATTATTCCCTTTTCGAGTCCATTCAGATACCTACTGAAAAGAAAGAAAACGGCAGGACAAACGGAATACAGAGAGATGAACTTTATGAAGAAGTCATAGAATATGCCACCCAGACAGGTGAGATATCAATCTCTCTCATACAGAGAAGATTCAAAATTGGCTATAATCGTGCTGCAAGAATAATGGATTTGCTTGAAGAAGACGGACTTGTAGGTCCGCCACAGGCTGCAGGCAAGCCAAGAAAATTCTTAGGTAAATTTTAAAAATTTTTCTACTAAACTTTTCTCAAAACCCACCGATATAAATAATCAAGACAGCAGGGTGGAAAGGAGGTGAAGAGATTAATATTAACCTAAAGGCTGTCTGGATGCAGGAGGCATCCTAATATGAAAACATGGAGGTTTAAACCATGGCATTAAAAATTAATTTTAACGCAGAAGCAGCAGTAACACACACAGCCCTTCTTAGAAACGAAAGGGCAATGAACAAATCCCTTTTAAGAATTTCAACAGGTAACAGAATCCTTTCAGCAGCTGATGACGCAGCAGGTCTTTTTATTGCTGACCAGCTTAATGTTGTTGCAGCAGCTCTTGATCAGGGTAACCGTAACATTCAGACAGGTATAAGTGCCCTTCAGATTGCTGAAACAAACGTTGGTCAGATTTTTGAAAAACTCCAAACAATTTACACAAAGGCTCAGTCTGCAGCCAATGACATCAATGACCCGAATGCCCGTGCAGCTATTCAGAGAGATATTACAAATCTTGTTGACGCTATTCAGAAAATTGCATCAGATACAGAATACAACGGAATTAAACTTCTTGATGGAACCTTTGCAAACAAGGTAATTCATTATGGGGCGAGAGCTAATCAAACAATAAGTGTTAATATTGATAACGTAAAGCCAGATGTTTTAGGCGGTTTTCTTGCTAAGGGCCAAGGTGCTGTTGATACAGGAACGGCAGGAACTGCCGGTGGTTCACTTGCTAATCTACTTGGAACTAACGGTTCTCTTAATGGTGCTACGAGCTTTATTTTGGCATCAGGAGAGAATGTACAGATTGCAGGATACACAGTTTTAAGTGGAGGAGCAACCTCTGTTTTAGTTGATGCTGCTACTTTGGCAAAAAATATTAATAGTGATCAAAACTTAAGTAATTTAGGGATTGAAGCTGTTGCAAAAAATGAATCAATAGCTGCTGTTTATGATACCGCTTCTATCGTCACCTATACGGGAGCTGCCGGTGACTCTTTAAATGTATCTTTAAGGT
>JAOAGU010000055.1:2103-5763 GCA_026415595.1 Thermodesulfovibrio sp. | reverse complement strand
CCTTTGAAACTGGATATAAAGTTGTTGAGCTTGTAAAAAAGCAGATAACTCCTCAAAAAATATTAACAAAGGAAGCCTTTTATAATGCCATAACTATTGACATGGCACTTGGAGGCTCAACAAATACAGTTCTTCATATAAAAGCAATTGCAAAAGAAGCTGGAATTGATTTGCCCCTTGAAATATTTGATGAAATAAGTAAAAAAACGCCACACATTGTAAATATAATACCTTCAGGTGAACATTACATGGAAGACCTATATATAGCAGGCGGTATTCCAGCAGTATTGAATAGATTTAAAGATAGAATATATTCAAACTTAACAGTTTCTGGTTATGATATTAAAGATATTGCCAAAAAAGCAGAAATTTACGATGAAGATATTATTCGTCCTCTTAAAAAAGCTTATCATAAAGAAGGTGGAATAGCTATCCTTAAGGGAAATCTTGCACCTGACGGAGCAGTGGTTAAGCAAACTGCTGTGTCACCAAAAATGTTAAGATTTGAAGGAACTGCCAAATGTTTCAATTCAGAAGAAGATGCTATGAAAGCAATCCTTAATGGGAAAATTGATAAGGGTGATGTGTTGATAATAAGATATGAAGGACCTGCTGGTGGACCTGGAATGAGAGAAATGCTTTCACCTACTTCAGCAATTACAGGTATGGGGCTCAATGAATCCGTTGCTTTAATAACAGATGGTAGATTTTCTGGTGGTACAAGAGGTCCCTGTATCGGACATGTATCTCCTGAAGCTGCAAAAGGAGGACCTATTGCTATTGTGAAGGATGGAGATAAAATTCTTATTGATATACCTAAAAGAAAACTTGAATTATTGATTTCAAAATCAGAGTTCAACAAAAGAATTAAGAATTGGAAACCTATTAAACCTAAGGTTGAAAGTGGATATCTGAGTAGATACAGCAAAATGGTCAGCTCTGCCGATAAAGGTGCTATAATGGAATGAAAGTAGGTATTGTTCAATTAGATATAATTTGGGAAGAAAAAGAACAAAATTTTCTCAAAGTAGAAAAATTAATTAATAAAAAAAAAGATTGTGACCTAATTGTTTTGCCTGAAATGTTTAATACGGGATTCTCAATGAATCCAGATATAGCTGAAAATAAAGGAGGTAAGACGGAAAAATTTCTCTCTGAGCTTGCCTACTCTTTAAACACCCATATTCTCGCAGGTTATGTCATAAAATCAGATGGCAAATTAAAAAATATAGCAAGTCTTTTCTCAAAAAACGGAAAAATAATTTCAACTTATTCAAAAATTCATCTGTTTAGTCTATTAAAAGAAAATAAAGTTTTTGAGAGTGGAAAAATACCTGTTATTTTTCATATAAACAAAATTCCTTGTAGCGTTTTCATATGTTATGATTTAAGGTTTCCAGAACTTTTTAGATTTGTTTCTAAAAAAGTATATGTTATATTCGTAATTGCAAACTGGCCTGCCTCCCGTGCTGAACACTGGAAGAGTCTTTTACGAGCAAGAGCCATAGAAAATCAAGTTTATACTATTGGTGTTAACAGAGTAGGCTTTGATGGAAATGGGATATTTTATATAGGTAATTCTTTAGTATTTGATCCGTGGGGAGAAAAAATTATAGAAGCAGATGAAAATGAGCAGTTTATTGAGTGCGTTTTGAATATTAAATATGTCAGGGAAATAAGAAAAAAATATCCGTTTTTATATGATTCTAAGTTTATAACAAACCCTTTATCTAAACAACCTTTTTAAAGGCTTCTACAACTTCAGAATCAAATAATTCTCCAGCTTTTGATGTGATAAAAGTTATAGCAACATCTTTGTCAAAATGAAGTCTATGTGGCCTGTCAGAGGTTAGAGCAGTGTAAACATCACTTACTGCAATAATCTTTGCAATGTCAGGAATATTTTTCATTATACCTCTTAAATAACCTTCTCCGTTGAGCCTTTCATGGTGAAATCCTATAGATTCCCTCAAAATTTCATTACCTGCACCGGAAGAAATCTTATTAAATAAGAATTCACCCCATAGTACATGAAGTTGAAAGATTTTAATTTTTTGATCATCGAAGTTTCTGTCTGAAAATAGGATACTTGCTGGAATACAAATTTTACCAATATCATGGATAAAGCCTGCAAGTTTGATATCTTCGCTGTTAACATCAAGCATGGTAGCAATTCTATTACTCATTTCAGCCACATTAGTTGAATGCTGTTTTATAACAGCTCTTTCACTCTCAGTTTCAGCATTTTCTACAATTCCTTTAACAGCTGTTATCAAACCAGCAGATTCTTTTACAATTAACATTTTTCTAAGAAAATAAAAAACATCATCTGAAACAGAATATAGTAATACCCTATGTGCAGCAAGTTTAATTGCAAGAGATGAGAATTCTTCAATGCTTTGATAAAATCTACGAGTAAAATAAATTGTAAAATAATTTGCTCTATCTTTTATGCTATATAAGGCTTCATAATTATAATCTTCACTTTCTAAAATCCATATATCAGGATTTTTAAAATCTCTGTGAAAACTTATTTCAAGTCCCGGGATACGAATATTTCTTAGAGATATAAGATTTCTATTATCTAAATCCCAATTTACTGTTAGATTAGCTCCTCTGTGAAATCTTTTTTCCACTTTATCTTTATTTAGTATATAAAATAAATTATATTTTTGACTAATTTTGTTAAGCGACTTGACTTATGAATGACTTATAAAAAATATTAATGAATTTGCCATAGTTACTTATAGCCCTTTCTTTCTCCTATCCGTAACTGTTTCACCTCCAATACCCCAATTATCAGTGTCAATTTCATCAATAATGATAACTGTAGTTTGAGGATTTTTTCCTAAAAGATTATGTAGTAATTCTGTTACTCCTTTAATCAATGCTGATTTCTTCTCAGATGTTAATCCTTCTTTAGTTATCTTAATATTTACATATGGCATAAAAACTCTCCTTCATCAAATTATAAAAAAACTTTAGGAAAATCAAATTTTACTACTCGGGCATATATCATTGAGAGGACATTCCTTGTGTTTAGGCTTTTTAGCTATGCAAATTTCTCTACCAAGCATTATTAACAAGTGGCTTAACCTACCCCACTCATTTTGCGGAGTTATTTTCATTAAATCCTGTTCTATTTTCTCTGGATCAGTATTATCTGTCAAGCCTAAAAGCTTAGAAATTCTTTTTACATGAGTATCAACGGCAATACCTTCATTTATTCCAAAAGCATTCCATAAAACTATATTAGCTGTTTTTCTTCCAACTCCAGGCAGTTTTACAAGATCCTCCATTTTAGCAGGCACTTCACCATTAAATTTCTCAATTATTGCTTTTGCGAGATTTTTAATAAATGATGCTTTATTTTTATAAAAATTTATTGATTTAATATCATTCTGTAATTCCTCAATTGATACGTTAGCGTAATCTTGAATGTTTTTATACTTTTTAAAGAGCCTTTCTGTTACTTTGTTAACGCTTACATCTGTAGCCTGAGCTGAAAGAATAGTTGCAATCAGCAAATCAAGGGGCGTTTTAAAATTAAGAGCAGTTTTAACCTTAGGATATCTCTTATCTAATCTTTTAATTATCTCTAATACCTTTTCTTCTTTAGTCATTTTATTATATCTTTTCTACTTTTTCAGCTTTCATAAC
>JAOAGU010000055.1:0-2003 GCA_026415595.1 Thermodesulfovibrio sp. | reverse complement strand
ATCTTTTAATTATCTCTAATACCTTTTCTTCTTTAGTCATTTTATTATATCTTTTCTACTTTTTCAGCTTTCATAACTTTCTTTGCTATCATAAAAACTACAAATGCAATGATAATAAAGTTTATTAGCTCTCCAAGAAAAGCACCATAGTTTATTACAATAGGACCAATTGATAAAGTGGCTGTTTTCCAAGAACCTGCGGGAATAAATGGAGTAATTAATGGCATTATTATATTATCAACAAGAGACTTAACCAGTGAAGTAGAAGCAGCACCCATTATAAAAGCCACAGCTAATGCAATCACCTTATACTCTTTCAAAAAATCTAAAAATTCCCTGATCATTCCCATTTCACTGCCCTCCTTTTTAATTTTTCTTAATTATAAAACAATGCATTTATATTTTCAATAAAAATGTGTTATTCCTAAAATCAAGTCACATTTTATTACTACGGTAAAATGTCACATATCTTTTATAGTCTCTTTTCCATGGATGATTCTCTGATGGAGTATATCTTCTCTGTCTTTTCACTTCTTCAGCATTAATCCTTAAATTCAAAATTTCATCTTCTTGAATACTCTTTCTTTTACTTTCTAACCCCGTTATCTCCTTATAGCTTACTTTCTTACCTTCCCACAGTATTTCTATCCTTCCATCCATTAGTTCACATATTTCTACCCATTTACCTATAAAACTTTTTACACCATTTGTAGGCAGTAATTGATATAATCTTTTGCAGTATTGAACTGTGTTGTCTTTCTTTACTACCCTTGGATGCTTCACTGAAAATACCACTTCAAGGTCTTTGTCTTTGGCAACAGCTCTGTATACACTCTCCAAAGGAAAACTATATTTACTATTACACCATAAAAGAAACTCTTCCCTTAGAAATTTATTTGCTTTATCATAGCTATCTATTCCTCTTATTCTCATCTCCTTTATAAGTCGGTCCTGAAAAAATCTAAATTTCCTCTCTATTCTTCCTTTTGCCTGTGGAGTATTAGCATTGATTAGTTTTATTCCTAATTCACTTAGAGCTCTCTCAATTTGAGTTTCTTTCTGTTCCACTTCTACTTGATAATGTAATCCTCCATATCTTGTGGTCTTAAAATGAGAGGCTTTGTCTGTATATAAAGCCATAAAAATACCTCTTTGTTCAATATATGCTTTAATAACTTTCATATTTGCCCATAAATTATCAGAGGGATGAAACTCTGCATAAGTGAAATTATCTGCATCATCAATCATAGTTACAAGCCACCAGTGTTCTTTAACTGCCCCTATCCAACAATGCTGTGAAGAGTCCATCTGAACTAACATACCTGCCAGAGGCATCCTCCTACGTCTTCGGTAAACTTTCCTCTTTTTCTTAGGCTCATGAATCCCACCTTCAATCAATATACTTCTTATACTCTCATAACTAAGAGACATTCCATGTTCTTCTTTAAGCTTATCCCTGAAATGAAGTATGTTAAAGTCCCAATAAAAGAGACTCTCTTAAGTTTAAAATCCTTTCTTTTAGTTCTTGAGTAATCTTAACATCTACGGGTCTCTTTGTTTTTCTTCTTAACAGTCCTTTAAATCCTTCAGTGAGAAATCTCTTCTTTATACTTAAAGTCTGCCTGTAACTGAGTTCTAAAAGCTGTTGAGCTTGCTTAAGGCTTAAACTGCCTGAAATTACACTGTTCATTACCTCTACTCTTTTCAACTCTTCCTCCGTAAAAATATATATTTTCCCCATTAAGCCACCTCCTTTTAGAGTTAAACCCTAAAAGAAGAAGGCTAACATATATGTGACATTTCTCTTTAGTAATTATGTGTGACATTTTAATATAGTAACCACATGGCTATCTAAAGATATTGACAAAACATTATAATATGTTTTAACTTTAAAAAGAAGTTTTGAGAAAAATTAAATTATTTAAATTAAGCATTATTAAGATTTAAAATTGCTCTTGACAAAATTAATAAATTTTGGTAATCTTTAATTAAAGAGCTAATCA
>JAOAGU010000054.1 GCA_026415595.1 Thermodesulfovibrio sp. | reverse complement strand
ATTATATATTTTACATGAGTGGATTCATATTTCTTCATTTTAAACATTTAGTTCCTACCACCACATAATGTAAATTTCTGCCTCATTTTGAATTTTTACCTTGCCCTTATGTGCTTTCTCCTCAAAAAATTGGGTTATTATTGATTTTTGAGCTTCTTTGATTGGCAAAAATATACTAAAGTATTGACAGTACTGCATTATTAGACTATCTAATTCCCTTATTATTATCCCTTTTGCACTAATCTTTTTTAGTTGAGGTCTATGTCCTAAGGAGTAAAGTATGGCAAAAGGGTATATAATATGATATCCCTCTGATTTAAAATCAGAATTTGTCAATCTTTTCCATAGTTCATCCCTAAGTCTAAAAAGATTATCATATCTTGATGTTGTTACTAAACAAGCATAACCCTTAGAGTATTTTTTCATTCTTATTAGTGATTCTGCATTTTTTATGGCAGGGCAAAAAGCAGCCAAGACAAAATCATATCTATCTTCGGAATAAAAATTTTCCCATTTTTCTGTAATTATCTCAATGTTGCCAATTCTAAAAGCTTCGGTCCTTTCTTTGAGTTTTTTAGTCATTCCAGCTGAATAATCTAAGGCAGTAACATGTTTAACTTCATAAGATATTGGTACAGTGAAATTTCCTATTCCACAGCCAATTTCCAAAATTCTGTGTTTCCTATTTATTAACTCTTCACTTTTAAATATATTTATTGTCTTCAAGATGAGTTCCGATGAAGTTTTCTCTATTTCTTCGTAAATGTCACTCATAAAATTCCAGAAGTTCAACCATTTTTCATAATTATCATCTCTAATATTCGCAGTTGATACTTCCATTGCCTTTTCCCATTGATTATCCCAAAATTTAGTATTCATTAGCAAAGAGGAATTAATTTCTTGGTCCATCATATTTAATACCATAAAATTTTTTAAAAAAATTATCAACTATTTTTACCCAATCTATTTTTAGCTCTGGATAAAATTTTGAGGCATGCCAAGCAATTAGAAGAACAACTCTTGGAGTAAAAAGACCTGTTATTTGGACAGGATATTTATAAACTTTTCCATCCTTTACAGCTTTTATGTTTCTCCATTGAGGATTTCTGTTTTCTCTACCTATACTCCTTACAGTTACTGGTAGATCTTCAATCGGAGATTCAGTCTTTGTGGCTGTCACCACAATCTCCTCAAGTTTTGCCTCATCTTTTTGCTCGGCAAAAGCTGGAGTAAAATAAAATAGAATTAATCCAATAACAAAGATAACTAAATAAACCATCTCAATCCCCTTTAAATAGTATTTAGCATTCTAACTTCCTTCAGAGAGGTTTGAGACTCTTCATGAGTCAGATTCATAAAAAAGCCGTGGCTGGGATACTTCCCTTCCACGGCCTTCATGACCTTAAGTTACCCTTCTTGGGTCAAAAAATTAAAACATAATTATCATAGACATGTGAATATCAAGCTAATATTATATTATGAACTTAAATATCACATATAAATCTATTTTTGCCCTGCCTTTTAGCCTCATACATCAGCTGGTCTGCTCTTTTGATTGTCTCTAAAATAGTTTCTTCTTTCTTTAAAAAAGTACCGCCTCCTGATAGGGTAAATTTTATAATTGTGCTACCATATTCTATAAATGAAGTTTGTATCAATTTTATTAATTTTTTGCCTATAATTTTTACATGATTTAAATCCTTAATAAAAATTACTGCAAGAAACTCCTCGCCTCCCCATCTTACTACTATATCTTGATGTCTTAGAAAATTTATAAAAATTTGACTAATAGCATACAGTACCTTATCTCCTGCTTCATGCCCATAGGTATCATTTATTTTTTTGAAATCATCTATATCAAAAAATAAAACTCCAGTATGATAATCAAGCAACATCATCTCTCTTTGACGAATAGGATACATAAAATCAAAACCCTTTCTATTATAAAGCTTAGTTAGAGGGTCTTTTAAAGCTAAATTAAACAAATCATCATGGTCTAAGGTGGGCAGAACAGGAGTAAATAATTCTATAACACCATTTGCCTCCTTTCCATTTTTTAATATTGGTATGCCTTTGACTCTAACAAGCAATCTGTATCCACTTTTATGATGAAGATAAACTTCATCCGACACAACGACACTATTTTCCATTGAAAATACCATAGGACAACCATTAATACATAATTCATTTCCATTTTTATCAACATGTCTTAATATATTATCTTTGCAACTCCTGCCTAAAACTTCTTCGGATTTGTAACCTGTTATTTCTTCAGCAGATTTATTCCAAAAAATAATATTTCGCTGTTTATCTATTATATAGACTCCTTCATACAGATAATTAAGCAAGGCTAAAAAAGTTTCATTAATATACATATTATTTTAAGTTATAACATTATAACAAAAAAATTGCTATTTTTATATTTATATATGTTATAATATGCAACTCAAATTTTGGGGAGGGGGAAAATGAGAAAAAAAATTTCTAAAATCTTTTTAACAATTTTATTTCTTCTCAATTTTTCTGCAATTTGCTATGCAATTGAAAATGACATTGGTGCTGCATTTAGACTAAGGCAAGAAATTTGGGACAATGTGGTTTCTCTTGGTGTAGCTCAGTCTGCTCAGCCGGACAGAAATTTCTTTAGATTGAGAATTCAGTTATGGGATAATGTAAAATTTAATGAAAATTTAAGTGCCTATGTAAGGCTTGCTACTGAACCGAAATATTTTTCAGGTCCATATGAATTACCTCTTGACAAAAGAACAAATTTTAAAAATTTTGACCAAGACGAAGTAGTGATAGACAACCTTTATGTTGACATTAAAAAACCTTTTAATATCCCATTAACCTTTCGCATCGGAAGACAGGACTTTCTTGGAAAAGATATGTATGGAGAAGGTTTTCTTATTATTGACGGCACACCCGGGGATGGGTCAAGAACATTTTATTTTAATGCATTAAAGGCTACAATTTTAATTGCAGATGGTCACTCTGTTGACCTTGTCTATGTATCAAATCCTAAAACAGACCAGTATCTACCAAGTCTTTATCCTGCATACTATGATAGCGATACAGCTGGTCGGGCATATATTAACCATAAAAAAAGACTCGCTGCATCAAATGAAAGAGGCTTCTGGATTTATGGTAGACATAAAATCATTGACTGGTTAAATATTGAACCTTACTATATTTACAAAAAAGAAAAAGAATATATTGGTATTCCTGAAAGTTACATCAATACTTTCGGATTAAGAGCCGTTTTCAAAATAAGTGATTTTTCAATGAGAGGTGAGCTTGCCAAGCAAACCGGCAAGTATGAGCTTAGTGGAAATAGAATTAGTGGACTTGGTGGATATGCCTTTGCAGGATATAACTTTAAAAACTGCCCCCTTAAACCTAATTTAGAGATCGGTTATATCTATTTATCAGGTGACAAAACTGATACAAATAAAAACGAAGGATTTAATCCCTTATTTTCAAGAGCACCTCAGTGGAATGAGCTTTTAATATACACTCTTATTCCTGAGACTGGTGGTAAAGGTGGACCTATTCCAGGATACTGGACCAATATAAAAGCTCTTATTACCAGACTTAGACTTACTCCAATGAAAGACCTCGGCATCACACTCTCTTATCAGCGTTTCTGGGCTGATGAAAAAACTAACATTACCGCTGGAACATATAGAGATATGTTTTCAAACAATGGTAAAAACAGGGGTGACCTCTGGGCAATTATTGGAAACTATAAATTCAATAAAAATCTTGATGGAATGCTTCAGATTGAGTATTTTGACCCGGGTAATTTCTATTCAGACAAGACAAAAAGCGCTGCTTTCATAAGATGGCAGCTTCAGTATAGGCTATAATCTAAAAAAAGGGATGATTGGAGATAAATTTCTATTCTCCGTCATCCCCTTTTGCTTATAAAACAATTAGTTTAAATTTCAATTTTGAAATTTTTACTATTACTATTCATTATATCAAAATATCAAAGAATTAATATGACTGTGACACAATACAAAGTCATATTTCAGTGGATCATCTGGCTCTATTTTAATTAAACTTTTTGTAATTTCAATGGCGGTTTTCATACTTTGAGTATTTCGATTTGTTAATCCAAATTTTTTTGATACTCTCCATATGTGAATATCCAAAGGTATAATAATTTCGTTGGGTTTAATTGTTTCCCATAGACCAAAATCTACATCTTTTTTTCTTACCATCCATCTAAGGAAAAGATTAATTCTTTTACAAGGACTACCTTTCAATGGGTCTGGAAAAAAGTGTAGGAGACCTTGAGGCTTAATATTTTTTCCATAGATAGGGGTTAAATCTGTTTTAATGACTGATTGAGTAAAATTGAAAATTCTTGATATTAAGGAAGGGGATTCTTCGCTTCGCTCAGAATGACATTGAAAATAATCTTCAAGAGACTTTGAGGGAGAGTTTTCAAGCATATTTCTAAGAATAAATAAAAAGGCAACTATGTCATGAATTGAGCTAAACCTGTATTTTATATTTAATTTTTCAATCAATTTTAAAGGCTTAAGAGTTAATATAAAATCTGAAGGATTTCGTCCCATAATTCTAAAGAGTTCTTCAAGAAAATTACAGAAACATTTGATGCTTCCATAGGCAAAGGAAGAAGCAATAATAGCTGAAATCTCTATATCAAGAGGATCGGTAAATCTTTTTGGAAATTTTATAGGATCATTTTGAACGGCTTTTTCAAAATCAAAAGAATTGTATAGCCTTTCAAGTTTATCCCTTATTTTTTCCATCCTTTATTTTTGATTATTTTCAATATCTTATGCAATAATAAAACTTTGAAATTGCATAATGAGGAGGAATAAATATGGGAATGACCATATCTGAAAAAATTCTCGCAGAACATGCCGGAAAAAAAGAACTCACACCTGGAGAGATAATAAATGCAAAGGTAGACATTGTCTTAGCCAATGATATTACAGCTCCCATTGCCATAAAGGAATTTGAAAAACTAAGAGTTAAAGATGTCTTTGATAGAGAAAAAATAGCTCTTGTTCCAGATCACTTTACTCCTCAAAAGGACATAAAAGCTGCTGAACAGTGTAAGATGCTTAAAGAATTTGCGCAGAAATACAAAATCAAGCATTATTTTGAAATTGGTAGAGTTGGAATAGAACACGCTCTTTTACCTGAAGAAGGAATTGTTTTGCCTGGTGACCTTGTAATTGGAGCAGATAGTCACACCTGCACCTATGGAGCTTTGGGAGCTTTTGCAACCGGGGTTGGTTCTACAGATGCAGCAGTGGCAATGGCAACAGGTGAATGCTGGTTTAAAGTTCCAGAGACAATAAAATTTATATATTATGGAAAGCTTCAAAAATGGGTTGGGGGAAAGGACTTAATTTTATACACAATCGGAGACATTGGAGTTGACGGCGCCTCCTATATGGCGATGGAGTTTACAGGAGAAGTTATTGATAATATGCAGATGAGTGGCAGATTCAGTATGTGCAACATGGCAATTGAGGCAGGAGCAAAGGCAGGTATAATTATACCTGATAGAATTACAGAAGAGTATGTAAAGCCCCGTGCAAAGAGGGTTTATAAATTCTATAATTCCGACCCTGATGCAAAATACCTGGAAATAAAAGAGTATAACTGTTCAAAAATTCCTCCTATGGTCGCTTGTCCTCATCTTCCTTCAAATGTTAAACCAGCTCAAGAGCTTGCTCATATTAAGATAGATCAGGTT
Organism: Thermodesulfovibrio sp.; assembly: GCA_026415595.1. Taxonomy (GTDB): domain Bacteria; phylum Nitrospirota; class Thermodesulfovibrionia; order Thermodesulfovibrionales; family Thermodesulfovibrionaceae; genus Thermodesulfovibrio. The sequence goes on along the minus strand of JAOAGU010000054.1, from coordinate 48 downwards.
GTAATAGGTTCATGTACAAATGGAAGACTCTGTCTCTTATACACATCT
>JAOAGU010000053.1 GCA_026415595.1 Thermodesulfovibrio sp. | reverse complement strand
ATATTGAAAATGACCATGCCACAGGGCTTGAACAAATTCTTAATATCGTTCCTGAGGCTAATATTTATATGACCGAAAAAGGTAAAAAGGGATTGAATAAATTTATCAATCTCTCAAAATACAAAGTCCATACAGTAAAATCAGGAGACTCAATTAAAATCGGCAGAAGAACTCTCTATTTTATTGAAACTCCCATGATGCATTGGCCTGACTCAATGTTTACCTATATCAAAGAAGAAAAACTTCTCATAAGTCAGGATGCTTTTGGTCAGCATATCGCATCTATTGAGAGATTTGATGATGAATTTGTCCGTAATCGTTCAATGGAAGAACTTGAGGATTCAGTCATAGATTATTATGCCAATATTTTAATGCTATATGGAAATGTTATTAAGGCAAAAATTGAAGAAATAAAAAAATTGGGAATTGAAATAGAGATGATCGCACCTGACCATGGTGTCATCTGGCATTCTCACATTGATAAGGTTTTAACCCTTTATTCAGACATGGTTGAAGCAAAAGCAAGGCTTGGCGCAGTAATTGTCTATGATACCATGTGGCACAGCACTGAGCAGATGGTTACGCCTATTGCTCAAGGATTAGAGCACGAAGGTGTTCCAGTTAAAATTATCAAACTTCGTGCTACGCCAAAAAGTGTTGCCATTAAAGAGATATGGAAAAACAGAGGAATAATTGTAGGTTCACCTACGCTAAATAATAACATGTTTCCCTCAGTGGCTGATTTTCTTACATATCTTAAGGGACTAAAACCTAAAAACAGACTTTTTGCTGCCTTTGGCAGTTATGGATGGTCAGGGGAAGCAGTTAAAGAGATGTACGAATATGCTAAAGGGATGAAACTTGAGCTATTTGAACCTGGTATCAAGGTTTTATACAAACCTTCAGAGGAGGAATTAAATAAATGTTATGAGTTTGGCATAGCCTTTGGAAAGGCATTAAAAGATTATCATGCAAAAATGTAGAAGGAGGCGTAAAAATGGAAAAAACACTTAAAAATTTAATGGAAGCCTTTGCAGGAGAGTCTCAGGCAAATAGAAAATACTTAGCCTTTGCTAAAAAGGCAGAAGAGGAAGGCTATCCCGGAATAGCAAAATTATTTAAAGCTGCTGCAGATGCGGAGACTGTTCATGCAATGAATCATCTTAAAGCTGCAGGAGGAATAAAAAGCACAAAGGAAAACCTTGAAGCAGCAATTGGTGGAGAAACATATGAGTTTGAAAGCATGTATCCACCAATGCTTAATGATGCAGAAACAGAAGAGCAATCACAGGCAAAAAGAAGCTTTTATTATGCCAATGAAGTAGAAAAAGTTCATGCAGAGCTTTTCAAAAAAGCTCTTGAAAACCTTGATAAAAAAGTAGATACAGATTACTATGTCTGTCAAGTATGCGGACACACAGTAGAAGGTGAACCACCAGATAAATGTCCTGTCTGCGGTTCTCCAAAAAAAATGTATAAAAATATTGAATAAATTTACTGCTCCCTCCTTTTAGGAGGGAGCTTTCCTAAAGAGATGAAAATTCTTGCCATATTAGGCTCACCAAGAAAGGGAAACTCAGAGATTCTTCTCAATGAAGCATTAAAATTTTGCGATAAAAATTTTCATGAAATAACTATCCTAAACCCTTGTCAATTAAGCATCTCTGGCTGTACTGCCTGCGATGGATGTAAGGAAACAGGATATTGTATTATCCAAGATGATATGGAGAGAATTTATCCTATATTGAAGGATGCTCAGAGAATTCTCATTGCCTCACCCATATTCTTTTTCGGAATTCCTGCCCAATTCAAACTTCTCATTGACAGGTGTCAATGCCTATGGTATGAAAAATATGTTTTAAAGAAAACTCAACCCTCATCTAATAAAAGAAAGGCATTGTTGATGCTTGTAGGTGGTATGAAAAAGGGAGAAATCGGCATAACCTGTGCAGAAGCAACTCTAAAGGCATTTTTAAGAACAATTGATGTTAAACAGCATAAAACCCTTGCCTATTTAGGTTATGATGAACCCGGTGCAATATTGAAAAATAAATCATTCATAGATGAGATAAGAGATGCTGTAAAAGAACTTTTAAAAAATGATTGAATATATTCAGTTTTTCCCAACTTTAAGATGCAACAAAAACTGTGAATTCTGCTTTAGTAAAGCACTGTTTTATGATGATTTACCTGAAGATAAAATATATCAATTAATAAATTTCCTAAATGAAAACGAAATAAAGAATTTGGACATTTTAGGCGGTGAACCCTTTCTCTATAAACCATTCCCTAAACTCATAGAAAAAGCCTTAGAAAAGGACTTAGAAATAACAATCAGCACAAACGGAACATTAATAAAACAGATAAGAGCTTTCCTAAAAAACTTTGGAAACAGTAGAGTGAAGGTGGGTGTTTCAATTAATGATTCTTCTAATGATGATTTGCTTGAAATAATAAGCGATTATAAATTATGGATAAAAAGCGTAATAATTAAAGGCAAGAGCCCTGAAATTAGCCTTATGGAGTTTGCAAAAAATTTAGGAATAAAATATTATTTTATTTACATGGATGCATTGACAGAAAAAGACTTAAAAAGGACAATCCCATTTTATAAATTCATTGAAGTTGTAAAAGAATTAAATGCTTCCTTTCCTAATATTGAGCCTGTATTCTGCAAAGGTTTCATCGGTGGGCTTAATGATTATCGCTGTCCTGCTGGTAGTGAAAAAATTACTATAATGCCAGATGGCTCTGTTTATCCATGCTATCTTCTTGCTGGATTTAAAGAGTATAAACTTGGGAACATATTTAAAAATTCGCTTTCAGAAATTTTAGCATCAAAAAAGCTTGATATTTTCAAAAGATACAATGGTAATATATGCCATAATAAGATATGCAAATTTCAAAAAGAATGTAGAGGTGGATGTGTTGCCCATAGCATAATTCATTACAATAAGGATAGAAAATCAGATCCAAGATGCAATATTAGATATAAGGAGGAGGAATAAAATGATAAAAACATTAAAAACAGAAGGAGGAATAAAAATGGCAGAGATGCTAAAAGTTAGAAACCTCCATGTATCTGTAGAAGGAAGAAAGGTTCTTGAAGATATTAACTTTTCTATGGATTATGGAGAGATTGCTGTTTTATTTGGACCAAATGGAGCAGGTAAGACAACCTTTATAATGACACTCATGGGTTTCCCTAAGTACAAAATAGAAAAAGGCAAAATAATCTTCAAAGGTATAGATGTAACACATATGGATGTCTCAGAGAGAGCAAAGCTTGGCATGGGACTTTCTTTTCAGAGACCACCTGTTGTGAGAGGAGTTAGCTTAAGAAAACTTCTCAATATTATTGGCAATGGCAGGAAAGAAGAAGAGATTATTCAGTATGCTGAAAAACTCAATCTAACAACTCATTTAGATAGAAACGTAAATGATGGTTTCTCTGGTGGTGAAGTAAAAAGAGCAGAATTACTTCAACTTCTTATGCAAAAGCCTGAATTGGTATTCATTGATGAGCCAGAGTCTGGCGTTGACCTTGAAAATATTGTACTTATCGGTGAGATAACCAATCAACTTCTCGGGAGAGGACAGAGAATAAAAGACCCTAAAAAGAGTGCCATAATAATTACCCATACGGGCTATATACTTGATTATATAAATGCAGACAAAGGTTATATACTTTTGAATGGCAGGCTTCAATGTAGAGGTAATCCGAGGGATATTCTATCTGAAATCAAGAAAAATGGATACAGGAGGTGTTTCACATGCCAGTAAGTAATAAGTATATTAAACAAATTCAAGATAGGGCAAAAAAAGCAATAAATAAGTCTGCTCTTTATGGAGAAGATATAGATCTAAATAAATTCCAGAAGTTTATTGAGAGAGGAAAAATTGAAAGTTTGGAACTTCTACCTGAGCTTGCCAAAGAAGCAGCTTTAATGGCTGGTGTAGATGTGGAGGAAAAGGAACGTTCAGGCTCCTATGTGCAGATGGATCACTCTGTGGTCTATAAAAAATTAAGTAAACTTTATGAAGGAAAAGTTGAACTCATGAGCACCAATGAAGCAGTTGAAACCTATGATTGGCTTGAGGATTATTTCTGGAGAATTGTTCAGCCTGATACAGACAAATACACTGCCCAAGTAGCCCTTAATCCTACACATGGATATTTTATAAGAATCTTGCCGGGACAGAAGCTTGATTATCCTCTTCAGACCTGTTTGATGATTGCTGAAGGATATATAAGTCAGAATGTACATAACATTGTAATTGTTGAGGAGGGAGCTGAATTACACATAATTACAGGATGTACCCTTTCAAAATCAGATGCCGTGGGAATTCATCTTGGAATCTCTGAATTTTATGTAAAAAAAGGCGGAAAACTTTTCTTTACCATGATACACAACTGGGCAGAAAACTTCTATGTTCGTCCAAGAACAGCTGTAGTAGTTGAAGAGGATGGAGTATATGTTAATAACTATGCTCTTCTTAAACCTGTAAAGTCAATACAGTCTTTTCCTTCGGTATACCTAAAAGGAGATAGGGCATCTGCAAGATTTAATACAGTTATTTATGGTCTTAAAGATTCATATATTGACCTTGGCTCTAAAATTATATTTGAGGGTAAAGATACAAAGGGAGAGTCTTTAGCAAGAACCATAGCAGACCACAAAAGTGTCATATACTCCAGAGGTGATCTTATAGCAAAAACAAAAGATTACTGTATGGGAAGGCTTGATTGTAGAGGTATTATATTTTCCAATGATGCTTCCATTTATGCCATACCACAGCTTATATCCTATGGAGCAGACAGAGCGGACCTTTCCCATGAAGCATCTATCGGACCAATTTCAGAGGAACAGGTTGAATACTTAATGTCAAGGGGGATGACAAAAGATGAGGCAACAAGCCTTATTACAAGTGGATTTTTAAACCTTGACATACCCTTCTTACCAGAGATTATAGACAAACACATAAAAGAAGTTATACAAATAACTTCAAAGGAAGCTCTATAAAACAATTATTGGAGGGACTATTAAACCCCTCCAATAATTAAATGACTACCATCGCAACTTTTTGAATTACTATAATGAGGCAGGTTTTCTCTGCAAGTAGAAAAACTCAAAGACAAAGAAATACAGATTTCTTTTATCCTACTAATAATATTTTCCCTCAAAGTGCTATTAAGATAATAGGAATTCCTAATCTTTTGCCCGTTGAATAAATATAACTCTTCTAATTTATTTTTTAATTCAGGGAAAATACTTATAAGCCTCCTCCAGCTGTCCCATCTTGGCTTGAATGTGCTTGTCGTTACATGTTTTACTCCAGTATAACTTGCTAATTTTAAAATTTCTTCTATTTCTTCCTCATTGACCATTGGTATAATAGGGTCAAGCCTTAAACCTGTGGGGATTCCCTCTTTACTTAATTTTTCAAGAGCCTTTAGCCTATTAAACGGATTTGGTGCATAAGGTTCAAGCTTTTCATGATATTTAAGGGTTGTAATTGTAACAGTAACAGCAGTTTGCATGTCTTTGAGCAAATCTATATCTCGGCATACTAAATCACTTTTGGTTATTATGAGGACTTTCATTTCATGTTCTTTAAATATTTCAAGGCATTTTCTTGTGATAATTTTATCTTTTTCCAGAGGAGGATAAGGGTCTGAAGTATTACATAGAGAGATAAGGGAGGCTTTAGGAACTTTTTTTATTTCTCTCATTAGAGTTTCAATAATACTTGGTTTTTCTCTACATATAAAAAAATCCTTTATATAAGATGAAGCATAACAGTAAATACATCCATGAGCACATCCCGTGTAAGGATTTAATGAATATTTCGTTGGGCAACTGCAAAGCTCATTTTTCCATGGGTCAAATCGGCGAATATACATAATTTATTATGTCACAATATGATATAATTCTTGGATATGAAAGAAACGCATGAGATTAAATCTATGTTTGATAAAATTGTAGGAAGATATGACTTTCTAAATAGGGTTCTTT
>JAOAGU010000052.1 GCA_026415595.1 Thermodesulfovibrio sp. | reverse complement strand
TGGTAAGATTACTCTCTTTTTCACAGCAGGAGCAATTTATGTGGCAACCCATAAAACAAATATTAGTGAGCTTGACGGAATAGGACGACAGATGCCTTTTACAATGGCATCCTTTATAGTTGGAGCCTTATCAATGATAGGCATTCCACCTTTTGCTGGATTTATAAGCAAGTGGTATCTAAGTCTTGGAGCTCTGGAAGCAGGAGAATTTTTTGTCCTTGGAGTTTTGGCTACAAGCACAATTCTTAATGCTTGTTACTTTATGCCCATAGTTTATACAGCCTTTTTGAGAGAGCCAAAATCCAATACAAATATTAGTAGACATGATAAAGGAGGGATTCAGGAGGCTCCCGTATTAGTTGTTTTGCCTCTTGTTCTTACTGCTATTGGTACATTATTTATATTTTTCTATCCTTCAATTTTTCTTGAGATAATAAAAGTTGTCATATCCAATGTTATAGAGGTTTATTGATTATGGAAACAAATCCACGGATAAAAATTAAAAAATTTAAGCAGGAAGGAGACCCTATATACAGGAAAATTTTTTATATAGTGTTTACTATTCTTTTTGTCTATTTAATGATTATTCTTTGGAATACCATATAAAGGAGAGGGAAAATAATAGATGGGTAAAAAGGACTTTTTTGATAAGCCTAAAAATGTAAAGAAGTTTTTTATAGTCTTTTATATATCTGTGATAATTTCTCTTGTGGCAGAGTTATTTATACATAAACATGTTTATTTCCCTTGGGAAGAATATACCTTCTTTTATGCATCTTTTGGCTTTGTCGCCTTTGTTTTTCTTATCCTTATTGCAAAACACATCCTTAGACCTATAGTTAAGAGAAAGGAGGATTACTACAATGATTAATTCAGTTCCTCCTGCACTTATTTTTATAATTGGAGCTCTATTACTTCCTCTCTTTCGTAGGAAACTCCAAATTTTTTATCTTCTATTATTACCAATATTAGGATTTATCAATTTTATAAACATTCCTGAAGGGCTTCATTGGAGTCTGAAATTTTTAGACTACAACCTCATTCTCGTAAAGGTTGACAAAATAAGTATACTCTTCGGATATATCTATCATATAATAACTTTTCTTGCCTTACTTTATTCCCTTCATGTAAAAGAGAGCGTTCAGCATATGGCAGCACTTTTTTATGCAGGTGCTGCATTGGGTGTGGTTTTCGCAGGTGACTTAATTACTCTTTTCATATTCTGGGAGATAATGGCATTCAGTGCCTTTTATCTTGTATGGGCTTCAAGAACAAAAGAATCCTATGGTGCAGGTTTGAGATATCTATTAGTTCACATATTCGGTGGCTTATGTTTACTTGTTGGAATCGTCATGTACTTCTACGAAACAGGGTCTTTAGAATTTGGCTTTATTGGACTTAAAAGTGTAAGTTCCTGGCTAATATTCATAGGCTTCGGGCTTAATTGTGCTTTTCCGGGGCTACATGCTTGGCTGCCCGATGCTTATCCGAGAACAACTCCCACAGGAGGAGTTTTTATGTGGACATTTACCACAAAAACAGCTGTGTATGTTCTTGCAAGGGGATTTCCGGGAACAGAACTTTTAATATGGATTGGTGCAGTTATGACGGTATTCCCTATATTTTTTGCTGTTATTGAAAATGACCTCAGAAAGGTGCTTTCTTACAGTCTTATAAACCAACTTGGATATATGGTAACAGGAATAGGCATTGGCACTCAACTTTCCCTTAATGGAACTTTCTCCCATGTCTTCTGCCACATTTTGTATAAAGCCTTACTTGTAATGTCCATGGGAGCAGTACTTTACAGGACTGGCAAAATAAAATGCACTGACTTAGGAGGGCTTTATAAAAGCATGCCCCTTACAGCAATATTCTGCATTATAGGAGCTGCATCCATCTCAGCCTTTCCCCTTTTTAGTGGATTTGTAAGTAAGTCCATGGTGGTTGAAGCCTCAGCAATAGGAGGACTAATTCCTATCTGGTTTATGCTTACCTTTGCCTCTGTTGGTGTCCTTGAGCATGCTGGAATTAAAGTTCCTTACCATGCCTTTTTCTCACATGATTCGGGCATAAGAACAAAGGAGTCTCCTCCTCATATGCTTCTTGCAATGGGACTTACTGCATTTTTATGCGTTTTTATTGGTGTTGTCCCGGGTCCACTGTATAGTTTGCTTCCCTATCCTGTTGATTTTCAGCCATACACTGCCTCCCATATTGTAACTACAACCCAGCTTCTTCTTTTCGGAATTCTTGCCTATGTGTTTCTAATGAGGGCAGGAATTTTCCCAGCTGAGATGAGAGCAACAAATCTTGATTTAGACTGGTTTTACAGAAAAGGAGCTCAGGCTTTCATGTGGTTTATAAGCAAACCTGGTTCTACGGTTATGCAAGTAATAAACAAGATAGTTTTCAACGAAATTCCAACTTTTTTAGGCTGGTTAACAAAAAATCCAATTTTAGCAATAAAAATCATGTGGGATTCAATTTTGCTCCTATTCTCAATCCCTGAAAAAAGAAAGGAAATTGAAGCTCGACTAAAAACAGAAAAAGCAATATATCCAGGAGATTCTCTCGCGCCTATACCAGTCGGAGTGCTTGTTTTATGGTCAATATTCTTTTTATTACTTTATCTGATAATTTATTATGCAAAAGGTTATATTTAGAAAAAAATAAATATGATATAATAAAGCTAATCATGTCCTTAGATAAAATTTTTAATAAATATATTACAGAAGATTCGTTTATAAAGCTTTCCTATGAAAAATTAAAAGACTATGGATTTAATCGTGATAATACAATTGCAGGTGTTTGTCTTTGTAGAGATGAGATATGTCAAAGCATTTTATTTCATATAAGAAACCTATGGGGAGAAGTGTTCAATTTTTCAAGCTTTGCCGGTCTTTATACCTCAGGTAAAATCGGTGCAGAAGTTTTTATAAGTCATGCCCCTGAAATAGAAAGAAATAAGAAATGCGTTTTTTATGTATTTTCTCACATAGGTTTAGGCGAAAAGGAAGAAATCGGGATTTGTAAAAGAAAAGGCTTGGAAAGATCAACCGCATGCGGAGCTCTGATTTTATTTCTAAATGAGCTATCAAAGAAAGATAAAAAAACAAATGAAGTGGATAATCATGAATTGACTTTTGTTAGGCAGAGACTTCTCAGAGAATTATCTATTGAATCTCCCAGTTTATTAGATGTTACCCAATTAGCTCTTAGAGTAACTTGTGAGGATATTGAAAAGACTATGGAAAATTATGTTCAATCAAAAGGAATCAGTTATGCATTAATCTCCGGAATTCAAGTTCATTATATTGATAATAACTATATCGTCCCGAAAGAAGCATTTGTCCTATTAGATAATAAAAAAATAAAATTTGAGATTATATGATAGAGAACTCATTTAAAAAAATACTGCTTCCTGTTGACAGAAGCGAGAATTCAAAACAGGCAATCAGATTTGTTAGTTCATTATTAAAGTCTTCTGAAGATAAAAATATAGAGCTTACACTTCTTAATGTAATTTCTCTTGAAAATTTGAGCGAAAAGATAAAGAATGTGGATTTCAGGTCGGTTATGATGCAGGACAGATTTTTAGCTGAGAAAATCATTGATAAATATGTCAAAGATAACACTATGCCATTTTTAGATGAGTACGAAAGATATATTAAAAATAAAGGTTTCTTAGGAAGCATTAAAAAGGAAGTAGAAATAGGAGAGCCTGCAAATAAAATCATAGAAATCTCAACTAATAAAGACATCAAGACCGTTATGCTTGCCCGAAGGGTAATGTCTAAATTCAAAAAAATAATTCTCGGTAGCGTTTCTGAGAAGATACTTTATGGTCTTTTAAATCAAAACATATACTTAATCGGACAAAAAATTTCAGAGGAAAAGCCTATTAGTCGGATACTTATTCCAGTTGATGGCTCTGAATACTCAATAAAGGCAGTTGAACATGGTGTATCTCTTGCAAAAAATATTAAAGATATACAAAAAATTATAATTTTAAGAATTATAAATGTATCTCTCTATCTTGAAAGAACAAGGCAAGGAATTGACCCAGAGATAGAAGCAGAAGAAATTCTTCTTGAGGCAAAAAAAAGATTTACTGATGAAGGGGTTTCTGAAGATTTAATTGAAACAAAAATCTCAGTTGGTTTTCCCAGGGATGAAATCCTCAGAGAGATACAACAAGGCGACTATAATCTGATAATAATGGGACGAAAAGGCCGTTCTGCAATTAAGGATATAGTATTTGGAGGAGTGAGCTCAACAGTTCTTAATAGTTGTTTTGAACAAACTGTGGCAATAATTAATCAGTAGTGAAACTTTTTATCTCTGGCTGGGCAGGATTTAAGGAAGCTTTGGGAGATATTCCTGAAGATTGGTATTTTATCAATCCTTTCCTTGACTTTGATGAGGAGGGGATTTTAGATTTTTTGAAAGATAAATTAAGTGACACAGTAATTGGTTGGTCAACAGGTGGTCATATTGTTCTAAAAAATCTTAAATTTTTTTCTGAAAGATTTAAGGAAATAATAGTTATTGCAGGATTTAAAAGCTTTACTCATTATATTAAACCAAAAATTCTAAGAAGAATGATCCAAAAAATGGAGACAGAACCTGAAAAAGTTATAAAGGAATTTCTAATTAATGCTGGCTGTAAACCCGTCATTCCTACAGTATTTAACCGTAAAAAGCTGATCTACGGACTTGAGTTTCTCATTTCTTCTGAAGTTTCAGATTTATATTCGGAAGCTAAAAATCTTATTCTTGTTCAAGGATTAAACGATAAAATCCTTCCAATAAAGGCTTTGGAAGATTTAAAAAATCATTATCCCTTTGCTAAAACCTTTCTGATAAATACTCCTCATTGGATTGCCTTTGAAGAAATATTAAAAATAAGAGCCTCAGGAACTACCTGAGGCTCTTATTAATTTGTTTGTTTTCTCATAATTTGAGCTGGTCTTTTTGCTATTATTGGTATCTGCACATCAAATTTTTCAAGTAAAAGCCCTATGAAGAAAATTGCCAGACCTATAAATGTCCAGTGTCCTGGAGCCATCATTATCAATCCACCAATTATGTATAGAGCTCTTTCAAGAAAAGTAGAAGGTTTTTTCCAGTAACCAAGAACACCTGCTTCTATGGCAAACATAGCAACAAAAGCACCTATGAATATAAATAATACCTCCCATGCCGGACCTTTCATCAAATAAGCTGGAACAAATATGAAGAAGAATGGCATTATATAACCACCTATTCCTAATTTCATGGAATACCAAGCAGCCCTTAGCCAACTGCCTCCAGCAATAGCAGTTGTTGTGAAGACTGTAATACATACAGGAGGGGTTAAACCCGACTTGATGGCAAAATAAAAAATAAATAGATGAGCTGCAAGAGGGTTAATTCCCATTTGTTGCAGTGCTGGCACTAAAACAGCAGCAGCTATGACATATGCAGCAGTTGTTGTCATGCCCATTCCAAGAATTATTGCAGTAAGCATTGTTGCAATAAGAGCAAGATAGACATTATAGCCAGATATCTCAATAATTACCTCTGATACCTTTACTCCAAAACCTGTTAAAGATATAAGGCTTACAGCAATCTGAACACATGCCATCATTATCATAAGCCATGCTAAAGCCTTTACAATACCCTCAAAAAGTCCTCCCCAGATTGACTTTATTCTACTTAAAATTTCCTTTGCTTTAAGAGAGCCTCCAAAAAAAGTAAAAAATACTATTGAAACCACAATTGCCCATGCTGCGCATATTTGAGCAGGGAAAAACATAAAAAGAAGCACACCAAGCGTTCCAATAGGAAGAACAAAACCTAATATTCTGCTGGGTCTCAATATAGATTTTAATTCAGGCATTAACTCCTTAGGAAGCTTACCCATGCCTGTTCTTCCTGCTTCAATCCATATTCCAGCTGCTATACCAGCAAAATAAATTAAAGCAGGAATTAATCCTGCAATCATTATATGCGCATAGGGAATATTAAGAAACTCAGCCATTATAAAACAGCCAGCACCCATAATTGGTGGCATAATC
>JAOAGU010000051.1 GCA_026415595.1 Thermodesulfovibrio sp. | reverse complement strand
CCATCAAAAAGATCAAAAGCTCCACCCGCGAGAATAAAAATACCCCCTAAAAAAAGGTTGAATGGAATTATGAAACAGGAACTTGAAGTAATAAGCATCCCAATAAAAGTAATAATGTTAGGATTTATAGGAAAAGCTTTTGCCAAAGGTGTAAGAGGTTTATCAAGAAAATGACCAAATTTCTCACCTATCAAACTATCTTTCCCTCTTTCCTTCTATAAACTCCTCCACCATATTTTTTGCAACTTCATCAGGATACTGTACTCTTGGATGCTTCATAAAATAAGCTGAGGGTGAGATAAGTAAACCACCTATGCCCCTGTCAAGAGCTAATTTACAACATCTTATAGCATCAATAACAACGCCAGCACTATTTGGTGAATCCTCCACGCTTAACCTGAGCTCCAGATTTATCGGAACATTACCAAAAATTTCACCTTCAATTCTTAGAAAACATACTTTGTTGTCATTCATCCAAGGAATATAATCAGATGGTCCGATATGAACATGGTCTGCTGAGAGTTCATGGGTAATCTGGCTCGTTACTGCCTCTGTTTTTGAAATCTTTTTTGAAATCAGTCTGCTACGATTAAGCATATTAAGAAAATCTGTATTCCCACCAACATTTAACTGATAGGTATTTGTTATCTTAACGCCTCTGTGCATAAAAAGTTTGCTAAGAACTCTATGAACAATTGTTGCTCCTATTTGACTTTTTATATCATCTCCTATTATCGGAATATTTTTTTCTTCAAATTTCCTAATCCATTCATCATTTGAAGCGATAAAAACTGGAATACAGTTAATAAAGGCAACTCCAGCTTCAAGGGCACATTGAGCATAATATCTTGTTGCTTCTTCAGAACCCACAGGAAGGTAGCTTACCATTATTTCTGCACCTGTTTTCTTAAGGACCTTCACCACGTCCACTGGTTTTTCATCGGAAGGAATAAATCTTTTATCATCAGGATAATCCTTCATATGTTCCGCAACTCCGTCAAGGACAGGACCCATTGAAACTTTAACAGGATAATCTGGCAAATCAGGAAAAAAAACTTTAGTACAGTTGGGCTTTGCAAATACAGCCTCTTTAAGCGGTTTATTAACCTTTCTTTTATCTATATCAAAGGCTGCAACAACTTCTATATCTCCGGGCAGATATCCTCCTATATCAACATGCATTAGCCCAGGAACCCTCTCCTCTGAACCATGATTTTTATAATATTCAATTCCTTGAATAAGAGCGCTTGCACAGTTTCCGAGTCCAACAATGGCAAGTCTTATCTTCCCCATTCTTATCTCCTTATCCTTTTGTCTGAAAAAAATGCTAAAACAAAATTTTATAAACTAATAAATATCTTTATGTCAAGACTTAGAATGTTGATTTAATTGAGCATAGGATTTTACAATATCTTTTAAGTGTGGAAGAAACATTAACTCATATAAATAATTTTCTCAAACATATAAAAATTCAAAGAGGGGATTCACCTCATACACTAAGAGCATATAAAAATGATCTAAAAGAATTTTTTAATTTTGCAAAAATTGAACTTGAAAAAATAGACACCATGGTTATAAGAGGATTTATTTCAGAACAAATTCTAAAAGGCAACTCAAAAACAACCGTTTCAAGAAAGCTTTCTACAATAAGGTCTTTCTTTTCCTATCTTTATAATGAAGGAATTATAACAATTAATCCTGCAAGAGTGGTCTCTTCTCTGAAAATTAAGAGAAAATTACCGAAATTTCTCACAGTCGATGATACCTTCAAACTTGTTGAAGCACCTTCTGAAGATAAATTCACTGTCCAACGAGATAGAGCAATTCTTGAACTTCTATATGGCTGCGGAATAAGAGTAAGTGAAATGTGTAGCCTAAATCTTGAGGATATTGAGCTAAAAGATGGCTTTATAAAAGTGAGAGGTAAGGGCAATAAAGAAAGAATTGTACCCACCGGGCAAAAAGCAAAGGAAGCATTAAAAAAATATCTTGCCATACGACAAATCTTAAAGATAAAAAAGAATTTCTCTTCTGATGAAACCCCTCTTTTTATAAACAACAGAGGCAATAGGTTATCTGATAGGCAAATAAGAAGAATTGTCCTTAAATATGCAAAAGCCATTGGACTACAGGATAAAATAGGTCCTCACACGCTCAGACATACATTCGCAAGCCATCTTCTTATGGAAGGAGCTGATTTAAGAGTAATTCAGGAGTTGCTCGGACACTCATCTCTTTCAACAACTCAGATTTATACACACTTAGATTTAAAATACTTAATTGAGATTTATGATAAATCCCATCCACTAACAAAGGAGGATATTTAAATGGAATTGCATGGAACAACAGTTTTATGTGTGAAAAGAAATAATTCTGTTGTTATAGCATCTGATGGACAAGTCACCCTTGGAAATACAGTGCTTAAACATAATGCAAAAAAAATAAGAAGGCTTTACAATGGAAAAGTTCTTACAGGATTTGCCGGTTCAACGGCTGATGCTTTCACGCTTTTTGAAAGATTTGAAGGAAAACTTGAAACATATAAAGGAAATTTATTAAGAGCTGCTGTGGAACTGGCTAAAGATTGGAGAACTGATAAAATTCTAAGAAGACTTGAAGCATTGCTAATTGTTGCTGACAGAGAGCATATATTGATTATCTCAGGTAATGGAGATGTTATTGAACCTGAAGACCAGATCGCCTCAATTGGCTCAGGAGGGGCTTTTGCTTATTCTGCAGCAAAGGCGCTTTATGATAATACGCAGCTTTCTGCTAAGGAAATTGCTATAAAAGCAATGGAAATTGCATCAAAGATATGTATATATACGAATAACATGATTGTATTGGAGGAATTAGAATAATGGAAAATCTTACCCCTAAGAAAATAGTTGAAGAGTTAGATAAATTTATCATAGGACAGGAAGGTGCAAAAAAGGCTGTTGCAATTGCTCTTAGAAACAGATTTCGCAGGCAATTACTGCCAAAGGAATTAAGAGATGAAGTTTTACCAAAAAATATCTTAATGATAGGACCAACAGGTGTGGGAAAGACAGAAATTGCAAGGAGACTTGCAAGATTGGTGAATGCACCTTTTGTTAAAGTGGAAGCATCAAAATTCACAGAAGTTGGTTATGTCGGTAGAGATGTAGAATCTATTGTAAGAGACCTTACAGAAGTATCTATGAATATGGTTAAGCAGGAACATTCCCAGAGAGTTCAAGAAAAAGCTAAACAAATGGCTGAAGAAAGAGTTCTTGATATCCTATTACCTCAACCAAGATATACGAGAGATACAGATGAGGCAGAGGAGAGAACAAGATATCAAGAAACGAGAGAAAAGCTCAGAAAACAATTACGAGAAGGTGTGCTAAATGAAAGATATATAGAAATTGACATCAAAGAAAAAGTTATACCTTTCGGAGTAATCTCTAATGTAGCAATGGAAGAAATTGAGATAAATTTAAAGGAAATGCTTGGAAGTTTTCTTCCTGAAAAAGTAAAAAGAAAAAAAGTAAAAGTTTTAGAAGCTCTCACAATATTTACCCAAGAAGAAGCTAACAAATTAATAGACATGGAAAAAGTAACAAAAGAAGCAATTGAACGCGTTGAACAAACGGGAATAGTATTTATTGATGAAATTGATAAAATAGCCTCCAGAGGAGGTTCTTATGGTCCTGATGTATCCCGTGAAGGTGTTCAGAGAGATTTACTTCCTATTGTTGAAGGATCTACGGTTACAACTAAGTATGGTCCTGTAAAGACAGACCATATACTTTTTATTGCTGCAGGTGCCTTTCACATATCAAAACCTTCAGATTTAATTCCAGAACTTCAAGGTAGATTTCCTATAAGAGTAGAACTTAGCTCCCTTGGTAAAGAAGAATTTATAAAAATTCTTACCGAACCAGACAATGCTTTAATTAAACAATACATAGCACTTCTAAACACAGAAGGCGTAGAGCTTGAATTTACCAAAGACGGAATAGCTGAAATTGCAGAGATTTCTCAACTTGTTAATGAAAAAACAGAAAACATAGGTGCAAGAAGACTTCATACAGTAATGGAAAAGCTTCTTGAAGACATTTCTTTCAATGCAGCAGAACTAACAGGAAAAAAAATATTGATTGATGCAAAATTTGTCAGAGAAAAACTTAATGAAATAATTAAAAGTGAAGACCTCAGTAGATACATTTTATAAAATTAAGGCTGAAGGATTAAAGATTAAGGTCATTTGCTTGGGTTTTTTACTGGTAATTTCCTGTGCACCAACAAAAAAAACAACAACCCTTGAGTACCCCACAACGGAGGCAAAAATAGGAATTGCTACATGGTATGGCTCAGAATTTCATGGAAGACCTACTGCTTCAGGAGAGATATATAACATGTATGAATATACCTGTGCTCATAGAGAATATCCCTTTGGTACAAAGCTCAGAGTTATAAATCTTAAAAACGGTAAAGATGTAGTATGCACTGTAAATGATAGAGGACCATTTATTCCTGGTAGAGATATTGATTTATCTTATGCTTCAGCAAAACAAATTGACCTCATTGGCGCAGGAATGACAGAAGTTTTAATGGAGCCTATTGGTAGAGATTCCAATTATGTAAGATATGTCAAATATAGCCCAATTTTTGGACAATTAACAATACAAGTAGGAGCATTTAAAGATATTGAAAATGCAATCAGGTTAAAGCAATCTCTTAGCCTTAATTATAACAATGTTTACATCACTAAAACTGTTCTAAGAGGAGAAACCTTTTATAGAGTAAGAGTTGGTAAATTTAAAAACTATGACGAAGCATATAGTATTGCCAAAATTATGGGGCAGGAAGGCTATAAAGTCCTCATAACAACTTTTGAGGGAGGCTTAAAGGATGAAATTTGAAACATTTGAAGATATAGTAAAATTCCACGGACACAGTTGCCCAGGACTTGCCTTTGGATACAGAATTGCATTGGCAGCCATTGAAGAGCTGAACATAAAGAGAGCAGAGGATGAGGAAATTGTCTGCATTGTGGAAAATGACTCTTGTGCAGTAGATGCTATTCAGGTACTTACAGGATGTACCTTTGGAAAGGGAAATCTCATATTCAAAGATTACGGGAAACAGGTTTATACATTTTTTGACAGAAAAAAGGAAAGAGCAGTAAGAATATCAATAGATTTTGAATTTAAAGAAACAGACGAAGAAAAAGCACTTTGGCAAAAATTTATAGATGGAGATAGAAATCCTGAAATATTAAGTTTTATAAACAAAAGGAAAGCTGAAAAAATAAACAGAATACTTAATTCTGAAAGAGATAGAATCCTCAAAATTACATATCCTGAGTACAAATCTCCTCAGGAGGCAAGAATATTTAAAAGTATAAGATGTGATCAATGTGGAGAAAAAGTAGCAGAGATTAAGGCAAGACTTCTGAATGGCAAAACTCTCTGTATTCCCTGTTTTGAGGCACAACTGTGCAAGAAATAAAAATTACCCTAACTGGCATTGCCCATCTTGGAGAAGCGATGGGAAAATATGATGGTAAAATCGTGTTTATCCCATATGCCATTCCTGGAGAGACTGTTAAATGCCGTATATTAAAAGATGAAGGAGATTTCTACAGAGCAGAGATTATAGACATAATTGAACCTTCCTTTTTCAGGGAGACACCCCCTTGTGAGTTATTTGGCAGATGTGGGGGATGTAGTTTTCAACATGTATCATATAGCTATCAAACAAAACTTAAAGAAATTGTAGTAATGGAACAACTTAAAAGAATTGGCGGTTTTGAAAATCCGGAGGATTTCACAAATTTAACGATTAAAGCAGAAAACCCCTATAACTATCGTAACAGAGCAGATTTTTCAATAAACAGAGATAAACTTTTAGGGTTTAAAATTAGAGGCACCCATAAATTCCTTCATGTTAAGTACTGCCATATAATGCATGAAAAAATTAATCAAATACTATCACTTCTTCAAGGAAAAACGCCTAAAAGAAAAACTCATAATATTACCATAAGATATGGCGTAAATACTGGAAATTATCTTATTCAGCCAGAAATTGATACAGATGAATTAAAAACTGGACAGACTTATTATACTGAGAAACTCTTCAACAAAGAATTTAAAATATCAGCACCTTCCTTTTTTCAGGTAAATAGCTATCAAGCTGAAAACTTAATCAAGACCGTATTAGGTTACATATCAAGTGAGGATAAAACTATAATAGATGCCTATGCAGGAGTAGGAACGTTCACAGTTTTTCTTGCTCAAAAGGCAGAGAG
>JAOAGU010000050.1 GCA_026415595.1 Thermodesulfovibrio sp. | reverse complement strand
TGTGTATAAGAGACAGGCTTAATATACCCAGTGGGGTATTTACTACTCTTTTGCACGGAGGTTAGACCATGAGCATGAAGACACTGATTGAGACAATGGCTAAGTCACTGGTTGACAAACCAGAGGAGGTTAAGGTTACAGAGATTGAGGGCGAGAAAACCACTGTTTATGAACTCAGAGTTGCTCCAAGCGATCTTGGAAAGGTTATAGGAAAGCAGGGTAAAACTGCAAGGGCTATGAGGACAATCTTAGGTGCTGCAGGTACAAAAGTTGGCAAAAGATGTGTCCTTGAAATTTTAGAATAGTCCGTTAAAAGGAAATTAAATAAAGGGCGTGACTCACACGCCCTTTTCTTTTGAGCTGAAATTAGAGTTTATGAAATTTGAAGTTTTGACCATATTCCCTGAAGTAATTGGGTCTTACATTAAGCATGGCATCATTGGAAGAATTCTAAGCAAGGGGCTCGCTGAAGTGAAGATATACAATTTAAGAGACTTCACTTCGGATAAGCATAAAAAAGTGGATGACTATCCTTATGGTGGCGGAGCTGGAATGTTAATGCAAATAGAGCCATTTTATAACGCTATTAAGCATATAAAAAATGATGGAAATCCAAGAAAAGTGATTCTCCTTACACCTCAGGGAAAAAAATTTAATCAGCAAGTCGCTCAAGAATTTTTAGAGAAAAGGGCGGCATTGCTTTTAATTTGCGGAAGGTATGAGGGAATTGATGAGAGGATAAAATTTTTTATTGATGAAGAAATCTCCATTGGAGATTATGTTTTAAGTGGTGGAGAATTGCCAGCTTTGGTTATAATAGATAGTATTTTAAGATTAATCCCAGAGGCTCTCGGAGATGAGCTATCAGCTAAAGAGGAGTCTTTTATGGGAAGTTTTTTAGATTATCCCAATTATACAAGACCTGAGGATTTCAGAGGGCTTAAGGTGCCCGAGATTCTGTTAAGGGGAGACCATAAAAAGATAGTTCTATGGAGGAAAAAGGAATCATTGAAGAAGACATTTAATAGACGTCCTGATTTACTAAAAAATTTATCTAAAGAGGATATGAAGATTTTAAAAGAGCTTTGCTCTGAAATAAATATAAAAATTCTGGAGGGTAATAATGAATCAGTTAATAATTAGAGCAATAGAAGAGAGATTCAAAAAAACAGATATTCCAGACTTTAAGCCTGGAGATACCGTAAAAGTTCATGTAAAGGTCAAAGAGGGAGACAAAGAGAGAATTCAGATCTTTGAGGGTATTGTTATTGCCAGGAGAGGAGGCGGTTTAAGAGAAACATTTACAGTGAGAAAAATCTCTTTTGGAGTTGGCGTTGAACGTATATTTCCCCTTCATAGTCCCATAATAGACAAAATTGAACTAGTGAGAAGAGGAGATGTAAGAAGAGCAAAACTTTATTACCTTAGAACTAAGAAAGGCAAAGAAGCAAAGGTTAAAGAAAAAACTGACTATCAGAAAGCATGAGTCTTTTTACCTTTGATGAGTCTTTTCGCTCTCAGGGGTACGGTATAATTGCAGGAATAGATGAAGCTGGAAGAGGCTGTCTGGCAGGACCTATTGTTGCAGCTTGTATAAGTTTCAAGGATAATGTTTTTATAGAAGGCATAAGAGATTCAAAGGAACTTACTGCTGAGCAAAGAGAAAGACTTTTTCAAGAAATACTTCAAAATGCCTTTGTAGGTATTGGAATTATTAATGTAGATATAATTGATAAAGCTAATGTTCTACATGCTACCCGTCTTGCAATGATTGAGGCTTTTAAGAATATCGGCAGGCAGATAGAACTTTTATTAATAGATGCTGTTGAGCTTCCTGATATAAAAATTTCTCAAAAATCTATAATTAAAGGAGATCAAAAAAGTGCAGTAATTGCATCTGCGAGCATAGTAGCAAAAGTAACGAGGGATAAAATAATGAGACAGTATCATGAAGTTTATCCCGATTATGGCTTTGACAGAAATAAAGGCTATGCTACACAGGAGCATCTAAATGCCTTAAAAAAGTTAGGTCCCTGTCCCATCCATAGAAAAAGCTTCTCTCCAGTTAGAGAATTAATGTTATTCTAATACATGAAACGCCTGCATATACAGGTTAAAGGAGTTGTTCAGGGAGTTGGGTTTAGACCCTTTGTTTATAACCTTGCCCAAAGCCTTAATTTAAAAGGTTTTGTTACAAATACTTCAAAAGGGGTAACAATTGAAGTAGAAGGTGAGAGAGTTTATGAATTTCTGCGTAAACTTCAAAATGAACCTCCACCTCTGTCAAAGATTTATTCAATTGAAAAGACTGAACTTTCACCGAATAACTACAATAGTTTTGAAATTATTGAAAGCATAGAGGAATCAGGATTTACTCATGTTTCAGAAGATGTTTCCATCTGTGAAGACTGTCTTAGAGAACTTTTTACTATCTCTGACAGACGATATCTTTATCCTTTCATAAACTGCACAAACTGTGGGCCACGATATACAATTACAATGAAAGTCCCCTATGACAGACCCAATACCACAATGTCTGTTTTTAAAATGTGTCCTGATTGTCTACAAGAATACAAAGATCCAGGCAATAGAAGATTTCACGCTCAGCCCAATGCGTGTCCCAAGTGTGGTCCAGAGATAAAACTTTTTATAAGGTTTAAAGAAGGTTTAAAAGAGCTTAAAGACCCTATTAAAGAGACAATTAGACTTATTAAAGAGGGAAAAATTGTTGCAATAAGAGGACTTGGAGGTTTTCATCTTTGCTGTGATGCAAAAAATTCTCAGGTAATAGAAGAATTACGAAGGAGAAAGAGAAGAAGCAATAAACCTTTTGCCCTAATGTCTCCAGATCTGCAGTCAATAGAGAAATTTTGTTTTGTGACCAAAGAAGAAAAAGAAATTCTTACATCACCCGCACGACCCATAGTGCTTTTAATGAAAAAGCCTGACTGTATTCTTCCTGAAACACTTGCACCTAAGAATACCTATTTTGGATTTATGCTTCCTTATACACCATTACATTATTTGTTGTTTTATTATCCAGAAGAGGAGATTCTTCGTCCTTGTTTTGTTCAGGTTCAGAATTATGAAGAAAGTAACAACTCTTCAGCTCAGAATAACACTAAAATGAACACATTTCAGCCCTCAACCTTTGCTCTTCAGCCTCATTTTGATGCTCTTGTTATGACAAGCGGTAACATATCTGAAGAGCCGATTATTACTAAAAATGAAGAAGCCTTTGAAAAGCTCAGCAAAGTGGCAGATGCTTTTTTGATTCATAATAGAGATATTTTTATGAGAGTAGATGATTCTGTTGTAAAAGAGCTTGAAGGCAAGATTTATTTTATTAGAAGAGCAAGAGGCTTTGTTCCAAAAGCAGTTCCTCTAAAAGATGAACTGCCTGAGGTTCTTGGCGCAGGAGCTGATTTAAAAAATACATTTACACTTATAAAGTCAGACTATGCCATTATGAGTCAGCATATCGGAGATATGGAAAATCTTGAAACAATAGAATTTTATGAGGAAGTTTTACATAATCTTAAATCAGTATATCGCATTGAACCTAAGGCTGTGGG
Source organism: Thermodesulfovibrio sp. (assembly GCA_026415595.1). Classification (GTDB taxonomy): domain Bacteria; phylum Nitrospirota; class Thermodesulfovibrionia; order Thermodesulfovibrionales; family Thermodesulfovibrionaceae; genus Thermodesulfovibrio. The sequence goes on along the minus strand of JAOAGU010000050.1, from coordinate 2,896 downwards.
ACATGACCTTCATCCTCTATATTTTTCAACAAGATGGGCAAGTGAATATGCGGATAGAAAAGATATTCCAGCCTTTGGAATTCAACATCATTATAGTCATGTTGCTTCCATAATGGCTGAGTATGGAGTTAATGAGCTCTTCGGCATTGCCTTTGATGGAACAGGATATGGAACAGATGGCACGATTTGGGGAAGTGAGTTTTTAAATTGCACAGCAGAGGATTTTAAAAGACTTGGCCATTTAAAACCTATTGTTCTACCAGGTGGTGAAAATGCAATAAAAGAATGCACACGAATAGCCCTTTCTTTGATTGATGAAGTTTTTGGAGAAGACACGGATTTAATAAAAAAGTTACCTCTGTCAAAGGCTATTGATGAAGATAAAATAAAACAAATACTTAAACTTAAAAAACTCTCTCAGTTCAGCCCCCTTTCAGCAGGAATGGGAAGACTTTTTGATGGCGTGTCATCTTTAATTGGTGTATGCCATTACAATACATTTGAGGCAGAGGCAGCAATTGCCCTTGAAAGTATGATAGACACAGGAATGGAATTTTCTGAAAAGGCTTGCTATTCCTTTGACTTGGTAATTTCATCGTCAATTGAGCCTATAGTAATAGACTACAAGCCCATGATTAGAGAGATAGTAGAAGATTTTTGTCATTCTGAGCATAAGCGAAGAATCTCTCTGATCTCCTGGAAATTCCATAATACAATTGTAAAAATGATTATTGAGTTAACACACCATTTTAAAGGAAAAATTGGTTTTGAAATGGTTGGCTTAAGCGGCGGTGTTTTTCAAAATACCTATTTAGTGAAGGAAACTATAAAAGCCTTAAAAAAAATCGGTGTAAAACCACTTTACCACATAAATGTTCCAAGTAACGATGCTTGCATATCCCTTGGTCAGGCTTATCTGGTAGGAAAGAGACTTAAAGGCTAAGGCATTTCACAAATTTTTTCTGGATTATTAAAAAACCATGTCATAAAGCAGAGTTCTACAGGACGATAACCTGTTTTGTTAGCAATTTTTTCTATTTTCTCTATGAATTTCATATCATCATATATGGGTATTTCCCCTGTTTTTATAAGAATTTCGTTGATAACTCTCTTTACAATTTTATCGGGCATTACAGTGTCAATGCCACCCATCATTCTTAGATACTGATAGGTGATTAGCCCAACTCCTTTTATTTTTCCTATCGGATCAGTCTTCCAGTTTGAAAGAGAAGAGTTTTTTGCCCATAACCTTAACGCTTCTTTATCGTTATCTGAGAGGATTGATAAGTATTGAGCGATTTCCTTTGCAACCTGCCATGAACGGGTATTTTTCCATATGTAAAAGGCTTCTTTATATTTAAAATCGGCTAAAGATGAAAGGCATGTAACCTTACCAGTTTTGATAAAATCTTTTTCAAACGCTTTTACTTTTGGAATAACAACCTGAAAATAATTTACTCCCACAGAGGTAATTGCTGCATCAAGTATCATTAAAGAAACATTACTGTTCCATCTTTCAGTATTTAGAAATTTGTCTGCCAGTTTATCAAGATTTCTAAATTTACCTATCAGAGAATTGAGTTCATTTTTTATTAACATTAATAAATTATAACTTTAAGGTAATGTATTTAACTTCTGATTTCCATTAATTTTATGTTAATATTTTTTAAGCTTTATTAGGAGGTATAAAAATGATTGTTCAGTTTAGTATTGTTCCATTAGGTGTGGGTGTCAGTGTGAGTGAATATGTTGCTAAGGCAGTAAAGATTGTTGATGAAAGCGGGCTCCCTTATAAACTTCATGCAATGGGTACAATAGTAGAAGGAGACTGGGATGAAGTAATTTCTCTTATAAAGAAATGCAGGGATATTATTATAGAAGAAACAGAGAGATTATTAATTGATATAAAAATTGATGATAGAAAGGGAGCTATTGAAAGAATAGAAGGAAAGGTTCTTTCTGTAGAAAAAAGACTTGGCAAGGAAATAAAAAAATGATCACTCCAGATGAAATCATTATAGGAATAGATTTCAAAAAGTTAACAAATACCATACTTTCATATTCTATCTGGCTTTCAACTGTTGTCAATTGTAAAAATTTATCCCTTTTTCATATTCTTGAATATAATTTGACACCTCCATCTTATTTATTGCCTCATATAAATAGAGAAAAGGAAAAAATAAAAAAAAATTTAGATATTTTGGCAGATACAGTCAAGAGATATTCTCTAAATGTTGAAAATAAAGTGATTTTCGGAAGACTGATAGAAACTATTAGTAATTTGTCAAAGGGAAAAAATGTCTTTATGGTTTTGGGTTTTAAAAGTTATGTTACAAGACCTTCTACATCGGAGAGAATTCTTAGAGGCGTAAGAATTCCTATTTTAGTTGTTAAATCAGAGGAGTTTAAGGAAATAAAACCAGACAAAATCAACATATCGCAAATACTTTGTCCTATAGATTTTTCTGATAATTCTCTTAGAGCCTTAGAGTTCGCAAAAGAAATTTCAAAAAAAATAAAAGCTAAATTATTGATTGTATATGTAGTTCCAGAAAACAAGGTTAAGGGAATTATGAAAGACCCTCAAGCAATAAGTAAATATCTGAATTATCTGAAAGAAGAGGGCGAAAATGAAATGGAGAAGTTAGCTAAGGGATACGATTATGAAGTTCTTATTGGAGTCCCTGCAGATGAAATCTTAAAAAAAGCTAAGGATGCAGATTTAATAATAATAGGTTCTAAAGGCAGATCATATGTTGAGGCTGTTTTTGTTGGAAGTGTTGCTGAGGCTGTCATAAAAAATTCAAATAAAAATGTCTTTCTTATTCCATAAATAAGCTGAACTTTAAAAAATGATAGGTAAAGTTGTTTCTCTTAATATAAGTCAAAAGAAGGG
>JAOAGU010000004.1:409-31746 GCA_026415595.1 Thermodesulfovibrio sp. | reverse complement strand
ATCTTGCCCTTGAAAAAGCGCTTCTCATGGATGAAAAAGAACGGGCAGAGCATATAATGCTCGTTGACCTTGGAAGAAATGACGTGGGCAGAGTAGCAGAAATAGGTTCTGTTAACGTAACTGAGCTGATGACCATAGAGAGATATAGCCATGTAATGCATATTGTAAGCAATGTAGAGGGTAAACTTAAAGAAGGTTTTGATATGTTTGATGTTTTTATGTCGTGTTTTCCTGCAGGAACAGTAACCGGAGCACCTAAGGTAAGAGCTATGCAGATTATTGAAGAGCTTGAACCTTCAGTACGGGGACCCTATGCAGGAGCTATTGGATATTTTGGTTTTAGTAATAATATGGATATGTGTATTGGAATAAGAATGCTTGTAGTAAAGGGAAATAGAGTTTTTGTTCAAGCAGGAGCTGGCATTGTGGCAGACTCAGTTCCAGAAAATGAATATAATGAAACAGTTAATAAAGCCATGGCAATGCTGAAATCAGTAAGTTTTCTCAAAGTTGAGGGATAAGAATGATATTAATAATTGATAACTATGATTCTTTTACATATAATTTATATCAATATATTGGAGAGCTTAAACCTGATGTTAACGTATACAGAAATGATGCTTTAAAGTTAGAAGAGATTGAAAAAATGAGCCCTGAGAAAATTATAATTTCACCAGGTCCCTGCTCACCCCGGGAAGCGGGTATTTCAATTGATGTTATAAAATATTTTGGAGATAAAATTCCCATTCTTGGTGTTTGTTTAGGACATCAGGCAATTGGTGCTGCTTTTGGAGGAAAAATAATTCGTTCTCCTGAGATAATGCATGGTAAAACTTCTCTAATCTATCATGATGGTAAAACAATCTTTAAGGGGATTCCAAATCCCTTTGAAGCAACAAGATATCATTCACTTATTATTGAAAGAGAAAGTCTTCCCGATTGTCTTACCATATCTGCTTGGACATCAAATGGTTTAATTATGGGAGTAAGACATAAAGAATATTTGATTGAAGGCGTTCAGTTTCATCCAGAGAGCATATTAACAAAGGTAGGCAAAGATTTACTTAAGAATTTTTTGGAGCTATGATTACAGAAGCAATTAGACAGTTAACAAAAAAGCAAAATCTATCTTCACAACTTATTGAAGAAACTTTTATTGAAATAATAGATGGAAAGGCTTCGGATGCTCAAATAGCTGCTTTTCTAATGGGTTTAACTATGAAAGGAGAGACAGAGGAAGAGATTCTAACAACAGTAAAGGTATTTAGAGATTATGCCATAAAAATTAATTGTCCTCCTGGAACAATAGATATTGTTGGTACAGGAGGGGACATGTCTGGAACTTTTAATGTCTCTACTGCCACGAGTTTTGTTGTGGCAGGAGCTGGAGTTCCTGTGGCAAAACATGGAAATCGTTCAGCGTCAAGTCAATGTGGAAGTATAGATGTTTTAGAGGAACTGGGCGTTAAAGTTGATATGTCTCCACAGATAGCTGAAAAATGTCTTTTTGATTGTGGAATAACTGTGCTTTTTGCTCCCATTTACCATCCTGCAATGAAAAGAGTAGTTCCTGTTAGAAGAGAATTAAAGATAAGAACAATTTTTAATATTTTAGGTCCTATGCTTAATCCCGCCCTTGTTAAAAGGCAACTTATAGGAGTGTTTTCTAAACAATACATGGAGACAATGGCTAAGGTGTTATCAAATTTGGGTTCTGAAGATGTGGCAATTGTTCATAGTGAAGAGGGGCTTGACGAGATATCAATTTCTGGGAATACTTATTTAGTAAGAGTTAAAGATGGTGAATTTTCTTCTACAATAATTTCACCAGAAGATTTTGGTTTAAATAGAATAAGCATTGATAAAATAAAGGGCGGAGATAAAAAGAAAAATGCAGAGATGATTATTTCCATGTTAAAGGGTAGAAAAGATGCAGTAAGAGATATGGTTTTAATTAATACCTCTTTAGCTTTGATTGTTGCTGGTAAAGCAAAGGATTTTAGGGAAGGAGTAAAAATGGCTGAGGAGAGCATTGACAGTGGTAGGGCTTATAATAAATTAGAAGAGTTAAAAAAACTATCAAGAATGGATTAATTATGGCAGAGTTAGGCAAAATTCAGAGGTTAAATGTTGAGGATTTTAAAGGCAAGAGAAGACTTTTTTGTATTCCCAACATTTTTATCCCCGATGAAAAGGATGAAGATTTAAAAAATCTGGTTGAAAAATATTGGTATGAATCAATTGCTCATGTAGAAAAACTTGAAAAATTAGGTTTTGTAACTAAAATTTTTGTTGAGACTATTTTTATAGATGGACAAGATGCAGTTGATGTTATACGAGATACCAATCCTTATCTCTATATATTAATTGAAAAAAAAGTCTTAGAAGGAGCCATTGTTTTGGGTATAGAAAATCCAGAAACATTTGGAGCTTTCATAGATTGGGGAAATTGTTTGAGGGTTGTAAGAACTTCAGCAGTTATGCAACAAGTTTTCAATTTCTTTAATGAGATAGCTCAAAGGCGAATTGAAGAAATTTCTACAAAAATCAATGAGTCTTTGAAGGATGGTGAATCTGCAATCCTGATTCTTGGAGATCATGACAGAGTAAAACTTCTCTTGCCAAGGGACATAGAGATTTTTCTTGTAGTTCCCTCTGTTTATGATGATATATTAAGATATTTGAGAGATAAATTCACTCAGTCTTAAATTTAATAGGTTTATCAAGTATTATTTGATTTGAAAAATAACTAAAAATCATTTAAAATTCTATATCGGGAGTGTATGGGGTTCTGGTGTCCCTCCTGGACTTCAAATCCAGTGTTGCCTGTGAGGAACAGGCAGGGTGGGTTCGATTCCCACACGCTCCCGCCATTATAAAGGGAGGTATGATAATGATGAAAATTACGCATTATTCTTTTGGAAAGGTGACAATTGATAACAAAGAATTCACAGCAGACCTTATTGTTTTTTCTGATAGTATTTATCCTTCATGGTGGAGAAAGGAAGGGCATGGATTATGCATGGAAGACCTCACAGAAATTTTTAAAAAAAATATTAACACTCTTATTGTAGGTACAGGAGCTTATGGAAAAATGAAGGTGTCAGAAACACTAATAAATGACCTTAGAGCTAAAGGAATAGAAACCTATGTAATGGAAACAGATAAGGCGGTTTCTCTATTTAATCAATTCCTTGAGGAAGGTAAGAATGTAGCAGGTGCTTTTCATCTAACCTGCTGAATAAAAAAAGGAGAAAAAAATGAATAAAGAAAAGAAGCCTGATCCGATGAGAGTAGCAATTGTTAAAGCATTGCCAAGAGATATTAAAGAAAAGTTAACTATTGATGAAATGAATGCTTTACTTTATGAGGAAGTTCTGCCAGATTCTTTAATGGAGAAATTAAAAGATTATTTAGCAGATTTTGACAATCCTAAAGAATAGAAAAATTTTTCAGAAGGAGTAAATTATTATGCTGCTACCTGATCCTGTTTCGCATCCTGACTGGATAATTGCTCAAGAAGCAGAAAAAAGGATGAAATCAATATTTCAGCTTGCTGAAGAATCCGGTATCAAAAAAGATGAAATAATTCCTTTTGGTAATTATATAGGCAAGGTTGACTATCCAAAAATTTACGAGAGAATAAAGGATAATCCTGACGGCAAATATATCGTGGTAACAGCTATTACTCCTACTCCTTTCGGAGAAGGTAAATCAACTACAACTATTGGGATTGTTCAGGGTTTAGCAAAAAAAGGTAAAAAAGTTAGTTGTGCGATCAGACAGCCATCATTAGGTCCTTTGATGAATGTAAAAGGAACTGCAGCAGGTGGTGGGCTCTCTCAATGTATTCCGAGAACTGAATTTTCACTGGGATTTACAGGCGATATAAATGCTATCATGAATGCTCATAACCTTGCAATGGTTGCTTTAACATCAAGAATTCTCCACGAATCAAATTATTCTGATGAAGTTTTAATAAAAAAGGGGCTTAAAAGGCTTGAGATAGACCCTAAAAATGTACAAATTGGCTGGGTTATTGATTTTTGTGTTCAAGCTTTGAGAAAGATAGTGATCGGATTAGGTAGTAAAAAAGATGGAATAACTATGGAGTCTCGTTTTGATATAGCTACATCTTCTGAAATTATGGCTATTTTGAGTTTAATAAAAGATATTAAAGAGTTAAGAGATAGAATTGGTAGAATAGTTGTTGCCTATTCAAGAAAAGGCGTGCCAATTACAACAGAAGATTTAGAGGTGGCTGGTGCCATGGCAGCATTGGTCTTACCTGCTGTTAATCCAAATTTAATTCAAACTATAGAGGGGCAGCCTGTTTTTGTTCATGCTGCCCCTTTTGCTAATATTGCCATAGGTCAGTCCTCAATTATTGCAGATAAAATAGGGCTTAAGCTTTTTGACTATCATGTTACTGAAAGTGGTTTTGGCGCTGATATAGGATTTGAAAAATTTTGGAATATTAAATGTAGACACTCAGGACTTAAACCTCATGCTGCTATTGTAGTAACTACATTAAGAGCCTTAAAATATCATGGTGCTGATGAATCAGGACCTAAAATTATTACTGGAAATTCTTTACCTAAGGAATATTTTTTAAAAAATCATAAATGGTTGGAAAAGGGTATGGAAAATCTCCTTCATCACACAGAAGTAGTAAAGAAAGCTGGTATAGTTCCTATTGTTTGTATAAATAGATTTCAACAGGACAGTTCTGAAGAAGTAGATTTTGTAAAAAAAATATGCGAAGAAAGAGGAATTTGGGTTGCTATTTCAGAACATTGGCTTAAAGGCGGAGAAGGAGCAATAGATTTAGCTGATAAGGTCATTGAAGCATGTAAGACAGAGCCTAAATTTAAATTTTTATATAATCTTAATCTACCTCACATATCAAGAATTGAAATAATTGCAAGAATGATTTACGGGGCAGATTCAGTTGAATTCTCACCTGTTGCTCTTGATAAACTTAACCAAATTAACTCTAAGCCTGAATTTTCTGATTTTTCTGTTTGTATCGCAAAAACCCATTTAAGTCTATCAGATAATCCTTCATTGAGAGGTGTACCTAAGGGATGGCAACTTTATGTAAGAGATGTTTTGATTTTTAATGGTGCAAAACTTATTGTGCCTGTAGCTGGTGAAGTTAGCTTGATGCCCGGAACTGCTTCAAATCCTAATTTTAAGAATATTGATATAGATTTAGAAAGCTTTAAAGTCAAAGGTATTTAAAAATATATTGACAAATTTATTTTGTTTTTCATATTTTATTAAACCAAATTCTTAATCAAGGAGGAAAACATGCCAAAAAGAATAGAAGTTGAAAGAAAAATTCTTTCTATATCTCTTTATAGAAAATTTCTTATTGTTTTTAATGTATCTATAATTGTTTCTACTCTTATTTTATTAGCTGGATTGATAATTACAGGATACAATATTTATGGGGAAGAGTTTATAACAAAAAGATTTGGAATAATAAATACATTAATTAAATTTGCTCCAACTTTAATAATTTTCGCATTAGCTTTGATAGGTATATCTACGGCTAATGTTTTATGGTTTAGAAAACAGGTTATATCTCCTATATCAACTATTGAAGATGCTATAGATGCAGTTAGACAGGGGAATTTTGATAAAAGAATTGATATAAAAACAGGCGATGAATTTCAAAAGATTGCTGAAGCTTTTAATCAAATGATGGATAAACTATCAACACTGATACAGACAGAAGAAGAAAAAAGAGAAATGCAAAATAACATTATAAAGTTTTTACAGATTATGACTTCAGCCTCGGAAGGAGACCTAACAAAGAGAGCAGAAGTTACACCTGATGTTTTTGGCTCTTTGGCAGATGCTTTTAATCTTATGACTGATGGACTTAGTCAGCTTGTTCAAGAGGTACAAGCTTCAGCTGGTGATGTAGGGCAAAAAACTGTTGTTATAAACGACATTATTAAAAAATTAAAAGAAGGTGCGCAGATACAGAAAAAGGAAATTGAAAAAATAGCAGCTATGATTGCAGAATCTTCAGAAATCGCTACATCTACAACAGACAAAACAATGGTTGCTACAGATGTTTCAGAAGAAGCATTAAATGCAATAAACAAGGGAAATGAGATTATTACCGAGACTATGAGTAGTATCCAACTAATTAGAGCAGCTGTTCAGGTAATTAATAGAAGAATGAAATTGCTTTCTGAAAAGCTTATGGAAATCGGAACTATATCAACAATTATTAGTGAAATTGCGAACAGAACAAATCTACTTGCACTAAATGCTTCTTTAGAGGCAGCAAGAGCAGGTGAGGAAGGCAAAGGTTTTATTGTTATTGCAGAGGAAATAAGAGCTCTTTCTGATAGAACAGCTAAATCATCTAAAAATATTTCTGAGATTCTAACTTCTATTCAAGAAGAAGCAAGCTTGGTAACAAAGCATCTTGAGGAAGAAACTAACTATGTTGAGGTTGGTACAAAGATGGTTACTGAAACAACTTCTGTCTTTGAAAAGATAGATTCAGTAATTAGAAAAATAGGAAATATAATTGTGGAGATTAACGAATTCGCTAAGAAACAAAAGGAAATAACCTTTGATGAAGTTAATTCTATAAATGAGGTTAAAGAGGTTACAAATAATATAACAAAAATAACAGAAGAACTTACAGATATTTCTCAATCTCTCTCTAAAACATCTAATGAACTTGTCGCAATAACAGGAAACTTTAAAGTTTAGTATATTTGATTTTTCAGGATTGGAAAATTACGGAGTAGTTCTGTTATTGTTTTTTCATCAAAGGGCTTTATTAAAAATCCGTCTGCTCCTAAATCAATAGCCTTTTCCTGATGTTTTCTCGTACCTCTTGATGTTAAAACAATAATTGTTAAATCTTTAAACCTAATATCTTTTCTAAGTTTATTAATTAATTCATATCCATGCATAACTGGCATTTCAAGGTCTGTTATAACTATATCTACATTTTTATCTTCGAGAATACTTAAAGCTTCTGCTCCATTCTTCGCTGTATAAACTCTTATATTTTTTGTTTCAAGTAATGTCTGTAAAGATTTTCTCACACTTATTGAATCATCAACTATTAGAACTGTTCCTGTGTAAGGAACACTTTCCAAGGTAAGTGGTTTAGATATGGTAAAGATAAATTCTTCTTCGAATATTTTTAAAGGATCAATAACTAATCTTGGAGTTCCTTGTCCTGATAGTACATATCCTATATATTGGGTCAAACCTTCTAAGAATTTTCCAAGAGGATAAATAGCAGCTTCTTCTTGTCCTAAGATGTTATCAACGAGTAATGCTTTACGAATACCTGAAAAATTAAAAATAATTATATATCCCTTTTCTGATTGTTTCCCATTTGATGAAAAGTATAATTCAGAAAAAATTTTAACTGGAATAAACCTATTTTTATGATTAATAAGCCTCTCACTTTTTACCTCAGGGAAATCATCAATTATTAAAATTTCCTCAATGTAGTTTATGGGGACTGCAAATTCTAATTCGGAAGATTTAAAAATTAAAAGATTAGTTATACTTAATGATTGAGGAATTTTGATTGTAAATGTAGTTTGTTTCCGAATTTCAGAAAAAACCTCAATTGTTCCTTTCAATTTAGCAATTGCAGTTTTAACTATATTTAATCCCATTCCTCTTCCACTTTGAAAATCTACATCTTCAGAAGTTGAAAAACCTGGTACAAATATATAAGAGAGAATTTCTTCGTTATTCATATAGAGTATCTGTTCTTGACTTAACAAGTTTTTATTAATGGCTATTTCTTTGACTTTTTCAATGTCTATCCCTTTACCATCATCAGTTATTGATATGACAACATATTTACCTTCTTTTTTTACATTAAGTTTAATATTTCCCTTTTCAGGTTTTCCAATAGCTAATCTCTGTTCTGGAGTCTCTATCCCATGATCAATGGCATTTCGTAGAATATGGATAATAGGCTCATATAGTAAATCAAGGACGGGTTTATCAATTTTTATGTCTCCGCCCTTAATTTCGAAGTTTATCTGTTTGCCCAAATTGTTAGCAGTATCTTTAATGGCTTCAGAAATTTTATTCAATAATCTTCCTATTGGTAACATTCTAATTGATAGAAGATTATCTTTTAGCGTATTGATTTCTCTTCCTAAGGTTTTAAAATTTGCAGAAAGATGTTCAGAGAATGATATTAATTCATTTAAACTTTCATTTATATCATTGGTTATTTCAGCGATTTTTCTTGTAAATATATGATATTCATCATATCTATCAAATTCTAAATCACTAAAATCAGTAAAAAAAGTATCAATCACTTTAGTTTTGTCACTTAATGGAGAAAGCCAATATCTATCTGAGAAGGATACTATCTCACTAAACAGTTTTTTCCCACTTTTTAGAATTTCTTCAACTAAGTATTTCAGTTCTTTTTCCCTGTCATTAATTACATTTTTTTGGACAATAATCTCACTTAAGATATCAAAAAGGCTATCAATTACACTGAGTTCAACTCTCACAGCGTTGGTCATAGGTAAAGATACATATGTATCTTGAGCTTCTTCTATCTGTAAGATGACTTTCTTTTCTACTATTTCATCAATTAGATTTACAAGGTTACTATCTAATTCTGATTTTTCTTCATTATATGTTGATACCTCATTAATCAATGTTATGATTGAGTTAACTACTCTTCTTGCAATATTAATAATTGATATATCCTGTTGTATTTCATTATTTATTATTGAGTCAAAAAGATCTTCCAGCTTGTGAGCTAATGTAGCAATTTTATTGAATTTTACAATGGATGCTGAACCCTTCAAAGTATGAATTGCCCTATAGATTGATTCCAAAGTTTCTTGACTGAAACCTTTATTTTCTAAGTCTTCTAATCCCTCAATTAATGTGTTTATGTATTCTTCTGATTCTAAGAGAAAATATTTTATTAATTCAGTTTGATCTATCATCCTTATGACAAGATTTCATTGGTTTTACTTGAAGAGGGTTGTTTTATTTTTAATTTTTCATAAAGTTTTTTAGGGTCGAGATAATCATCTACTACAATATCTTTATCAAAACTTACAAAGAAAGGTGTAATATCAGAGAGTATCCCGATTTTTTCTCCTTCTACATCTAATACTAAAAGTTTATTTTCAGAATAATTAATTCTTTCAATATTATATACTTTCGCAAGGTCAATTGCAGGCACAATTTTTCCTCGCACTGGTAAGGCTCCTACAATATAATCTGGTGAACCTGGAATAGGGAATATTTTAGTTATATCCAGAATTTGAATGACAGATTCCTTAGGGATAAGAAATTCTCGCTCTCCTATACCGAAGACACAAAAATGTTTTTCTTCTCTTATTTCTTCAGACATTTTTTCACCACTGCTAATAAATCAATTGGTTCAAAGGGTTTAGTTATGTATTCATCAGCACCTTGCATCTTTCCCCAATATTTATCAGCTTCTTCTCTTTTTGACGTAATAAGTACAACAGGTATGTGTTTTGTTTTTTCATCTTTTTTAATCTCTCTACAGAGTTGAAAACCATTTTTTTTAGGCATTACTACATCAAGTAGAATCAGGTCAAAATTATTTGAATTAATTAAGTTTTCAGCTTCCTCTCCATCTTTAGCAAAATAAAGTTCATATCCTTTATCTTCTAAGATAGATTCAATATATTTAGAATCTGTCATTGAATCTTCTGCAATTAATATTTTGGGCATTTATAACTCTCCATTACAAAAATAACAAAATTATATAAAATTTGCAATTACTTTTTTTAATTTTAGTATTATAGTTTTTAAAATTTTGTTAAGTCAATATTTAATGTAATATAGTCAATTTTAAATGAGTTCTTCTATATCATAACGAGGTAAACTATCCAAATAGGTGTCTGTTTTTTCTCTTTCTTCCAGGATGAAATTATCTGTTTCAGTTTTCATTAATATTTCAATACTTTCTATTGTTATTCTTTTGATTTCTTCATTAGTAAAATCCTTTAGGAATTTATTACCTAAGTTTGACTTTAAGGCACTTGATATGCCGTAAACAATTTTACCCTCTATTAATAAAAATTCAAATATGATATTATCACCAAAGAAAGTGAGAAACCCTGTTACTTTTGATTTACAAAATAACTGTATTAATTCCTTAGAATTAAAGGGAAATGTCTTACCAGATAAAATTAAATTATCTTTCTTAATTATTCCTAATCTCTTAAAGGTATTTTCAATTGAATAGTTTATTAAATTAGTTACTTTAATGCAGAAGTCACTTAATTTATTTTCTATTAATCTATCTATTTCTTCTAAATTAAATTTAGAAATTTCTTCTTTAACTATTGGAGGTTCTTCAATTTCTGGTTCTTCAATTGATATAGGAGTATCTATAGCCTCTTCAGATATTTTTATCTCTTCGTATATTTTCTCATCAATATCAACTATTTCCTCTGGAATATAAGTTGTTTCTTGTATTTTCCCCTCTATTAAAGTTTTTTCTTCCAGATCAAGACCTTCTGAAACCAGTGGTTCAATTTCCTCTTGTTTAATTTCAACTTCTTGCTCTCTTTCTAAACTTTCTTCAGTAATCTCTGGTTGATGCATGATAATTTCTTCTAATGATGGAATTTCAACAGGTTTTTCCTCAATAATTTCCTCATGTATTGGTTCTTCTGATGCGGGGAATTCAATTTGTTTAAAAGGTTTTTCAGGTATAACCTCCTCTTCCTCAGGAATCAATTTTAATTCCTGTTCTAAAGTTTCTGGCATCTTTTCTTCAACTTTCTTTTCAAGGATGAATTCTTCTGTTACAGGAAATTTAACTTCCTCTTTTTCTTCTTCAGGAAGAACTTTCTTTAACATTAAATCAACTTTTTCAATTAGATCTTCCGATTTAAAAGGTTTGATAAAATAATCCTGAACTCCGTACTTTTCAATGAAAGCTTGTCCAACAGCCTCCCCTTTTCCAGTTATTAAAAGGATTGGAATTTCTTTCAGTCTTTCATTTTCTTTTAAGAGTAAACAAAATTGCGAACCAGTCATTTTAGGCATTATAAAATCTACTAATATTAAGTCTGGATTCACATTTTCTGCAATTTTTAATCCATCCTCTCCATTATCAGCTGTGAAAACTTCGTAGCCAACTTCTTGTAAAGAAACTTCCGCGAGTTTTCTTACAAGAGGGCTGTCATCAATTACTAAAATCCTACCTTTTGACATTTTTTACTCCTATTCAAGAAGTTTTTTCATTGTTATACGCATTCTTTCTATTGATTTGGCAAGTACTGCAATTTCTCCTTTAGCATTTTCAATTTGAACTTTTTCAGAAGTTTTTCCCATTGAAATGTTATCTGCCGCATTGGTTAAAGCAATTATTGGATTAATTACATATTTATTCATACCATATCCTATCAGAATAGAGATTAAAATTAATATTCCAATATAAGCAAGAATATTTATACCAAGAATTTTAAAAGTTGTAAGTGTAGAAAGTATTCTTTCTTTAGTTAAATATATATAACCGAAAATTTTATCTGATGAGTCTTTAATTGGTATATAAATAATAAAATAATCTTTGTCTTCTTTAGATATTTCCTCTAAGCTATATTTATCTTTCATTTGAGAGATTTTATTAATTGATTGCTCAGAGAGGAAAGCTTTTGGTTCATTGCCTGTGAAAAAAACAGAAACCCATTCACCGAATGTATTTTTTGATGATTTTTTATAGAGTTCCTCAGATAATAGATTTTTTTTGATTATAAGTCCAATTTCTGAGTTGACTGCTCTTTTTAATTTATTGAGAAGTTTTTCAAGATTTAGATAATTTTCGAAAACATTGGGATTATTTATAGTTATACTTAATATTTTCTGATATAAAGGGGTAGTTTCTAAAAAAATATTGGTAGAATTTATTGCAGTCTCAATCTCGCGAATTTCCTGTTCTTTTATAGTATTTAGTTGAGATATATAATTAAATCCAACTAAGATGCTCATTCCGATAATAAGGGTGGTCAATAAGGGAAGCGCAATCCCTGCTCTCAAACCTAATTCTATTTTCATCTAAAAACCTCCTCAATAAATCTTTTTACTTCTGTTTGGAATTCATTTTTCCCTTCTTTTTCCTCTATTTCATCTGTAAGTAATTCTACCAATTTCAGTATATCATTTTTAGTAGGAGGCAGTTGGGCATTCCATTTTTCTTGAATTATTTTATCTAAGACTCGATTACCTATAGGTCCGATTTGTTTTATTAAAGCAATTTTTAATCTTTCTCTTATCTTTTGAAATTGATTTGTTGAGGAAATAATCTCATTCCCGATGGAGATATATAAATTGGCAGCTTTGAGTTTTTTGATAATTTCTTCAGTTGTTGGTATGTCATCACTTTTTATATCGATAGTAATATCCGGTATAAAATTAACTGAACGAAGTTCTTTGTGGAATAATTCATTTAGGCTTTCCTTTCCTTTTTTAAAGGCATAAGATAAATAATATATTTCACCATTTTTGAAATAAAATTTAAATAAATTTTTTTCAGATAACATAGCTATATTAAGGATACCAGTTTTTTTTTCTCTATACAAGTTGTCAATAATATCTCCTAATAATTTTTTCATTTTTAGTTTAATTGCTCAAAAGTATTCATAAATTTTTCTATATTTTTTTCTATATTACCTATTAATATACCAGAAGAGACAGCTATATGCTTACAGCCACATTCAATAATTTTTTCAATATTTTCTAATTTGATTCCTCCGATTGCAACTATTGGTATACGAATTTTTTTTTGTATCAAAGATAACATATAAAATCCCCTCGGTTCAAGAGCGTCTTTTTTAGTTATTGTTTTAAAAATTGGTCCAAAACCTATATAATCAGCAGATTCTTTTTCAGCTTCCAATGCTTCTTGTAAATTATGAGTAGAAATACCTATTATTCCTGAAAAAATTTTTTTTGCTGCATCTATTGTAAGATCATCCTGTCCAAGATGAACTCCTTCTGCCTCTGAAGCTATTGCAATATCTAAGTAATCATTTATTGTTAGAATGGCATTATGCTTATGAGTTAATTCTTTTAGCTTCAATGCTGAATATAATATTTTTTTTCTCGGCAATTCCTTCTCCCTCAGTTGAAGCCATTTTATACCTGATTTAAGTGCTCTTTCTGCTTTGTCTGGTATATCATTAGAGGATATGATCAGACATATATGAGGAAGTTTAGGTTTTTTCATTACCTTGTGTAATTTGAACAAAATCAGTGAAGAATTTTCCTTTTATGAAATCAGGATGTTGTAATACCTTCAAGAAAAAGGGGATATTTGTTTTTATTCCTCTAATCATGGTTTCCTCTAAAGCTCTTTTCATGCGTACTATAGCTTCATGTCTGTTTGCCCCATTAACAATAATTTTGGCAATGAGTGAGTCATAGTAGGGAGAGACTTTACATCCATGATAAAGAAAACTATCAATTCTTATTCCCGGACCACCTGGGAAATGAATAAATTCTATTATTCCAGGATAAGGAGTAAATTTTTCAGGGTCTTCTGCATTTATTCTACATTCAATTGCATGCCCTTTGAATCTAATTTGGGATTGTTTGAAAGATAAGGGATATCCTTTTGCTGTTTTTATCTGTTCTTTTATTATATCAATGTCAGTTATCTCTTCAGTTATTGGATGTTCTACCTGAACCCTTGTATTTATTTCTATGAAGTAAGGATTAAATTCATGATCTACGATAAATTCAAAAGTTCCAACATTTCTATATTTCAGAGCCTTGGCAGCTTTTACAGCATATTCACTTATTTTTTTTCTTAATTTTTCGGTTAAAACAGGTGATGGAGCTTCTTCAATGAGTTTTTGATGCCTTCGTTGGATTGTACAATCTCTTTCACCGAGATGAACTATATTGCCATATCTATCAGCAAGTATTTGAATTTCAATGTGCCTTACTTTAGGAAAGTATTTTTCAATATATAATTCACCGTTTCCAAATGCTGCAAGAGCTTCTCTCTGAGCCATGAAAAAAGCTTGTTCTATTTCTCTTTCATCTTCAATTATTCGCATGCCTCTTCCACCGCCACCGGCAGATGCTTTAAGAATAACTGGAAGTCCTATTTTTTTTATAATTTTTAAGCACTCCTCCTCTGAACTGATAGGACCATCACTCCCTGGAACTACAGGTATTCCTCTTCTTTTCAATATTTGCCTTGCTTTTGCTTTATCTCCCCCTATTTTGATATTCTCTGGAGTAGGTCCAATGAAGGTTATGCCAGAATTTATACAAGCTTCTGCAAACTGGGAATTTTCAGATAGAAAACCATATCCTGGATGAATCGCCTCAGCATCTGTGATGTCTGCAGCAGAAAGTATAGCGGTTATATTTAAATAACTTTGAGTTGCAGCTGGGGGTCCTATGCAGATTGCCTCATCAGCAAGTTTTACATGAAGGGATTCTCTATCAGCCTCTGAATATACGGCAACAGTTTTTATCCCGAGTTCTTTACAAGCCCGTATTATTCTGACAGCAATTTCTCCTCTATTAGCAATGAGAATTTTTTTAAAAAGCTCCATTTAAGCGACCTCAATTAAAAATAGAGGCTCGCCATATTCAACTGGTTGACCGCTTTCTACCAAAATCTTTTTTACAACTCCTGATACATCGCTTTCAATCTCGTTCATTATTTTCATGGCTTCAATTATGCATAAGACTTGTCCTTTTTCTACTTTTGTTCCAACTTCTACAAAAGGTGGAGAATCAGGAGAAGAACTTCTGTAAAAGGTTCCTACAAGAGGCGATGTTATTGTATGGAGAGTCTCTTCTTCTTTATAAGTCTCAATTGAATAGGATATTTTTGGAGTTTCTTCAGATGGTTTCACTGTTTTCGTTATTTCAATTGGACCATAAATATATCCTCTCTTTATTTTTATTTTGACACCTTCTTTTTCAATATTTAATTCTGTTACATCAGTATCTTTTAAGAAAGAAATTATATCTTTTATTTCTTCAAGTTCCATAAATTACTCCTTTACTTTTTCTATGTACTCACCTGTTCTTGTATCAATTTTTAATAAGTCGCCAGTTTGTATGTGAAAAGGTACTTTTACAATAAGGCCGGTTTCAAGTTTTGCGGGTTTTGTCCCTCCAGAGGCTGTATCTCCTCTGAATGCAGGCTCGGTTTCTTCCACTTTTAACTCAACAAACATGGGAGGTTGTATTACAAGTGGTTCTCCTTTGAAATAAATTACATCAACAATCATTTCTTCTTTTATATAATAAAGGGTTTCTCCTATTCTGTCTTTTTGTATGGAGACTTGGTCATATGATTCCATATCCATAAAAACATAGGAATCACCCTGAGAATAGAGATATTGCATCTGCTTTTCTTCAAGCTGAGGTTTTTCAAATTTTTCTCCTGCAGTGAAATTTTCTTCAAGAACTCTTCCAGTTTTAAGATTTTTTATTTTTGTCCTTACTATAGGCGCTCTTTGTTGCATTTTTACATGTTGAAAGTCAATTATTTCATATGGTTCTCCCTTGTATTCAATTTTTAGTCCCTTTTTAAAATCTGTAGTTGAAATCATATTTAAACCTCCTGATTACATTTCCTATAGAATTTCTAAGTCTGTTGATAGAGTTGTAAGTATTTCTGTTGAGTTATCCCTGACGACTACCATGTCTTCTATCCTTACTCCACCAAAGCCTTCAATATAAATCCCTGGTTCAATTGTGAAAACCATACCTGGCTGAATAATTTCTTCAGATTGCATATTTATTTTTGGAAATTCATGGATTTCCATACCTACTCCATGGCCTGTTGCATGTCTAAAATTTTTACCATAACCAGAATGTTTTATCAAATTTCTTGCTTTTACGTCAATTTTTTTTGCTTTTATGCCTTTTGAAATTGAACTAATAGCTTGTGCTCTTGCATGATTAACTGTATTATAGATTTCAATCTGTTTTTTTGAAGCTTTCCCTATTATAAAGGTTCTTGTTATATCTGAATAGTAGCCTTTATATTCAGCACCCCAGTCAATTATGACAAAGTCACCTTTTTTTAATAATTTATCTGAATTTCTCCAGTGGGGCATTGAAGAATTAGAGCCTGATGCTACAATAACAGAAAATGGTAGTTCTTCTGCACCTTGTTTTTTTATTTCATATTCAAGTAGTATTGCTATCTTTCTTTCACTTATGCCTTCTCTGATATTTGATTTTATTTCTAAAAATGCATTTTCAGCTCTTTTTATAGCTTCTTTAATAGATTCTATTTCTTTATTTTCCTTTATTACTCTTATATTTTCTATAAGATTACTTTGAGGTATAAGCTCTATTTCCTTGATCTCTGAAAGTTTAGAAAAGGTCTCATAGGAACAGGATGCTTCAAACGAAAGCCTTTTAATCTTTTTTTTACGAATGATATTTTTTAAAATTTCAAACCATGAATTTTTAAATTCTATTATCTCTGCCCTTGCCTCTTTTTTTGCTTGCTCTACATAACGAAAATCAACTAAAAGGAAGCAGTCATCTTTTATTAAAAGACCAACTGCGAAGCTTCCTGTAAAACCTGTCAAATATCTTAAATTTTTAAGATTTGTTATTAAAAAAGCGTCGGAATTTGATGTGTTCAATTCTAATACTTTCTTTATACGTTTTCTAAAATTATTTGCCAACTTTTAACTCCTTAATTTTTGAAAGAATGAGGTAGGCAATTTCTTCCTTGGAAAGTAAAGGAGTTTTATCTTGATAAAAAATTTTTCCTCTTTTATAAATCATCATGATTTGATTCCTATCTAAACTCATGGCACTATTTTCTCCACTTATATCATTAAGAACTATCATATTTAGATTTTTTTCCTGAAGCTTTTTTTTTGCTCTTTCAATGTTAAAACCCCATTCAGCAGCAAAACCTACTGTAAAAGGTCTTTTTTTATTTTTAGCTATTTCCGTAAGAATATCTGGACAGAGTTTTAAAGATATTGAATTTATTTTGTTTTTTTCAAGTTTTTTATTAAAAATTTTCTTTGGTTCAAAATCCAGAGGTGCTGCTGCCATTATAACAGTGGTTACATCATTGATATTATCCATAACTGCCTGAAGCATTTCTTGGGTAGTTTCAATAAATATAGATTTATCAACATTTGGGATGGTCAAATTTGTAGGCCCACTTATTAAGGTTACCTTTGCTCCTCTTCTTTTAGCTACTTTTGCAAGAGCATATCCCATTTTGCCTGAGGATTTATTGGTTATGAATCTAATAGGGTCTATGTATTGTCTTGTTGGACCTGCTGTTATAAGCATGTGTTCTTCTTTCAAATCTTTCTCAATTAAAGCACTGACTACAGCTTCAAAAATTTTATCTGCTGTTGCAAGTCTTCCTTTTCCCTCCTCTCCACAGGCGAGATAGCCTTCCTCAGGCTCTACAAATAAAATTCCGATGCTCTTAAGATATTCAATGTTTTTTTGAACTTGTGGAGAATCATACATTCTCCAGTTCATTGCGGGAGCAATTATAAAAGGTCCTCTAAATGATAAACTTACCGTTGTAAGTAAATCATCTGCTATGCCTGAGGCATATTTGTTTATAAAATTTGCAGTGGCTGGTGCTACTATGAATAAATCAGCATTTTTAGCTAAATCAATATGAGCCATTGGAACTTCAAACATATCAATCAAGACTTTATTCCCGCAAGCAATTTCTATGCTTAGTGGAGTTATAAAATAAGTAGAGTTTCCTGTCATTAAAGGTAAAATATTAGCACCTGCATTTTTGAGAAGCCTTATTAATTCAAAGATTTTATATGCAGCTATGCTTCCTGTTATTCCTAATACAATATTTTTATCTTTCAGCAATATTCAATCCCTAATATTACTCTTCTTCATCTGCTTGTTCAAAGGTTTCTGTAAAGAGATCTTCCAGCATCTTTTCTGCAGATTCTTTGCCGTGTAGATATACTTTGAGGTCTTTTTCAAGCTCAGAAAGATCAGGAATAGCCTTTCTTTTTTCCTCAAGAAGTTTTTTAACATCTATTTTTCCAATTTTTTCCTTTGCTTTAATAGCTTCTTCTCCTGTAATATATTCAATTTTATCGGATAGAATTTCCAAAAGAGCAGTTGTTGTGACTTTTTTTGCTTTTTTTTCTATTCTTCCAGTAGCTCCTAATGATAATTCAGCTGCTCTTTGGGCAGCAATGAGTGTAAGTCGATATTTACTATCAATCTTTTCCCTATCTAACTCTATTGGTAGAGAAATGATATCCATTGTTTTTTCTTTTGCCATTTTTACCTCCAATTATATTTTTTTTAAAAAATTATTTATAAATTTTTTATTTATCCTATTTATTTTTAATCTTTCAGCAAAGATAATACACATAATTTCATTAAGAGCTTTTTCAAGGTTATCATTTATCAGTAGATAGTCATAAAATTCATATTGGATAATTTCATCAACAACTCTATCTAATCTACTTTTTATTATATTAGATTTTTCTTTTCTTTTGCTTAATCTCCTTTT
Organism: Thermodesulfovibrio sp.; assembly: GCA_026415595.1. Classification (GTDB taxonomy): domain Bacteria; phylum Nitrospirota; class Thermodesulfovibrionia; order Thermodesulfovibrionales; family Thermodesulfovibrionaceae; genus Thermodesulfovibrio. Next base: position 13,214 of record JAOAGU010000004.1, on the reverse strand, counting down.
CAATTCCTCAATAGACGGAGGAAGCATGAAAATAAGCACACTTTCTGGATAAATTTTTTTTATATTTTTTGCTCCTTGCGTATCAATATCAAGCAAAATATCATTACCACTGTTTAATAATTCATTAATAACCTTTTTTGAAGTTCCATAAAAATTACCATAAACCTCTGCCCATTCTATGAAATCATTATTACTTATCATTTCTTTAAATTTTGTTTTATCTATGAAATAGTAATCTACACCATCCCTTTCACCTGTGCGTGGTTTTCTTGTTGTATGGGATATGCTCATTTTCAAATCAGGTAAACTTTTCAGCAATCTTTCACATATTGTGGTCTTACCTGTACCCGAAGGTGCTGATATAACAAAAATAATACCTTTTGTATTAAGTTTCATCTTCTACCCTATTTATTTCATTAATTCTTTGTAATATTGTTTCAACCTGCAAGGCACTTAGTATTACATGGTCACTATCTGTAATAATAATTGAACGTGTTTTTCTCCCCTCTGTAGCATCAATAAGTTTACCTCTTTTTTTTGCCTCGTCTTTCATTCTTTTCATAGGAGATGAACCAGGATTTACTATAGCTACAATCCTTGATAAATAAATAATATTTCCAAATCCTATATTAATAAACATGACTATTGTATATTCTGAACTTGTTCTTTAAGTCTTTCAGTTTGAGTTTTTATATCTAAACATAGAGTTTTTATCTGCAAATCTTCTGTTTTTGCAAGAATAGTGTTCGTTTCTCTGTTTATTTCCTGCAATAAAAAATCAAGTTTTTTTCCTATAATGCCGCCCTTGTTCAGAATTTCTTTAAATTGCATAATATGGCTTTTCAACCTGTCTACTTCTTCTTTGATATCAGTTTTTTGAGCAAGAATTATAATCTGCTCAAAAATACTATTTTTATCTAAATTGTTTTGGTTTATTATTGTTTTTACTCTATTTTTCAATGTATTAATATAATTATTATAACTTATATCAATTAATCCTTCTAAATTTGTTAAATTTTTTTCGAGATTTAAAATAATTTCTATGAGACCATTCTTTATAATTTCCCCTTCTCTTATTCGCATTTGATGAAGACTTTCAAGGGCTTCTACTACTGCGCTGATTAAAATATTTAAATCGGGTTCTTCTTCCTCATAAATGAATAGTTCTTTAAAGTTTGAAAACATTGAGATATCAATCGAACCAAGGATGCTTAATTCTTTTTTTAGATCAATGAATGCTGAATATAGCTGAAGCGCCAGTTTTTTATTTAGATAAATTTTGCCAGTTTTTTCTCTTTGATTAATAGAAATAAAAATGTCAATTTTACCTCTTTCAAATTTTTGTTTTATTAAATTTTTTATTTCAATTTCATATCTTGATAGAATAATCGGCAACTTAAGATTAATCTCAAGGTATCTATGATTTAATGATCTTGCCTCTACTCTAAAAATACCTTTTTCTGAACTCCCATAACCGGTTAAACTTTCTATCATTTTATTTTCTCTTTATATTTTAAAATTTTATTTTTGGAAGTAATTTTCTTTATTAGAGGAATTTCCATTTTTTATCAGCCAAAAATTATAGTATAAATTACCCACTAATAAAGTTACAACTGTTAAAATGAGACCTGCTATTACATCAACAAAATAGTGATATCTACAATATATAGTTGAAATCATTAATAATATTACTGGTGGAAGAGTTATCCAAAAAATTTTTTTATTGTATTTATATAGAATTAATAAAATTAGAAGAGATATTCCAACATGTCCGCTTGGGAAAGCGTCTCTTTTTATTCCTTCAAGAGAATTGAGAAGATCATTAATTTGATCTGCTAATAAAATACCTTCAAGCTCACTGTTGAACATATGAGCAATGCTAAATCGAGGACCCAAAGCAGGGAAGATAGCATAACCTATGAAGGAAATATAAAAGCAAAGAAGAACAAAAAACATAGCCTTTTGAAAATCCTCTTGCATACCCTTTTTAAGTAAATAAAATCCTAATATGAAAGGAAGAAAATAATAGACACAATAGGAAAGCTGCATTATTTCTGTTAAATAGGGATTCACAAATTTTTCCATATAAACATATGGATAAAATCCAAATATTTTATAATCAATCGCTAAAAAAATATGGTCCATGTCTTTATTTATATATGGAGTTATCTCTCCAATTGTATCAAAAGCAACAAGAACAGAGAATACAGGAAAAATAATATTTTTTATAAAGCTTATAAATTTATTAATATTTAGCTGGTATATAAAAAGTTGAAATATAGCCATGGATAAATAAATTATTAAAAAATTAAATGCATTAGGAATTTTAGGATAGAAATACAGAATTAATAAAGACAGTAAAAGGAAAAAAATTATGTTTAACTGAAATGGGGGTTTAATTTTTAAAAATTCCTTTATCATCAAAGCTTTTCAATGGTTTTTATTATTGCTTTTTCCTTTCTTGAAAGGGTTAACCCCTTTTGTTTTTCAATGAAGAATTTTTCTCCCATCAGTATGTCAGAGAATATGGAAGAGTCTATTACAACACAATTTTCCTTCCAAGCCGTTTTTTCAATATCTCTATCAGAGGTAATTACAATCCAGGAGTATTTCTCAGTTTTAAGAATTCTACTTATAACATCATCAGCTTTTTCTCCTGCACCAGAGTATATTATTCTTATACCGCCTTTAATTTCGGAGGTTTCTTTGCCAGGACCTTCCTTATAACCATCAAATACTAAAGTTATCTCATGTCTTTTTTCTTTGGAATAAATTATGAGATTTTCAATTAATTTATCTCTCGCTTTTTTCATATTCTTGTGTAATACTCCTATAAGATTGTAGCCGTCTATCAAAATTTTGCTCATAATTTAAATTTTAACTCCAACTAATTAGTTTTTTTAAGCCCTATCACAAGAGCGAAGAGATATTAATTCCCAAGTGTCTCCGTCTATTTCTTCCAGATATTCAGAAACTTTAAATTCTGCTCTGCATTCACTACAGCAGAGCACTATACGCCTTCAGTAAAAAAATATTATTATATTGCCTTTACAAAATTTACATTTCAAATTTTTTAATAGTTTTTTTCTCAAAAAATTATCCTCCTTCCAAATATTTTAACGAAAACTGTTTTATAATATCTTAAATGGAAAGATTTTCCTTTATCAATAAGGGAGAAATTCTTTTGTGGAATAATATACCCGAATTAATTCAACTTATTGAGAAAGTTAATGCCCTTTTTAAAAATTTTCCAGAATTATTTATGGAATCTATGAATTTAGCATTAGAAATTAAAGAGCACATATTAAAGCTTGATCCCTTTATGGACACTTATTCAAAGAAAGTTTGTTCATTATGTATAAATATATGTTGTCTTAATAGGAATAGTAGATATGAATACGATGACCTAATTTATGTAATTGCTTTAAGAGAGAAATTTCCAGTTCCTGATAGGAATCTTAAAGAAAAGGAACCCTGTTATCTTCTTACTGAAAAAGGATGTAAAATACCACGATATCTTAGACCCTTAAGATGTAACTGGTATGTATGCAAAGACCTTTTGAAAGAGATGGAGTCAGCACCTGCAAGAATTTTTAGAGAATTTTCTAATACATTTAGTAGAATGCTTCAAATAAGGCAGCAGATGCTGAACTCCTTTTTTCAATCACTGTCCAACATTCAAAGTAATATATGAGACAACACCATTTCTGTAAAACCAGACAATTGCTCTGCCTTTTGTCTGGCTGGCAATTTTAGAAAAATCTTTTACATTGTTTATTTTTTGATTGTTAATTTCCATAATTACATCTCCTTTTTTTAATCTACTTTCTGCTGGAGAGCCAGATTCTATGGACGATACAACTACTCCATTAATTCTTCTTGGAATATTAAGCTGATTTCTTAGTTTCGGTGTTAATTCTTCCACGTATATACCAGCAAGGGCTGATTCAGAAACAGAGACTTTCTGTTCAGCAGGTAATTCTCCAACAGTAGCTGTTAATGTATGTGTTTTGCCATTTCTTATAATTTCAATTTTTACATTTTTGCCAGGTGGTGTACTTACTACAAGATTTCTAAGATGAGCAGAGTCATCAACATCTTTTCCATCAAAGCTAAGTATAATGTCTTTTCTTATTATTCCTGCTTTTTCTGCAGGGCTTCCTTCTTGAACATCAGTTACAACAGCCCCCTTTATTTCTTTAATGTTATTTGCTTTTGCCATTTCAGGGTCAATGTCTTGCACAGTAACTCCAAGCCATCCGCGCACTACTTTTTTATGTTTTATTAGATTATCCATAACTATGCGTGCCATATTGCTCGGAATTGCAAAACCTATTCCTTGATATCCACCAGTTGTGCTGAATATAGCTGTATTTATTCCTACAAGTTCTCCTTTTACATTCACTAAGGGACCGCCAGAGTTTCCAGGATTTATTGCTGCATCTGTTTGAATAAAATCCTCATAATCAGATATTCCCACATTAGCTCTGCCAGTTGCACTTACTATTCCACTTGTAACAGTAAGATTAAGACCGTAAGGATTTCCTATTGCAATGACTGTTTCACCTACTTTAAGTTTATCTGAGTCACCCCATTTTATAGCTCTTAAACCATCTGCTTTAATTTTTATAACTGCAATGTCTGTTTTAGCATCATATCCTATAACTGTTCCATCAAAAACTCTTTTATCATAAAGTTTGACCTTAATTTCATCAGCACCCTTTATAACATGATAATTTGTAAGGATATATCCAGCACCATCTACAATTACTCCTGAACCAAGGGATGTCTGAGTAAATTCTCTTTGTCTGTCAAAAAGTCCTCCGAACTCTTCATCAAAGAATCTTCTGAAAAGGGGGTCATTAAAGGGAAAAGGTATGGTCTGTCTTCTTATTTTTTTTGTTGTATAAATATTTACTACAGAAGGCCTTACTGCTTGAACTACCTCAGCCATTGCATTCCCAATTTTTGATAAAGCCTCTTGTGATTCTCTTGAAATCTGATAATCTTCAGAGAATCCCTTTGTCTGAAGATCAAAATTTGAGGCTATTATCAGTCCAATAGTTATGCCTATGAGAATTAAAACTGCTCCAGAGATAAAAAACTTTGTATTTTTTCTCATTTAAACACCTCCTATTTTTGAAGTTTCTCCCAGTCTTTCAGAAATTTTTCTATGCCAATATCTGTTAAGGGATGTTTGATAAGTTGTTTAATTACAGAATATGGAATTGTTGCAATATCTGCTCCGATTCTTGCTGCTTCAAGAACATGGAGAGGATTGCGAATGCTTGCCACAATAATCTCTGTATCAAAGGCGTAATTTTCAAAAATTATTTGTATATCTTTTATTAAGTCTATTCCAAAGTGGCTTATGTCGTCAAGTCTACCAACAAATGGGCTTACATAGGTTGCACCTGCCTTTGCTGCAAGCAATGCTTGCGTTGCTGAAAATACAAGGGTTACATTTGTCTTGATACCTTCCTGTGAAAGTTTTTTTACAGTTTTTAGTCCATCCTCTGTCATGGGAATTTTTATAACGATATTTGGATGTATCTTGCTAAGTTCAAAGGCTTCTTTTAACATATCTTCATGTTTTAATGATACTGCTTCAGCACTTACAGGACCATCAACTACCTGACAGATTTCTTTAAGCAGAGTTATTGGGTCTTTTACTTCCTTGGCAAGCAATGATGGATTTGTTGTTACTCCATCAATTATTCCTACTTCCCAGGCTTTTTTAATTTCTTCAATGTTTGCTGTGTCAATGAAAAATTTCATGTCTCTTCCTCCTGAATAACTTTGATCAAGAAATTTTCGCCCTCTTTTTCTATTATTAATCCATAAAATGTTGCTAATTCCAAGAGCGTCTTTCCGAAAAGCAAAGGTAAAATATCATCGGAGAGTTCTAATTTTTCTTTAATCCAATCTCTTAAAGATGAATCATAAAGAATCATCTCTGCTATTTTTTCCACATTTTCTTCTTTACCTTTTTTCAATTCATCTATTAGATCTTGAAATTTGGTGAGAGAACAATATTCTTCATGTTTTTTTATTGTTTCTTTTATGAAATCAATACCACCAAAAAGATGAGCTCTTGTAAGTCTTCTTCCTTCAAGTCCTGTAATGGCAATATTTTGAGACCAGCATTCATACTGTCTGCATACAGTAGGTCTTTGTTCATAGATTGTACAACCCTCTACAGGATCATAAAAAAGACAAGTAAAGCTTCCAAAAATTGGTCTTATTTTTATAATTTCCATTGAAGAGTAATAAGTATCTCCATCTATGGAGGAGCGCATTTTTTCTCCTTCTCTTATCGTGTAGATATCTTTTTCGGAAATTATACCCTTCGTAAGAAGAGGAATATCTTCTTTAAGAATTATTGGAGTATCCCTTCTACAGCATTCTCCACAACGGTCACAGCCAGTTTTTATTGAAAATATCATCTTTTTTGGTTTACCTTCAGGATCATATCCTTGAATACTTTGACGCTTCTGTCTATCATCTTTTTCTGGTTTATACATTGTTCCGTCAGGTAAAACTATTTCAAAGTTAGAATTTTCCTCTACCATTTTTATCTCCTTTCAAAAAATTTTCTCTAATAAATTCAGTATAGTGAATTATTTTTTTATTCTGCATAGCGAATTTAAACTGAATTATGCAATTAGGACACGAACTTATTATCATGTCTGCTTTTTCATATTCTAAAACTTTTTCCCTAAGAATATCCATAGAACTTTTTTCAAATAGAAAGGAGAAAAGTCCTGCAAAACCACAACAGCCTTCCTTTTTTTCAATATGAAATCCTAAATTTTTTAAAAGATTTAGAATTTTATCGCTTTCCTTAAGATAATTTGAGGAATGGCAAGATACATGAAAGAAAATTTTTTGATTAGGTGCTTGAATGGCTGTCAATTCTATATTTTCTATTGCATCAGTAAGATTTAAAACATTAATACTTTCACCTGTCAATTCTTTATAAACAGAGACTATAAAATGCGCACATGTAGGACAAGGTGTAATTACTCCATCAATTTTAAAGGATTTGTAAATCTGAAGATTTTTTATTGCAAGATTAATAGCGTCTTTCTTATAACCGGCTCCTAAAAGGGGTGCACCACAACAGTTTTGCTTTGGAACAATCACTTCAAAATTTGCTCTTGATAAAACTTCTATTATTGCATTGGATATGAAAGGCATTAGGAAGGTAGTTGAACAGCCTAAAAATAGGGCAATACGGCCTTTAGGTTTAATTCTATTAAAAATCTTTAAAGAGTAAGTATCAAAACTTTTTTTTTCAAAGGCAGATAATTTATCTAAAAAAATCGAAGGTAAAAGCTTCTGTTTTATAATGAGAGATTTTAAGGGTTTAAAACTATTTAAGATGGTAGAAATAGAAAAGAATAATTTTGGATAAAGGGAAAAATATTTAAAGAATAAAAGGCATAAATTTTTATGTGTTTTTTCTCTTGCGTCATACATTAAATAGGGAACATTGACCTGAATGGGACAATTAATTTTACATGCACCGCAGAGAAGACAGCTAAAAATTCTCTCCTTAAGAGGCTTGGTTTCTGGAATATTCCCTTCTTTGAAAAGATTAAAGATTTGAACTCTTCCTCTTGGTGAGAAGGCTTCATTAAGAAAAATCCTATAGCTTGGGCAAAGTTCTCTACATTTTCCGCATTTATTGCATTCTATAAAATCCATTTTTCTACTCAATTATCAATTAGGGGTAGATTTTTATGAATATGGTAATTTTCCTGATGTAGAGTTGAATCTTTCTTAATCGTGATTCTAACTTTTCTACTGTTTTCCAGTTCCTCAAGGGAGTCTCTTTCCTCATCTGTAAGTAAGTCAGCTACCTGAGGATGCACAACGACTATTATCTCTGTTCCCTCTTGAGGGGTTAGATACTTGAGCTTTCTCAGTATTTCATATGCCACCGACCTAATGCTCATTACTCTTCCTTTACCTTCACAGTAAGGACAACTATCACAGAGTATGTGTTCAAGGCTTTCTCTTGTTCTTTTTCTTGTCATCTGAACTATTCCGAGTTCTGTAATATTGTATATTGTTGTTTTGGCTCTGTCTTTTTTTATAGTTTCAGCCATTGCATTTATTACCTTTTGTTTATTTTCATCCTTTTCCATGTCAATAAAGTCTATAAGTATTATTCCGCCTAAATTTCTTAACCTTATTTGATAGGCAATCTCTTTAACTGCTTCAAGATTTGTCCTTAAAATTGTATCTTCTAAATTTTCTTTTCCAACAAATTTTCCAGTATTTACATCAATTACAGTCATTGCTTCAGTTTGGTCAATTACAATGTATCCGCCCGACTTTAACCAGACTTTTCTTTCAAGGGCTCTGTCAAGGTCAACCTCTATACCAAAAGCATCAAAAATCGGTTCCTCACCTTCATAAAGCTCTATTTTATCTGCTATGCGGGGGAAGTAAACATGGGCAAAATCTTTTAGCCTCGACCATTCTGCGTAACTATCTATTATAAGTCGGTCAACATTCTGATTCATGAAATCCCGAAGGCTTCTTAATACTAAGTCAAATTCACTATGAATTAATGCAGGAGCATGTAGTTTATCTTTCTTTTTTTGTATGTTATCCCACAAAAGCAACAGAAAATCAATATCCCTCTGTATTTCCTCCTCTGTAGCATCTTCACTAACTGTTCTCATAATAAGGCCAAAACCTGCGGGTTTCATTTTAGTTGCAAGTTCTTTTAGTTCTTTTCTTTTGTCTTCATCCTCTATTTTTCTTGAAATACCGACATGTTCCATTCCAGGCATAAGCACTACATATCTACCAGGAAGTGTTATTCTTGATGTAACTCTTGCGCCCTTAGTACCTATAGGGTCTTTAGCTACCTGAACGAGAATTTCCTGTCCTTGCTGAACAAGTTCTTCAATAGAAGCATCTTTAAAATCAAGTTTTGATATGAACTCAGTTTCCTCATATGTTTCCAAAAAAGGATATAGTTCTTTGATCCCTCCTCTTATGTCGTCTATATAAAGAAATGAAGCCTTATCTAAACCTATATCAATAAAACATGCCTGCATACCCTTCAATACTTTTACTACTCTACCTTTATAAATGTTGCCTACAAAGCTTGCATCACCTTTTCTTTCAATATAAAATTCAACAACTTGACCACCTTCAAGAAGGGCAACACGACATTCTTGTTTTGTTACGTTAATTAAAAGTTCATTGCTCAAGGTTCTATCCAGCCTCCTTCATATCCATACATCTGGAGTCTCTTAATATTCAGTTCTTTTGCTGAGATGCCTAACAGTGCCTCTGCTATCTCAGTTATTCTTGCTTTAATTTCACCATCTTTAACTATTATACATAGTTCATCTTTATAAATCTGAATGTCGTCGATAAAATCCTTTAATGAATAGCTTTTTTCTTTCCTTTTTATCTTTATTCTTTCTATGTTGTCATAATTAAAAGAAGACAAATTAGGTACAGAGTTTATTAAGTACTTATATTTTTGCACAAAGGCACCTAAAGAAGGGCTTGAAGGAGAGATTATTTTAAACGATTTTATCTTTAATCCCTCTGGGAGAGTTTTATTTAATCTATCAAGATATTCAGGATAAAAGTCTCCATAAATTTTCAAATCGAAATATTCTGCCTCACTCTCTATTCCAACAGGAAGGGAAGGGCAGAAAGATATTTCAGGCTTAGGATGGAATCCCTTTGAAAAAACCAAAGGAATTTTAGCCATTCTTAAAATTCTTGTAAGAAGGTTGCTTAATTCAAGCTGGGATAAATATCTCATCTCTCCTAATTTGGTATGACGAAATCTAACAACTGTAATGGTGTCCGCAAGAGAAGTTTTGGATTTAAAGGGTGAAAAATCAAAATTTCTATTATCTAAGGAAAATTTCTGATCTTGTAACATACAATTCAATCCACAGCCTTCGCATTTTATGCTGCATTCCTCTGTTTTTTTTAAATTTAAAGCTTTATCAAGTTCTTTTTTTAAAAACTCCTTTTTTATTCCTGTATCAATGAAGTCCCAAGGAAGCTGTTCATCTATAGAATATTTTTTTGTTGCATAAGAGAACAGTTCAACTCCTGTTTTATCTATTGCATCAAGCCATCTTTGAAAGCTGAAAAGATCTGTCCATGCTGATAAAATTTCTCCCTCCTGCCATGCCTGATATATAACTTTTCCAACCTTTTCATCTCCTCTTGAGAAACTGGCTTCAAGGATACTCATTTGTGGATTATGTCCCTTATAATGAATTTTACTTTTTTGGAAAGCATCTTTTATGAATTTAAGTTTTTGGCTCATTTCATCAAAAGAAATTTGGCTAAACCATTGGAATGGGGTATGAGGTTTAGGAATAAATGGCGAAACAGTAACATTTATGTTTACAAATTTTTTAGTATAGGCTCTTGCAATTTTTAAAATTTTTCTTGACAGATTAACAATTTCTTCAATGTCTTCATCTGTCTCTGTAGGCAATCCTATCATGAAATAGAGCTTAATGTTAATCCATCCCTCTTCAAAAAGAAGCGCACAGGCTTTTTCAATATCTTCATTGGATATGTTTTTATTAATAATACATCTAAGTCTTTCTGTTGCTGCCTCAGGTGCTATTGTAAATCCTGTTTTTCTTATAAATTTTATTTTTTGAAGAAGTTCTTTTGTAACTTTGTCTGCCCTTATTGAAGGTAGAGATATTGCAACCCCCTCTGAGGAGAAATTTTTATTTAAAGCATCTATAAGTTCCGTAAGATAAGGATAATGTCCGATGCTAAAGGAAAGAAGAGATATTTCCTCATATCCTGTGCTTTCTATGGATTTTTTTCCTATTTCTAAAACTTTTTCTGGAGTTCTTATCCTAAGAGGTCTATAGACCATTCCAGCCTGACAGAATCTACATCCAGAAGGACATCCACGGGATACTTCAATGGAGACTCTGTCATGAACAATTTTCATATAGGGCAGTATTGGTGATGTGGGGAATTCAGCTTCATTTAAATTATTAATATATCTGCGTTTTATATTTCTCTTTCCTGACCAAGGAACATAGAAACCATCAATCTGGCTTATTGAATTAAGTAACTCTTCTTTTCCCCCATTGGAGTATTTCCATTCACGATAAATATTAATTAATTCAATAACTGCTTCTTCACCCTCTCCAATTAAAAAGGCATCTATGAATTGAGACATGGGAAGAGGATTTGATGTACATGGTCCTCCAGCTATTATGAGAGGATATTTATTGGTTAATCTATCCTTCCAGAACAGTGGAATCTGTCCGAGATTGAGCATATTAAGTACAGAGGGATAGGAAAGTTCATACTGCAAACTAAAGCCAATGATATCAAAATCTTTAATGGGAGTTTTTGTCTCAAGTGAACAAAGGGGTATTCCTTTATATTTCATATAATTTTGTAAATCAATCCATGGAGAAAATACTCTTTCTGCTTGGACATCGGCAATTTTATTAAGAAGGTGATAGAGAATTTTAATCCCAAGATGAGACATACCTATTTCGTATATGTCAGGGAAGCATAGAGCAAACTTTATGAGGTTTTTATCTTGTTTTAATATAGAATTAATTTCTCTGTTTATGTATCTTGTTGGTTTTTCAAAATAAAGAAGATTCATAAGTTAATTAAACCAGAGGATAATATTTTAAAGCAATTATTAAAGAAAAAGTCATATGGTAAATTAGCAATTATAGAATGTGAATTAAGGTCTTTTAGGGGGCATTATGCCCCCGAGAATTATCTTACTATGTTCATTAACTCATTAAGCATGTTGTCTGTGGTTGTTATAACCCTTACATTTGCCTGATAGGCTCTTTGTGCTGCAATCATTCGGATGAATTCTTCTGCGAGGTCAACATTGCTTGATTCAAGGGAATTTGCATATATGGTTCCAACACCTACTGTTCCAGGTGCTCCTAAGGTAGGACTTCCTGAAGAATAGGATTCAAGATATAAATTGCTACCTACTTTTGTTAAATTATGAGGAGCGACAAATTTAGCGAGAACCACTTGAGCAACATTTTTTACCTGTCCATTAGTAAAAACTCCAGATATTACCCCATTTTGGTCTACTGTAACAGCTATAAGATTACCAGAAGAGTAACCATTTTGAGTTTGGAAAATAACTGCATTGGGAGCTCCATACTGGGTTGTATCGGCAAAATTCAGAGTAATATCAGCACTCTGTGCTCCCCAAGGAGTAAAATCAAAAGTAAAAGAAGTAGTAGGAGGGTCAGTTGTAAGTCTACCTGTATCATCAAAGTTTAATGTAAATGAACCTACTTCTGTATAATTTGGATTAGCAGGATCATTACTTGCATCGTATATGACATGGGCATCCCAAGTATTTACAGCGGTCTTTGTAAAATATGTATATACAAGATGAGGATTCCCTAAACTATCATAAACAGTTATAGCCGTTGAATAGTTATAAGTATCAATGCTTGGTAGATCTGGACCAGCGGTAAAACTCCAAGTTTTTGTTGCTTCTCTTGAATCAAGATTAAGTTGAGTTTTTATTTCATTAGTCGCTGAAGGATTACTCATTAATCCAGCAAGATATACATCTCCTATACCACCTGTTACATTACCTGATGCATCCATAAGGTAGGCTTGAAGTCTATAACCATTTGGATCAACCACATAACCATCTTTGTCCAGTCTAAACTGTCCTGCTCTTGTATAATATGTGGGACCATTAACTTGTCTTACAACAAAAAATCCGTCTCCTTCTATAGCTAAATCAAGAGGATTGGCTGTCGTTTCAAGAGTTCCT
>JAOAGU010000004.1:0-399 GCA_026415595.1 Thermodesulfovibrio sp. | reverse complement strand
TCATTGTTCCACGTCCAACTTGCATTGCCGATGAACCACTCAAAGTTTGACTTAATATGTCTCCGAAGTTTGCTCTGCTTGCCTTAAATCCTACAGTGTTTGCATTAGCAATATTGTCTCCTATAACTGAGAGCGCAAGACCATTGGCATTAAGTCCACTGATTCCTGAAAATAAAGATGTTAACATTGCCATTTTATCACCCCCTAAGCTTTAATTTCCTTTATTTGACTCATAGAGATGTAACCATCACCTGTATTTATTTTGAGCTTGCCATCCTCTAAGGCAATTCCTTGGGCAATATATTCCTTTCCATCAGTAGTGGTTATTGTTTTACCAATTATATTTGAGCCAATCATTAGTGCATTAGAATAGATTTGATAGGTAGCTAAACCCTCAAG
>JAOAGU010000049.1 GCA_026415595.1 Thermodesulfovibrio sp. | reverse complement strand
GATTTAATAGTCACGCTTACAAAAAAAGAAATTAAGATAAGATATCGTAACAGCATTCTCGGTTATCTATGGTCAATAGCCCATCCTCTTGCCTTTGCCGTAGTATTTTATATTGCCTTTAAGGTGGTAATGAGAATAAATGTAGAAAACTATACTGTCTTTTTAATAGCAGGGCTCTTCCCTTGGCAATGGTTTGCAAACTCTGTAAATACCTCTTCTGGAATTTTGATAGGCAATTCCTCACTAATAAAAAAAATTAAAATTCCTACATTTATAATACCTCTGACTAGTCTATTAAATGATGCATTACACTTTTTATTTTCCATACCTATAATTTTTTTATTTTTATTTATTTTCAAAATCCATATCAATTTATTAACTATCATTGGCATATTTTTTCTAATGATTCCTCAGATATTAATAATATACGGGCTTTGTCTCGTAATTTCATCAATAAATATATTTTTCAGAGACATAGAGCGAATTGTTATGATTTTTACAACCTTGCTTTTTTATTTTACTCCCATATTTTATCCAGAATCTATGATTCCCGATGAATATAAACCTTTAATTCAGCTGAATCCGGTTGCATGTCTCATAATCAATTGGAGGAATATTTTACTAAATGGAACCCTTGATATGCATTTTTTCATATTAAGCTATATCTATGCTGTTTTAATTTTGATTTTAGGTTTTCACATATTTAAAAAGCTTTCTAATAGATTTGCTGAGGTTTTATAGTGACAGACAGAGCCATGATAATTTTTGAAAATGTAAGTAAAGATTATCCTATTTACTCTCAAGTTCGTAGGGGAATTAAATCTTTTCTCTTCAATATTAATTCAGCAATTAAGGAAATTAAAAATTTAAAATTCCAAGCTCTTATAGACGCTTCTTTTATCGTTGAAAAAGGTGAAAGCTTGGGTATAATAGGCAGGAATGGTGAAGGAAAAAGTACTATTTTAAGTCTTATAGCAGGAGTTATAAAACCAACTAAGGGAAAAATAAAGATAAACGGAAAAGTTTTTTCTCTCTTAGAGCTCGGTTCAGGTTTTCATCCAGAATTAACTGGTAGAGAAAACATAATATTAAATGGCTTGCTTTTAGGTTTTACAAGATCAGAAATTTTAGATAAAATTGAAAAAATAATTGAATTCTCTGAATTAGGAGATTTTATTGAACAGCCTATCAGAACATATTCAAGTGGTATGATTGCACGGCTCGGCTTTTCTGTGGTAACTGCAGCAAAGCCAGATATTCTTCTAATCGATGAAGTTTTAGCAGTTGGAGATTTTGCCTTTCAAAAAAAATGCATAAAAAAAATGCTCCAATTTAAAGAAGATGGTGTAACAATTGTTTTTGTTTCTCATGACATGGATGCGGTCAGAAAAATTTGTGATAAAGTATTATGGCTCGAAAACCATCAAGTAAAAATGATAGGAAAGGTTGAAGAGGTTATAGAAAAATACGAGACAAGTTTTATAAAATAAAGTTTGGAGGTATAAAAATGAAAAAAAGGGAAAAAATATTAAAAATTAATAATCGAGGATTTACTCTCCTTGAGATTCTCATAGTGGTTGCAATAATAGGATTAATTGCCTCTTTAATTGTTCCCAACATCGTTGGTAGATATGAAAAATCAAAGGAAGAAATAGCAAAAGCTCAAATTGAGATGTTATCTTCAGCTATTGAAGCTTTTAAGCTTGATATGGGTAGATATCCGAACAGTCTTGATGAACTAATCAATGGTAACGATCCAAATTGGCGAGGTCCCTATCTTGCAAAAAGACAAATTCCAAAGGATCCTTGGGGTAAAGAATATCAATATAAACATCCAGGTGAACGTAGCAATTATGATCTTTATTCCTTAGGTCCTGACGGACAATTAAATGAGAAAGCAATAACAAATTGGGCTAAATGAAAATTGAAGAACTCCTAAGAGAAAAATTTAATCTTAAGGAAGATGATTTAAAAAGGGCTTACTTACTGAAAGAAGAGCTATCTATCCCCTTTGGACAAGTACTTGTAAATCTCGGTTTAATCTCTGAAGAACAATTAATTGAGGCTCTTGCAGCTTATCTAAATATTCCTATACTTGAAAATTATGAAATAGACAACTCAATAAAAAATGGTTTAAGCCAACTGATTGATTTAAATTTCTTAATTAATAAAAATACAATCCCTTTAAAGTTTGATGGAGAAGAACAAACACTCCATATTGCCACATTTGATCCTTTTAATTATGAAATCTTTAACTACATAACAAATCAATCAGGATTTAAAATTAAATTATTTCTGACCACTGAGGAAAAAATTAAAGCCCTAAAACGTTATTTAGTTTTCGAAGAAGACAGGAATATAACATCGCTGGATATAGACGAAGACATAGACCGTCTTACAGAACTTGCTTTTGAGGCACCAGTAATTAAATATCTTAATAATCTGCTTAGCAAAGCCGTTGACAGTAGAGCAACAGATATCCATATTGAAAACTATAAAAATAAAGGTAGGGTTAGATTCAGAATCGATGGAATACTTCATGATATTGAATTACTCGAAGAAAACTTCACAAGAGCTATTATTTCAAGAGTGAAACTATTATCAAATTTAAACATAGCAGAAAGAAGACTTCCACAAGATGGGAAATTTACAACCCGCATATCATCTGTCCTACTTGATATAAGAGTGTCAACAATTCCTATGATTCATGGAGAGGGAGTTGTAATGAGACTCCTATATAGAGAAAAACTCTCCTTTAACATAAAAGCATTAGGGATGGAAAAGGACCATACAGAGAGTGTCTTAAAGTTGATTTCAAATCCATATGGCATGTTACTTGTTACAGGTCCAACGGGTTCAGGAAAAACCACTACGCTTTATTCAGTTCTAACATATTTAAATAGTGATGACAGAAAGATTATAACCATAGAAGACCCTGTTGAATATCAGCTTGAGGGAATAAATCAGATTCAGGTAAAACCTGAAATTGGACTTACTTTTGCAAATGCTTTGAGGTCCATACTAAGACATGACCCCGACATTGTAATGGTAGGTGAAATAAGAGACCGGGAAACTGCTGAAATATCAATTCATTCTGCCCTTACCGGACATCTTGTCTTAAGTACCCTCCATACAAATGATGCACCAAGTAGTCTCTTTAGGCTTGTTGAAATGGGAATAGAGGAATACCTCATAAATGCTTCAATAATAGGAATTATTGCCCAGAGAATAGTGCGAAAAAACTGTCCCTACTGCAGTTATGATGAAAAACTTTCTGATGAAATAAAGAAGAGCTATGATATAGAGAATATCACTCAGAAGTGGAATAGCCTGATAGAAACGCCTAAAACTCTAAGAGGGAAGGGATGTCCTAAATGTGCTAATACAGGTTACAGAGGTAGAATTGCTATTTTCGAACTTTTTGAATATGATGACGAGCTTAAAGAAAGCTTTTTGAAGTTAAAATCTCTTGAGTCCTTCAGAAGATATCTAAAAGAGAAAAGAAGCTTCAGAACACTAAGAGAAGACGGTTTAGTAAAAGTTCTCAAGGGCATATCAACCGTTGAAGAGGTTCTCAGGGTATGTTAAAAGAGTATGCCTGTACTTACCTTGAACCCTCTGGCTCTGAAAGAAAAACAGTTGTTGTGGCAAATGACACCAAGGAAGTTATTCAAAGGCTTAAAGAACAGGGTTTTGTTGTAGTTGATGTAAAGGAAAAAATAACAAAAAAACATGGTTACATATTAAGAAAAGGCATAACTATTTCAGATCTCTACAATATAGCAAATCAACTAAGTATTCTCCTGCGTTCAGGCATGAAAATTGATAATGCCCTTAATCTTTTAATCTCCTCTTCAAGAAAAGAAAAATTGAAGGAAGTTCTAAAAGCTGTAAACCAAGAAATAAAATCAGGTAAACCCGTAACCCAGGCTTTAGAAGAGAGAAAACTTTTTCCACCACTTTTTATAAGCATGGTTCATGTAGGAGAGTCAATAGGAAATTTATCTACTGCCTTTGAAAACGTAGCAAACTATTTGAAGTTTCAGATTGAATTAAGAAGAGAAATAATTAACTCTCTAACCTATCCATTTTTCTTAATACTTGCAAGTATAGTCACTCTATTTTTTATGTTTAACTTTATAATACCAAGATTTTTTGCCATATTTGAAACTACAGGGAAAATGCCTCTGCCAGCAAAATTCATCTTTGCCGTAGTTAGTATTTTTAACATAAAAAACTTTTTTATTTTCCTAATCCTAATTTTACTCCTTTATATTTTTAAAAAATATGGGATAATAAATATTCAGTTTAAAGGACTCTCTTCCTACGCAAACAGAATTCCAATAATTAAAAGTTTACTTTTTAATTTAGAACTTTCAAGATTTTCCTATTCAATGTATTCAATGTTGAGAAGTGGAGTAGATTTTGTAAAATCTGTTAAACTTTCAGCAGAGATAATTCAAGACAGCAGACTAAGGGATGCCCTTTCAGGCTCAATAAATGAGATAAAAAAGGGGAAGAGAATAGCCGATGTTTTTTCTCAAATTGCCATACTTCCCGATGTAATTCCAAATTTACTAAGAGTTGGCGAGGAAAGTGGAAATCTTCAGACAATATTTCTTGAGCTTTATCAAATATTTAATGATAGATTTAAAAACACAATCAGAAGATTCCTCGTTCTTCTTGAACCAACAATAATTGTTTTTATGGGATTAATCGTTGGATTTATTATAATTTCTCTAATACTAACAGTGATGAACGTGGGAATGATAAAATTGTAAATGCGTTCCAAGGAAGGTTTTACTCTCATAGAAATACTTATAGTAATTGCCATACTTGGTCTAATGTTTTCAGTAACAATCCCCATTTCCTATGAACTTTATGAAAACTATAAAAACTCACTTAAAATCCAAGATGTAATGCTTTATATATCATCTCTAAAAAGAGAAAGTTTTCTTTATAGTGAACCTGTTGAGATTTCCTCTAATGATGGAGCTATTGTTGTAAACAATGAAAAAAAAAGATTCAATGAACTTTTTATAACTATAAACCAACCTTTCAAATTTTTTAAAAATGGAACAACTGAAGGAGGACAAATTAATATAAAGATTAATGATAAAGTTTATAAACTCATTATTAGCTCCCCTTTTGGTGAAGTAAGGCTTGAGAAGGTTGATGAAAAGAAACAGTAGCAAAGGATTCATAACGATAGACATACTCATAGCAGGAGTAATTCTTACTGCAGGTATAGCTGCAAGCGCCTATCTTTTTAGATTGGGCTTTGATTATCTTGACAGAGCAAACAAAGCAAACACCATTGCTCTTAAGATATCCCAAACACCAGCTCTTTTAAGGACTCTTGATTTTGAAAAAGAGTCAGGTAAAGAAGAGCTCGGAGATGGTGTGATGCTTAGTTGGACTGCTAAACTTCTCTCCAAGTCAAGACCTGCTACAATGACTGGTGAAGCACCTGTATCATCCATGCATGAACTTTATCTTTATGAAGTAACTCTTAGCTTTGAATATAAGGATTTAATAAGGACTTACAAAGTAAATGTTTTCAGGAGTAAATCTTTAAGTGGTACAGACACGTCTCCAATCTAATGGATATACATTAATAGAAGTCATTGTAGCAGTTGCCATATTCACAGCCATGCTTGCCTTTGGAGCAATGGCACTGAATCAGACTTTGATGCAATATAAAACTCTTGCTGAAAAAGGATTCAGTTTTTGGGACTATGCCAAAGTAATATGGCTTGACAAAAGTATTGCATCGACAACTGATTATTATGTTTACACAACAACACAAGGTTGGTTTCCCTATTTTATTGGAAACAATAAAGGATTTTCATATGTTTCCCTTTCAGCCTTTGCAGGCGATTCACCTGTTGTGGCATGGGTTATCAAAGAAGAAGAAAATGAAGGGAAACAGTCTCTTATATACTATGAACTTCCTGTAATTACAAAGGACTACGAAAAGATAAATGATGACTTTATATTTGAAAAATACAAAAATGGATACTCCTATCAAATCATAAGAAATGCTAAATCAATAGATTTTCAATACTATGGCTATGATGTTGTGAAAAGAAAGTATGAATGGAGTTCAGACTTTGACAGTAAATTGAAAAAAAATCTGCCAACTGCTATAATGATAACTTATGAAACCGAAGAGGGACAAAACAGATTGATACTTAAAGTAAACACAAACTCCTTAGGAAAACTATATTACAATGAGATATATAAACGATAGAGGCTCAGCCACATTTCTTATGGTTTTACTCGTAATGGTCATACTAACTGTCACCATTGGCTTTAATTGGCTGGTAAGAGAATATGTAAAAACTGCTCAAGCATTCACCTCAAAAGCTGAAGCTATGCTTAAAGCAAGGTCTGCCTATGATACTGTCATATACATGATGCTGAATGGTCAGTTTACATCAAAAGAAATTATAATTCCTCAGCTTGAAGGTTTACCAGAGATGAAAAATATTCCTCTTAACGGAACTGATATAAACTTAGCAGATGATATATCAATAAAAGTGCAAGATTCAAACGGATTGCTATCCCTCAT
>JAOAGU010000048.1 GCA_026415595.1 Thermodesulfovibrio sp. | reverse complement strand
AGTTACTGCTGACCCAGAGACAATATTTGAGAGACTTGAAGAGTATGAAAGGCAACTTATTGAGGAAAAAATTGACAGAAGATACCACAAAGTATATGAAATAGCAAAGTTTAAAGATGCTGAACAATTCCTTAAAGACATAGAAAGCGATTTAAACCTCTTTGAATTTCTTGAAAAAGAGATTGACAAAGTAGGATTATCAAGCACTGACCCAAAAGCAGAGAAACTCATTGAAGGTATCAGAGAGTTTATCAAAGAAGAAAGAAAAGTAGTCATATTCACTGAATATTTTGATACAGCCACTTATCTTGACGATATTCTAACAAAAAATTTTGGTGGGCTTGTTCTTTCGGCCTATGGCAATCTAAGTAGGTCAAAGATTGAGGCAATCTATGAAAACTTTGATGCTCAATACAAAAATCAGAAAGATGACTATCAGATACTTCTTACTACAGATAAACTATCAGAGGGATTTAATCTAAACAGAGCTGGTGCTGTAATCAATTATGATATTCCTTGGAATCCAGTAAGAGTAATTCAAAGAGTTGGAAGAATAAACAGAATTGCCCAAAAAGTCTATCCTGAAATTTACATTGTAAATTTTTTCCCCACAGAAAAAGGAGCAGACATAGTAAGATCAAGAGAGATTGCAGGAACAAAGATGTTTATGATTCACAATGTCTTAGGTGAAGACTCAAAAATCTTTGCTCCCGATGAAGAACCACAGGCATCAGAGCTTTATCGGAGACTTACAACCTATGTTGAAGATGAAGAAGAAAGCTTCTTTACAAAGATAAAAAAAGAATATGAGACGATAATGGAAAAATATCCAGAGCTGGAAGAAGAAATAAAAAATATGCCAAATAGAGTTAAAGTCGCTAAGTATGCAGAGGAAAATGAATTGATGGTTTTTATTAGGAAAGGAAAGGACCTATTCGTAGGATACAAAAACTATAAGGAAAAACAGCCCATAGCTTCAACTTTTGAGGAAGTATATGAAAAGATAAAAGCTGATTACGAAACTCCAGCTTTATCTTTGAGTGAGAATTTCTGGAGTAATTATCACCAAGTGCTTGATAAGTCCGCATATTTTAAGAAAACACCACCTAAAGCCAATGAGATATCAACACAGGCATTTCATCTTCTTAACTCAATTCTTGAAAAAAGCTATGAGCAGATTATACCTTACAGAAAATTCATATCAGACTTACTTGAAGACATAAAAGCTTATGGAACGCTTTCAGAGTATATTCTTTCTGAGATTGTTGAATGGAAAGCTTTTGAGGAAAACATAGGGGTTTTAGCCCTAAAAATTTCAAAACTTAGAGATGAACTTGGAGATGACTTTCTTGAAAGGGCTCAAAAACACTTTAAAGGAATCTCAGAAGAAGTAATCATAGCAGTTGAAAATCAAAAGGGAGGCTAAAATGCCTGAGATAATTGAGACTCTTGTTGAAGAATTTTCCCTTCTAAAATTGTCTAATTTTTTAATGAGTAAAAATCCCAATTTCACAATCTATGACCCAGCTGAAAGATTATATCAGTTTGAAACAGAAAAATTTACTGAGATTTATAAAATCGGCAAACTCACTCTTAACGATGGCAAAGAACTTCTCTCATTTTCGGTGAAAACTGCTGGCGAACTTACAGAGCGTAGTAGTAAAAAAAGCCAATATGAGCTTGCAAAAAACTTGTTAAAAGTCTTTTTTACCCCGTGTGGAATCTTTGTCTTTTATGATGTTGAAGGCAATTTCAGGTTTTCACTTGTCTATACTGTATATTCTGGCACAAGGGCAACATTCAGCCACTACCGCAGATATACCTACTATGTTGCCAAGAATAAACCCTACCGCACATTTCTTAAAGCCTTAACAGAGGCAACCTTTGATACCCTTGAAAATATAATCTCCGCCTTCTCCACCCAGCCACTTACTAAGGAGTTTTATACAGAGATTCAGAACTGGTATGCCTGGGCATTAAGATACTGTAACTTTCCGGGAGGAATCTTAGAAGAAAATCTAATTAGGCTTCTTACAAGGCTAATATTTGTTTGGTTTCTTAAAGAGCGAAAACTAATACCTGAAGAAATCTTTGACCCTGAGTTTCTTGAGAATACTGTATTAGAGTTTGGTAAAAAGAGTTATTACTACAATGTTATTCTTCAAAACCTCTTTTTTGCCACATTAAATAGATATCCTCAGGATAGAAAATTCACCAAAAACGGTGATTTTTTCACTAACCGTGAAGAATACGGAGTAAAAACCCTTTATAGATATAAAGATAAAATTCTCATTGATGAAAAAGACTTTATAGAGATATTCAGTGCAGTTCCCTTCATAAATGGTGGACTCTTTGAGTGTCTTGATGACAATGGCAACTACATAGACGGATTTACAAGAAGAGAGCAGGAAAGAGCAAAATTGCCAGACTTTTTATTTTTTAGTGATGAACAAAACGAAGACCTTACAGACTTCTATGGAGAAAGAAAAAAGGCACGGGTAAGAGGACTCATAAACATCCTTAAAGACTATAACTTCACAGCCGATGAGTCATCCCCAATTGATGTAGAAGTATCCCTTGACCCTGAACTATTAGGACATATTTTTGAAAACCTTCTTGCCTCATACAACCCCGAAACCCAAACCACTGCAAGAAAAGCCACAGGAAGTTACTACACACCAAAAGAAATAGTTGATTTCATGGTAGAGGAATCCTTGCTTGAATACTTAAAGACAAAAACAGGCATTGATGAAGAAAGGCTAAGAAACATTCTTTCATACTCTGAAGAATCCATAGATCTGAACAATGAAGAAAAAGATTCAATAATTAAAGCAGTAGATAACCTCAAAATCATAGACCCATCAGTTGGCTCAGGTGCATTTCCGATGGGTATGGTGCATAAACTCGTGCATGTTTTAAGCAAGATTGACCCTGAAAATAAACTCTGGTATGAGCTTCAATTTCAGAAAGCCTTACACGAAGTTGAAGAAGTATTGAGGCTAAGAGATAAAACTGAAAGAGAAAAACTTCTCAAAGAAGTAAATGATAACTTTGACCAAACTATCAATTATCCTGACTATGCAAGAAAGCTTTATATCATAGAAAACTCCATCTATGGAGTTGATATACAACCAATAGCTATACAGATTTGCAAACTCAGATTTTTCCTAAGTCTTCTTATAGACCAAAAAGTTGACCTATCAAAGCCAAACTTTGGGATAAAGCCACTGCCTCATCTTGAGACAAAGTTTGTATCTGCAAATACATTGATTGGACTAAAAAGACCATCTCAAAGAACTCTTGAAAGTGAAGAAATAATCAATCTCAAAAGAGAATTAAAGAAGCTTTATAAAAGACACTTCACCATAAAGACAAGAAATGAAAAGAAAAGATTAGCAGAAAAAGCTAAGGAAATAAGAGAAAATATGAAGAATCTTCTTTTAAAAGGTGGTTGGGGAAATGAAAATGCAGAGAAAATAGCCCATTTTGACATCTTTTCACAGACAGCCACTGCAGACTGGTTTGACCCTGAGTGGATGTTTGGAGTTGAAGATGGATTTGACATAGTAATAGGTAATCCCCCTTATGGTAATTTGATTAACAAATATAAAAACAAAGAATCTGGAACTTATAATTTTATTAAAAATAGTAACTTTTACTCTTATTCTACCTTATCTGATATTTCAAGTCCATTTATTGAAAGAGGTATTCAATTGCTTAGAAAATTAGGCAATATATTTTATATTATCACTTATGCAATAACTTTTAATAAGGATTTTTCTGGAAATCGATTACATATTCATAAAAGTTTCCAGAAAACGAAAATCTATATTTTTGACAGAGATAAATGCAGAATATTTGAAAATATGTCTCAATCAGTTGCCATTTTGATGTGCATAAAAAAAGATTCGGATATAAAAGAAGGCATATATACAAGTAGAATGTTTCGGGAAATGCCAGATGTTAACTCTATTGAAATCTCTAAATGTGATAACTTTATAATCCCAATAAAATCTGGCTATAAATCAAAACATAGATTACCAAAAATTGGAGAAAAAATTAATCAGAAAATTTTGGAAAAATTATTCTCTAATTCTTATAAGGTTTCTAACATAATATTATCAACAGGACAAAAAATTTGGATTAGAACAAGTGGAAACTATTGGTATAATGCATTTGATAAGAAGCCTTATGATAGCACAGAAATTTCAGAAATTTATATAGATAAGCTATATTCTGATTTTTTCATTCTTCTCATGAATTCATCACTATTTTATTTCTGGTTTAGAATTTATGGAGATGGAAGACATATGAATAGAGATATTTTGGAGGCTGTTCCAATTCCCTCAAGAGATATTGTCATTAGATATTCTTCACTTCTATCAAAAATGATAAAGAGGTTTATGGAGAGATTGTTCTCTGTATTTGAGAGTGATAGAAACAGGTTTAGAACAAGTGAAGTAAAAGAAGAAATTGACCTATTAGACCTTGTATTATGTAGATATATTTATAAACTCTCTTGGCAGGAAACCATTCATATAATAAATTATGATTGGGAAGTTAGAGGAGGATACAAATTAAGTTCTGACTTGATGAATGTTATTTTTAAAATTTTACAAAAACAGAAAGACTGCTCAACTGACACATCTTCCCTTGAAAAACAAATTGACCATCTTGTATATCAACTCTATGATTTAACTCCAGAGGAGATAGAGATAGTTGAGGGATACAAATGAGACGGACAAATAAGGTTAAACAGAGGAAATATATAAATATAAGAGATTCTATTCATGGATTTATATCTCTTGATCCCACAGAGCAGAAAATTATCAAATCCTATCCATTTCAGAGACTAAGATTTATTCATCAGTTAGGACCAACAATGTTCGTTTATCCTACGGCTAATCATAAGAGATTTGAACATTCATTGGGTGTTGCCCATCTTTCTACTAAGGTAATAAAGCATCTTAGAGATTTACATGGTCTGAAAATAAGAGATAATGATGAAAAGATTTTTAGAATCGCCTGTTTATTACATGATATCGGGCATGCACCTTTTTCTCATGTTAGTGAGGATACAAAACTTTTTCATGATGGAATAAATCATGAAAAAATGACAGCCAAGATTATTAAAGAAACTGAGATAGGCAAGATAATAAAAGAAAATTATAAAGAAGAAGGTTTAAAGAGAGTTATATTTATAAGTACTTCAGTGGGTGAACCTCAAAAGCCTATTGATATATACTTAAAAGACCTTCTCATGGGACAAGCAGGAATTGACAGGATGGACTATTTAATAAGGGATTCCTACTTTTTGGGAGTTATGTATGGCAGGTATGATCTAAATAGATTAATTGAGACAATGTGTTTTGATGAGGAAAAAGGAATATACTGGGAGGAGGGGGGTATCCATGCTCTTGAACAATTCTTGCTGGCAAGATATTTTATGTTCCTCGAAGTTTACTATCACAAAACCCGTAGAAGTTTAGATTATCATATTGGCGAGCTTTTAAGAGAATTTTTAAAAGAGCAGTTTAATAGCGATAAATTACCAATAGAAACGGAAAATTTTATTGCTTTGAATGATTTTAATATACTATCCTGGGGATTCAATAAGCCAAAATACAAAGAAGTTTTACTTGAGAGAAAATTTTTTAGAAAAATAGAAATAGAAAGTAGTGATCATCCTACTCCGGAGGAATTAGTTAAATGGGAGTGGCTGTCTGAAAAACTAATGGAGAATTTTGATATTTCTCTTTTTCATATAGATAGGGCAGAAAATGCGCCATACAAATTTGAAAAACCTGATATATTGATAAAAAAGACAGATAAGTTTATACCAATTCATGAAATTTCATCACTTGTAGCAAATTTGAGACCTTTACAAAAAATTAGAATTTATGTAGAATTAAATAATTTAGAAAAAATAGAGAAATTTGTTAAAGAATTTTTTAAAGTAAGAAAAGGATAATGAGAAACAAAGTATTAGAAAGATTTTATATAATCCTTAAAATTATTGAATCTGTTAGATACTCTGTGGGAAAAACATTTATTCAAAAGGCTATTTATATACTAAAAGAGGGTTTTGGTCTTACTCTTGACTATGAGTTTAAACTTCATTTTTTTGGACCATATTCAGAAAGAATTTCAACTGATATTGATATTTTAGAAAATGGAGGTCTAATTGAAGTAAAATATGATGAAGAAACGGGATATAAAATTAGTATTACTTCTAAAGGGATAAAATTCATTGAAGATTATAGTTCTTCAATCGAAAATTTAAAGGAAATCCAAGACAAAATAACTAAAACACTTAGTCTATCTAAGAATAAAACTGCAAGGGAGATGGAATTACTTGGTACCACCTTATATTTTCTGAAATTAACAAAGGATGAGAATAGATTACTAAACTTAGTTAAAATGACTAAACCCCATTTCCAGCCTAAGGAAATTAAAAAAGCCATTGAAAAATTAAAATCTATAAATTGAATCTTCTGAAGATTCACTTCAAAAAAATGAAAAACTTAAAAGTTTTCTATGACGAAGAAGAGGATATCCTCTATATTGCGAAAGAAGGTGAAGAGGCTGAGGTTATTGAAGTTGCCCCTGGCATAAATCTGGAATTTGACAGCAGTGGCAATCTCATTGGAATTGAACTATTCAAAGCATCCATCCTACTAAAAGAAGTCCTCAAACT
>JAOAGU010000047.1 GCA_026415595.1 Thermodesulfovibrio sp. | reverse complement strand
ACCTATTCAAGAGGCAAACAAGGCTTATCAGTCAGCAAATGTTTTTCTTCAGACAAGTTTTAGAAATGCTGAAGTTATTGAAGCAATGGGAATGCATGAAAATATAAGAAAAAAATGGAGAGATAGATACGATAAAGTCATGGCTTTGCAGACTGAAGCAAGTGAAAAAGCAGGAAGAGTTCAAGGAGTTAATAAATTTATTAGAATTTCAGCACAGTCGGTCATACTTGGATTAGGTGCTTATCTTGCCATTGATAACATAATAACACCTGGTATGATGATTATGGCATCTATACTTATGGGAAGGGCTCTTTCTCCTGTTGACATGGCTGTTGCCACATGGAAGCAATTTATTTCAGTAAGACAGTCCTATTCAAGACTTGAGGAACTTTTCATCTCCTATCCACCACCAGAAAAAAAACTACCGCTTCCTGTTCCTCAAGGTAAGTTAAAAGTTGAAAACGCAGTTGTTGTTCCTGCTGGCTCAAATAAAGAGGTTTTAAGAGGTATTGACTTTGAAGCTAATCCCGGAGAGATTATAGCTATCATTGGACCTACTGCCTCTGGTAAGAGTAGCCTTGCAAAAACTATTGTTGGTGTATGGAAACCTGTTATAGGCTCGGTAAGACTCGATGGAGCTGATTTAACGCTTTATAATAAAGAACAACTTGGAAGATATATTGGCTATATGCCACAGGATATTGAAATTCTCTCTGGAACAGTTGCTGAAAACATTGCAAGATTTGGAGAGATTAATATGGAACTTGTCATAAAATCTGCAATGATAGCTGGTATTCATGAGATGATTCTGTCTTTTCCAAATGGATATGAAACAGATGTAGGTGAAGGTGGTAGTTTTCTTTCGGGGGGACAGCGTCAAAGAATTGCATTAGCAAGAGCTATATATGGTGAACCTGTGCTTATTGTGCTTGATGAACCAAATTCAAATCTTGATGAACAGGGTGAGATGGCGCTGATGCGTGCTTTGATGATTCTAAAGAAAATGAATAAAACAGTATTTGTTATTTCCCATAAAGTAAACATCCTTTCTATTGTTGATAAAATTATGCTAATTGACAAAGGAAGCATTCAGCTATTTGGTCAAAGAGAGGAAATTTTAGAGGTTTTACGCAGAAGGGCTGAAATTGCAATGAGAGAGAGAATAAGAGATGACAATCCAGAGGGAGAACAAAATGGAACAAAATAAAATAGAGGAAAAAGAACAAACTAAAGAAAAATACAGTGTAAAAAAAATAATAAAAATAACATTAATTATTCTTGCTTGCACTTTAGGAGTGTTTCTTATTTGGGCTGCCTTTGCACCACTTGATCAAGGAGCACCTGCAATAGGTTATGTAGCTGTAGCAAATTATAAAAAGGTTGTTCAACATCAGTATGGTGGCACAGTAAAGGATATTTTGGTTAAAGAAGGGGATGAGGTCAAAAAAGGACAAACTCTTATAAAACTTGAAGACTCAGAGATAAAGGCTAAATATGCCAATGTAAGAGCAGAATATCTTTCAGCCTTAGTTATATATTCAAGATTACAGGCAGAGAGAGCTTTTATGCCTAAAATAATTTATCCACAGGAAGTTATTCAGATGAAAGATGACCCAGAAATTAAAAAGGTCATTAATGTTCAGGAACAACTTTTCAAAGCAAGAAAGCTGAAACTTGAAACTGAAAAGAAAGTTGTCTTTGAGTCTGCAAAGGGCTTAAAAGACTATTCCTTTAACTTACAGAGACAGAAAAGCTTTTATGAAAATCAACTAAGAATTGTTGAAAAACAGATAGAAAAATTGAGAGACCTCTCTGACGAGGGTTATTTCCCCAGAAACAGATTTCTTGAACTTGAAAGAACATCAGAAGAATTGAGAGGTAAAATAGCAGAGATAACAGCAAATCAGTTAAGAGCAGAAGCATCGGTCAATGAATTTACACTGAGAGCTAATGCTATAGAGAGAGAATATATAAAAGAGGTGGAATCAGAATTAGCAGAAACAGAAAAAAAACTGCCTGCTCTAAGAGACAGCTTCACTGCAGTTCAAGATATGCTTGAAAAAACAGAAATAAAAGCACCAGACGATGGAATTGCCATGGGGTTAAAGGTTCATACGATAGGTGGAGTTATACAGGCAGGGCAAATAATAATGGAAGTTGTTCCAAAAAATTCAGAATTGATAGTTGAGGCAAAACTCTCACCTGCACATGTTGAGGATGTAAAAAAAGGTCAAATGGCTGACCTTAGATTTATTACTTTAGATCCTAAAAAGACACCTGTTTTAGATGGCGAATTAATTTATATATCTCCTGATGTAATGTATGATGAGGCAAATAAAGCCACTTTTTATCTTGTAAAGCTTAAGATAAAAGAATCTTCACTTGAGCAAATTAAAAAAATCAATAAAGATATTACGCCAGGTATGCCTGTTCAAGTCGTAATTAAAACAGGTAGTAGAACATTTCTAAGCTATCTATTTAAACCTTTATTTGATAGATTAGCAATATCTTTCCTTAAATGATGGAGTTAAAAGATAAAATCAAGAGAGATTTAGAGATAATTGCTCTTGAAAGGGAGGAAATTGATTATGCTGTATCAAAAAATAAAGAAACAGAAAGCTCAATTAGTTTTAAGGAAAAAATCAAGAAAATACCAGTATTAGGTGCAGTTGCTTGGTATTTTTATAATCTCATAATTTCACCTTTTAAGATTAGAAAATTAATTTCAGAGAAAGAGCAAATCACAGAGGATGTAAAAAGGATTCGGGAAGACATGAGTGAGATTAAAAAAATGTTTGAATTCATCAAAAAGGATTTAAGTTTTAGATATATTAAACCTGAAGATTATAAAATAATCAATATAGCAGGGTTCTTAGGAGAAAATATAAAACAAAAAAAGAAAGATTTTTATACCCTTTTTGAAGAATCCTTCAGAAGTAAGGATATTGAGATAAAATTAAGAAAATATTTACCATTTTTAGATGAATCAATTAAAAATACAGGCGTTAAAGGCTTATTCATAGATGTAGGTTGCGGTAGAGGTGAGTTCTTAAAAATATTAAAAGAATTAAATCTGTCTGTAAAGGGAATTGAGATAAATAGAGAATATTTTGAACTCTTACAGAAAGAGGGTTTTGATGTTCACTACGGAGATGGAGTTGAATATTTAAAAGGTATTGAGGATGATACTCTTTTAGGAGTCTCTGCAATACACGTAATTGAGCACCTTGATTTTGAAAAATTAAAAGAATTCATAGAAATATCATACAGAAAAATAAAGCCTGAAGGTTTGCTGATAATTGAAACTCCTAATCCTAAATGTTCTGTAGCATTGGCAAATTTTTATATTGATTTTAGTCATGTTAGACCCTGTCCATATGAACTAATATCTTTTCTGTTTGAGAATGCAGGATTTAGAGATATCAAACTCGTAATGAGTAGCCCTGTAGATAGAGCATTTAGAACAGGTAATCCATTAGGGGACTATATGGATTATGCAATCATAGGATATAAAAGGAGATACTGATTTGAGGATTTTAATCCTGAATACAAGAGTTCCATTTGTTAGAGGTGGTGCAGAATCCTTAGAGAGAGGTTTGATTAAGGCTTTAACTGAAGCAGGACACAATGTGGATATTATTAGAATACTTGAAAATTGGTCATCCCATCAATATCTTTTAAAGATGATGCTTGAGGCAAGAATTATTGAAATTGAAAATTTACCTCTTAAGGCTGAAATGGTAATAACACTTAAATTCCCTTCATATTTCGTTAAACATAGTAATAAAATTGTTTGGTTTCTGCATCATTATAGACAGTTTTATGATTTATGGGATTCTCCTTTTAGTATACCCCATACAGATGAGACAAAGGCTTTTAGAGAAATAGTTATGCAGGCTGATACAGAAATGCTTAAAGAAGCAAAAAGAGTTTTTGCGATAAGCAGGACTGTTGCAGATAGATTGGGAAAATATAACGGGATCAAGTCTAAAGTGGTTTATCCTCCGTTAGAGAACAAAGAAGGTTTTCGATGTGATGGATATGAAGATTTCTTATTTTTCCCAAGTAGATTAAGCCCCATAAAAAGACATGAACTTGCCATTGAGGCTATGAGTCATGTTAAATCACCCCTTAATCTAATAATTGCTGGTGGAGTAGAGGACCAAAATTATTTGAATAGAATTGAAGCATTAATATCAAAATTAGGATTAAATGATAGAGTAAAAATTTTAAAAAATTTATCGAGAGAGCAAATTATTGAGCTCTATTCAAAGTGTCTTGCGGTTATTTTCCCAAGTTATCAAGAAGACTACGGTTACATAACCTTAGAAGCAATGTACTCAAGCAAAGCAGTTATAACCTGCACTGATTCAGGTGGACCTACAGAGTTTGTTAAAGATGGATTCAATGGTTTAATAATCAGTCCCGATGCAAATTATTTAGCCGATGCTTTAGAGAGAATTTATAATGATAAGACTAAGGCAAAAGAAATGGGCAAGGCAGGATATGAAAAAATCTTATCCTTAGATATTTCATGGCAAAGGGTAATTGAAGAATTTACCAATGAATAGATTAGCTTGGGTTGTTCCATCAATTAAAACAGGTTTAGGAAAATATACTGAATCAGTAAAGGAAATACTTAAAGATTTTTATAATCTTGATATTTTTGTTGGAGAAACAGGATTTGATATAAATGAACTCTCAGGATATAAAAATATAGTATATAATTTTGGCAACTCAAGAGAAAGCATACCTCTTTATTTAGCCATAAAAAAATATCCAGGAATTGCCATACTACATGACAGAACCTATCATCATTTTTTTGCTAATTATTATTTTGAGTATATTAATAAACCAGAGCTCTATTATGAAATCTTAAATAGGATTTATGGAGAAGATGTCTCTCTCTATGCTAATATGCAAAAAAAGAATGGTATCTTAATTTGGGAAACAGAAGATTGTCTGAAATACCATATGAGAGAACTCATATATCCATACACAACTGCTATAATTGTTCACTCTAAAAATTTTTCTGAATTGATAAAAATGGAATACAGCGGTGAAGTTAAATATATACCTTTACCTATCTGTAAATCATTTTCTTTTAAAGATAGACAGAAAAAGACTTATGAGCCAGATGGTAAAATTAAATTAATCTCCTATGGTTTTATCAGTGAAAATAGAATGATTGAAGAGGTCTTAAGGGTCATAGGACAGACACCTGAAATAAGAGAAAGAATTATCTATATAATTGCAGGCTCAATACATAATGCCTATATGAATAAAATTAAATCTTTAATTGAAGATTATGGATTAGATACAGTTGTTAAAATAACTGGTTTTTTAAAGGATGAAGAGCTTTACAAATATATTGAAGAGTCAGATATTTGTATTAATCTGAGAAGATATAATACAGAAGGAGCATCATGGAGTCTTCTTGAGCAGATGCTTTTTGGAAAGGCTGTAATTGTATTTGATAATGGATTTTTTTCTGAATTTCCAGATAATGTATTGATTAAAATCAGAAGGTTAGAAGATTTAAATGATAAAATACATGAAATACTATCTAATCCATCATTGTCCTATTCAATTGGAACAATTTCAAAAAAATACATTCTTGAAAACTTCAAAATTGAAGACTATGTTAAGGAATTTGCAAATTTTTTAGATATAACAGCCTTTAGTCGTGAAAAGAAGATGATTTTATGTTCTCTTATGAAAGATATAGTTGATTCACTTCCGGCAAAACAAAGAGGACTAATATCAGAAAACCTATTGAACGAAATCTCAGAAAATATTGAAGAAATCTTTTATAGAAAGTTTAAAACATGAAAATTTTAATAAATACTATACCACTTCTTGCGCCATTAACAGGAATAGGAAAATATACTTACTATATTGCAAAAAAACTAAGGGAATTAGATAAGAACAACAAATATTTTTATTACTATGGATATTTTTCAAAACAATTAAAATCTGAAGAAAAAACCTTTATGAAGCAATTTATTCATAGGACAAAGGAATTAATAAAGACAACACCATTTTCTTCACACCTTAGAAAATTGAAAAACTACTTGGCAGGATTTTCATTAAAAACTTTTGACCTATACTTTGAGCCTAACTTTATTTTGCTTGATAAAATAAAGACTAAACATAGAGTTGTTTCGGTATTTGATTTCTCCTTTGATAAATATCCCCAATGGCATCCTAAGGAAAGAATAGATTTTTTTAGAAATAATTTTTGGAAGTCCATCAAAAAGGCAGATAGAATCATAGTTCCATCTAACTTTATTTTGAGAGAAGCGAAAGAAGAATATGGCTTTGATGAAAGTTTAATGCAAACAGTTTATCTCGGAATTGACTTTGAAATTTTTAGAAATTATCCAGGAGAGGTAATAAATGAGATTATAAATAAATATTCTCTTCCTGAAAACTACATTCTCTTTGTTGGCTCAATTGAGCCAAGAAAGAATCTTAAAAATCTTCTTCATGCATATCAATCTCTTCCAAATTACATAAAAGAAGAGTTCAAACTTGTTATTGTTGGTTTCAGTGGATGGGAAAATAAAGAAATAATGAAACTTTTAGATAAAGACAAAGGAAACATAATATATACAGGATATGTCTCCGAAAAAGAACTTGCATGTATATATAACAAAGCCCAATTACTCGTTTTCCCCTCATTTTATGAAGGCTTTGGATTACCACCAATTGAGGCAATGGCATGCAGTTGTCCTGTTTTAGTGTCCAATAAAGCAAGTCTACCAGAGATTTGTGGAGAAGGCGCTTTCTATTGTGATCCTAATAGCTCAGACAGTATCGC